>DAORJJ010000102.1:0-15560 GCA_035439005.1 Polyangiaceae bacterium | reverse complement strand
CGGACGCGATAAATTTCAATGACTCCGAGCACTTACTGTTCTGGGACGAGAACTATCTAACGTAGACTCCCTGCGGACTATCCTTCGCCGGCTCGAGTTGCTCACAATCGCCCGTCACGTGCCATCCGCCACCTCCATTCGGACCGGTAGGCAACTGGGGTCTCAAGCGATAAACGGAGCCTTCACATTCGACAAACACATCCTCCGAAAGATGAGAAAAAGCAGCCTCATCCACGCTAAATGAGCACTTTCCGTCGGCAAGGCCTGGGTGAATTGAACCGATCCTAAGATTCCTAAGAACGAACACTGATACTTTGAGACCCTCGTCTTTATACGCCCGAGTGCCGGGTGAACCGGCCGTAGATTTGCTCATCCCACCTCCATAACCACGAAAAGGCTCTCGTCCTTGCCGTTGAGCGATTTCTTTGCCTGACTCAAGGAAAGGCTCCCCGCGGCTTTCGCGGCCTACCCGGACGATCACGAGACTGCCGGCAGTGCTAAAGCAGCACGCAACCGCGAAGATCGACGGTAAAAGCACGCGGCTGCGAGACCTTGCCTTTAATGCGTATCGTGTCACCCTTCTTGAGAGCTGCGAAGCGCTGCTTCTCAGCCGGGTTATCGGAGTTAAAGTAACAGTCGACGAACATCGAGACTCCCAGGGAGCCTTTCGTTTCGCCACCGTCGATCGTGGCATGCCAGACGTCGGCGCCGTCGGCGGCCATTTTTTGGTTAAAGAGAAAGCGCCCGGGCACTTCGATCACCTTCCCCGAGTACTGAGCCTCCGTCGTGAGCGCGCTGTCGGAGTACGCAGCTGTCAGCTTTACAGCTTCCACAGTAGCGACGGGCGTTGCAGCACTCACTGCTGCGAAGTCGTCGGCCTTCGGCGCGGGGCTCTTCGAGCATCCGCCCACCGGCACTGAGGCAGCAAGAAGGAGAACAGAAAGGGGGCCCATCAGAGACTGCATATATAAAGTGACACAAGTACTCACGTCGGACCTCCAGAGTGGTGTTCTATGTGGTTGTTTCGACGAATATCGCTCAGTTCCCGAGGGAAGTCGACTGTCCTCGCCCGGGGCAGCCATGCGCCATGCGCGGAGCGCCTCGCTCTCGCCCGGGACAGCCGTAGCGCGGACCGGAGCGCCTCGCCTCGCCCGGGGCAGCCATGCCGCGGACCGGAGCGCCTCGCCCTCGCCAGCGCAGCAGCAGCGCGTGGCCCGAGCGTCTCGCCCTCGCCCGAGGCAGCCGTGGCGCGTGGCCCGAGCGCCTCGCCATCGGCCCGAAGTACTGGGGGCGCAGCGCGTCGCCCTCGCCATCGGACCCCTGAGGCCGCCCCGGGCGAGGGCGCGAGATGGTCCGACCAAAGCGGAGGTCGAGGCGTGCGAGACGATCCCGCTAAGAAGCGGAGGCGTGCGAGACGGTCCGACTAAGGCGGAGGCCGACGCGCGCGAGACGATCCCGCTAAGAAGCCGGAGGCGGCCGACGCAGCCAGTTCGCCAGTCCCTCGCTGCCTCGCGTGAGGGAGCCGAGGTCATGGGCGCGCCTCATCGCCGTCTATCGAGAATGAGGACATCTCGCAAACTGAAGAGACCCAACGTCTGCGTTCAGTCGTGGGCGGTGAAGTGAGCCCGCGAAAGCGGGCGAGCTTCGCCGACCATCGGCTGCAACGCTCTGTTGGGCAAGACTACGCTGCCTCGGGCCATCTCGTCTTTCCGAACAGGGCACGACTCGGCGCGCCTGGTCGGCTCCGACCCGAGCTCCGCCAACCCGAACGGTGCAGTCTACACGCTCGCTCCCGAGGGACAACGCTCCCGTCCCGGAATCCTGCCGTCCCAGCGGGGAGCCGCCGGCGCGGCTCCAGTCTTGCGACACCGCCGGCGCCGCCCAGCCGGAAGGCGCTGCTGCTACCCGGGCGCGAGCTCGGCGCCCTCGCGAAGACGCCGGCTCCCGCCGCTGGCATCGGCCCGGCGTGGTGCAAGGCACGGCGCCCAAAGGCCCGAGTCGCCGCCTGGCCAAAGCAGGCCTCTTGTCCGCCCGCCTCGAACCACTCCGCCCCAGAGACCGGAGCGCTCCAGGCCGCGTCGTGCCCGGCGCTCCCGGTCGCGAGCGCGTTCCTGCGCGGACCGCCGCCCAACGCTCCCGCGGCCCAGCCCGTCCCCGACTCGCGCTGCGGTGACCTCGCCCGCTCGCCTTCGGCGGCCCAGCGCCAAGGAGGTCGACGGTTCGGGTTCGAATCTCTCGTTCCCGGTCGACTCGGAGGCGTAGGCGCCGCCGGGTTAACAGGAGGGGTTGCCTAACACCGAAGAGACCGACGTCCCCGCCGGCTCTCTCGCCGCCCATCGAGCGAGAGACGCTCTCGAGCTCTCGAACAATCTTCCACGGCCCAACGTCCATTCGACTGTTCCGCCGAACCGCGCGGTTCCCCGCTTCGGCCGGTCTGCCTAACACGCGGCACAGCCAAGCCCGCTCCGAACCGAGCCCCGTTCCCCCTGCGGCTCTCTCGTCAAACTCGCGTACATCTCACCTCCCCCTCGCGCCCGCCTGCACTGCACCGAATCCCCGCGCGCCGTTCGGCCGAACGGTCGAATCCCAAGCCCACTGCGCCCGCGTCTCCCCCGTCCACCTCCAGGTGAACCGCTCCGAGCCGTTCGTGTCAACGGTGCCTGGCCGGTCGCGATGACTTTTCGTCCGACCTCGCGCCGGCCTTGGCGCATGGATCCCCGGTACATCGTGGAAACCACGTAGACGCTCCCGCCCGCGCCGGTGCCATTCTCTCCAATGCGCCTCGCGAGCGGGCATTCGGCCGGCCGTTGCCTACCCGCTGCCCCCGTGGTCTCCCCGGCGGTCTCCCCGCCCGGCGAGCCGGTCGAACGGGCTTCGCACGGCGAGGCCGCCTCGGTTCAGCACGTGGGTGTAAATCATGGTCGTGCGCACGTCGCTGTGCCCAAGGAGCTCTTGAATCGTCCGAAGGTCGTAGCCCGCCTCGAGCAGGTGCGTCGCGAACGAGTGGCGCAGCGTGTGGCAGCTCGCGCGCTTGTTCGTTCCGGTGGCCAAGACGGCGGCGCGCACGGCGTTTTGAAGCACGGTCTCGTGGAGGTGGTGGCGGCGCCGCTGCCCCGTGCTCGGCTCTCGGTAGATGCGTGTCGCGGGGAACACCCACTGCCAAGGCCACTCGCGGCCGGCGCTCGGGAGCTTTCGGCCGAGCGCGTCGGGCAGCTCCACCCACCCCGCGCCGTCCGCGAGGTCCGCCTGGTGCTGCGCGCGCACGCGCAGGAGGTGGTCGCGGAGGGGCAAGACGCAGCGCTCGGGCAGGAGCGTCCTCCGGTCCTTCCGCCCCTTCCCCTCGCGCACCAAGAGCTCGCGCCGCTCGAGGTCGACGTCCTTCACGCGGAGTCGCGCACACTCCAAGAGCCGAAGCCCCGCGCCATAGAGCAGGTGCGCCATGAGGGCCGGCACGCCGTCCATGCGGCTCAACACGGCGCTCACCTCGGCCTGCGTCAGCACGACGGGCAGCCGGTTCGGGCGCTTCGCGCGGGTGAACTCGCCCACGTTCGGCAGGGAGACGCACAAGACCCGCGCATAGAGAAACAAGAGCGCCGCGAGCGCCTGGTTCTGGGTCGACGCCGCGACCGCCCCCTCGTTCGCGAGGTGCGAGAGGAACGCCTCGATCTCCACTGAGCCGAGCCCGGAGGGGTGCTGGCGCCCGTGGAAGACGATGAAGCGGCGAATCCAGGCCGCGTACGCCTCCCCCGTTCGCGCGCTGAGCCCCCGCGCGCGGATCGCGGCGCGGACGCGGTCGAGGAGCCGTGGGGGAGGAGGCGCGTTCGGCATTCCGTCTCCCACAGCAAGGACGCGGCCAGCCGCGCGAGGGGGAAAAGGTAGGGAATGGCGCCGCGCGCACCGTCCCGGACGACCTGGCCCCGTCCAGCCAGCGCCCGTGGCCCGCGGAACGGCGAGGTGACCGGAGTGAGCGCCTCGCGACTACGGCAGCGACGCGCAAAGGACCTGAATCACGGCGCCACGTCGAGATCCCGCATCGCGCGCACCACGACGCCGTCCACGCTCGCCTCGAACGTGACGTCGTAGCTGCCCGGGCCCGGCGCGACGAGGAACGCGCGCACGCTCGCGGGCTCGGTGCTCGTCATCGTGACCGGCGTGCCGCCGGTGGTCTGGCCGTTGGGGAAGAGCGTGAGCCGCACGCCGGTCACCTTCGCCTTCGGGCCGGCGGCGCCGGGCACCACGCGGCAGGTCATCTCCACGCGGGCGCCGGGCTTCGCCACGGGCGGCGAGTCGAACACGAGGCGCGCGGCGCCGACGTTCACCGTCGCGCCGCTCGCGATGCCGCGCAGGTCGTCGTCGAGCTGGGCCTGGAGAAAGCGCGCCGAGTTGTCGGTGGGGTCGAGCGCGTGCGCGTCGCGCGCGAGATCGCGCGCGCCCACGAGGTCGCCCGAGCTGCGCGCGGCCATCGCCATCGTGATCATCTCGTGCTCCGCGTCGGAGCGGAGCCGCTTGAGCTCGCCGTCGTTCGGCCAGCGTTTGAGCCCCACTCGCACGAGATCGCTCACGTTTTCGCCGGGCGGCGCGGTGTAGTGGCCGTCGCTCAGGGCCTCGCGCGTGCGCTCGACGAGCTTGTCGCGCTCGGCGCGCGCCGGGTCTTCGCGCGAGTAGCGCTCGCGCACCACGAGCGCCGCGATGCCCGCGCCCACCACGAACGCGAGCAGCGCGAAGGCCACGCCCCACGCCCAGCCGCGGCGTCGCTCGGCGCGCTCGGGCGGCGCCGGCGGGCCCGACGACGCGCGCGCGACCACGTCGACCGGGGGTGGGACCGGCGCGACCACGTCGTCGAGCGTGTCCGCCACCTTCGCCAAGCTCGGGCGCCGAGGCGCGCTCATGATGCTCGGCAGCTCGAGCCCCGCGGCCCCGGCGGCCTCGGTCAGCGCCTCGGCGAGCGCCTCGCCGTCCTGCGGACGCGCGGCGGGATCTTTGGCCAGGCAGGCCATCACGACGCGCTCGAGCGCGGGGGGGAGGCCCTCGGCGCCGGGCCAGCTGCGGAGGGGCGGCGGCGGGTCGTGCACGTGCTTGAAGAGCAGGCCCACGGGCTGGTCGGCGTTGAACGGCGTGTGGCCCGCGAGCATTTGGTAGAGCATCACGGCGAGCGAGTAGACGTCGCTCGCGGGCGTGGCCGTCTCGCCCTGCGCGCACTCGGGCGAGATGTAGCGCGCGGTGCCGAAGATCGCCCCGGCGACGGTCTCCATCGAGCCGTCGGGCAGGGTGGAGCGCGCGATCCCGAAGTCGAGGACCTTCACCCAGTCCAGGTTCGCGAGCGCGTCGCGCGCCGCGCCCTCGCGACGCGAGCGCGCGACCAGCATCACGTTCTCGGGCTTGAGATCGCGGTGGATGATGCCGCGCGAGTGCCCCTCGCCGATGGCGTCGCAGATCTGCAGCGCGAACGAGACCGCGCGCGCCGGCGGCAGCTTGCCGCCCGAGGCCTCGAGGACGGCCGCGAGCGACTTGCCGTCGAGGTACTCCATCACGATGTACGAGGCGCCGTCGGGCAGCTCGCCCGTGGTGTAGACCTCCACCACGTGCGGGTGCTTCAGCTTGCCGGCGATCTTCGCCTCGCGGCAGAAGCGCTGCACGAGCTGCGAGCGGCCGAGCAGCTCGCCGTGGAGGACCTTCACCGCGACGTCGCGATCGGTGCCGCGCTGAAAGCCGCGGTAGACGCGCCCCATCGCGCCGGTGCCGATGACCTCGCGCAGCTCGATGTCGTTGGCGACGATCGCGCCCACGTAGCCCTTGTCGGCCGGCGCGACCTTCGTGAGCGGCGTCCCGTCGAGCACGCAGAACGCCGCGTCGAGATCGTACGTCGCCCCGCAGCGCGGGCAGGCCTGGGCGCCCGAGGGAGTCGGTTGCACCGGCCTACGATAGCGCGCTTCGGCGCCTCAACGCGAAGTCGCGCCCGCGGGGCCGTCGCCTTCGGGCGCGAGCTCCTCCTCCCGGAGGCGGATCGGGCCAAATTTGCTGGGATCGAAGGCCACCGGGCGCTTCTCGGCGTAGAAGGCGCGCACCTTGTCCATGTCGGCCTTCACGTCGCCCGTGAGCGTGATCGCGGGGCCGAGGCCCGCGCGGCGGCGCGCGAAGTCGAGGTAGCCGGGGACCACCGGCACGCCGGCGCCTCGCGCGATGTGGTAAAAACCCGAGCGCCAGCGCTCGGCGCGGGCGCGCGTGCCCTCCGGCGGCACCGCGAGCACGAGCTCGTCGTGGGCGCGAAACTGCGCGATCATCTGGTCGACCACGTGCGTGGCGTGCGAGCGATCGATCGCCACGGCGCCGAGGCGCTTGAGCACGGGCCCCACGGGCCCCTTCACCCACGAGTCCTTCACCATCCACTCGACGCGGACCCCGATGCTGCGCGTGAGCGAGAGCAGCAGCACGCCGTCCCAGTTGCTCGTGTGGGGCACGGCGAGCATGACGTATTTCTTCTCGGCGGGGACCGGGCCCTCGAACTTCCAGCCAGCGAGGCCGAGCGCGCGCGCGCTGAGCCAGCTCGGGGTGACGCGGGTGGGCACGCGCCGAGTCTACAGGCGCGCGAGGGCGCCCGCACGCATTCCTGCGGGGCCGCTCAGCCGGCGGGCGCGGCGCGCGCGCGGAGCGACGCGAGGTGCTCGCCGAAGAGGCGGCACGCGTCGGCCGTGGTGAGGATTCCCACGAGCGCGCCGTCGCTGACCACGAGCGTCGCGTCGAGGCGACTCCGCCACATGTCGAGCAGCACGTCGGCCAGGTGCGCCTCTGGCGTGGTGGTGTGGAGGCGCTCGCCGCCGCAGAAGTAGGTGGCGAGCGAGGCCTGCGTCTTCTGCCCGCACTCGCGGTACACGACCTCGGCGACGCGCAGATCCGCGTCGGCGACGAGCGCGATCGGCTTGCCGTCCTCGACCACCGGAAGGTGGCGGATGCCGAACCGCGACATCACGCTCCGCGCCTTCTCGATGGTGGTGTTCGGCTCGATCGTGAGCGGCACGGCGGTCATCGCGTGCTCGACGCGCCACCCGGTGTCGGGCGAGGCCACGGTCTCGAGCGAGCGCGCGGCGAGGTCGAGCAGATCGGTGCCGGTGAGGATGCCGACGAGCACGCCGTCGTCGACGACGGGCAGGCAGCCGATCTGGTGGTCGCGCATGAGGCGCGCGGCCGAGCGCGCGGGCGCCGCGGAGGCGATGGTCCACACGTCGCGCTGCATGAGCCGCGAGACGGGCACCGAGAGCTGGAGGCTCGAGCGCTCGTCGTCCGAGAGAGGCGTGAGCGTGCTGATGCACGCCGCGAGGAGATCGCGGTGGGTGACGAGGCCCTCGAGGTGGCCCGCGTCGTCGACGATGGGCACGTGCCGGATGTGCTTGAGGCTCATCATGGCCTCCGCGAGCGGCACGCTCTGCGTGGGGCTCAGCGTGAACACGGTCCGCGTCATGAGGTCGCGCACGAGCACGGCGCCCGGCGGGGCCGGCGGGGTGGCGAGCGCGGGGGGCGCGGGGGAAGAAGGGCGGCTCATCGCCCACGGAGCGTACCTCGAAGCGCGCGGTCAGGCGCGCTTCTGGAGCAAGAACAGGCGCTCCCACACCTCGGCGCCGGCGGCCGCGAACTTGGGGCTGACCGCGGCGCGGCGCTCCTCGAGGAGCTCGACCTCGAACGCGCCTTCGCACAGCGCGCGCACGACCTCGGGCGACACCGCCCACGGGGGCCCGGGGAGCTTGGCCTGGTCGTAGTCGAAGGTGACGAGCAGCACGCGGCCCCCGGGGCGCAGCGCGGCGGCGAGGCGGGCCACGTAGGCCTCGCGGGTGGAGGGGTCGACGGCGACGAGGGCCGCGCGATCGAACACCGCGTCGACCTCGCCGCCGAGGTGGGCGGGCGTGAGCGCGAACGCGTCGCCCTCGAGCACGGTGAGGCCGCCCGCGCGGTGCCGGCGGAACGGCGGCAGCGCTTCGACGATTGGCGCCTCCGGGCCGAGCTCGGCGAAGAGCTGCGCGATCGCGGAGGAGACGAGCTCCACCCCGGTGACCTCGAACCCTTGGTCTCGCAAATAATGGAGATCGCGGGTCTTTCCGCACAGCGGCACGTACACGCGGCCCGCGCCGAGCGCGCCCACGTGGCGCCGCAGCAGGTCGTTCGGCGCGCCCTCGTGAAAGCCAATCTGCCCCAGGTTCCAGCGCTCTTCCCAGAAGGTTCGGTCCACGGCGGGCACGCTACCAGGCGCCCACGCGCGCGCCGAGCGCGGCGTGAGCGCGAGGACCTCGTGAGCGACCCGCGCCGTCGCGCGAGACTTCTCACGGCGGGGCGCCTATAGGGTCGCCATGGCGACCGACGCCGCCGAGAACCTCGTCCCCGTGTCCGCGCTCGTGCGCCAGCCGGCTCCGCGCGGCCGCCGCGCGCGCGCCGAGGGCTTCGGGCCGCGCGACTGGCGCGCCCAGGTGCGCGGCGCCGTCACCCGCGTGGACGACCTCGCGCGCCGGCTGCCGCTCTCGCCGAGCGAGCTCGAGGGCGCGACCCGCGCGGCCCGGCAGGGCCTGCCGATGTCGATCACGCCGTATTACCTGTCGCTCGCCGACCCGCACGATCCCGCGTGCCCGATCCGCCTCCAGTGCGTGCCACGCGCCGAGGAGGAGGTCGTGGTCGAGGGCGATCTCGCCGATCCGCTGGGCGAGGTCGCGCACGAGGTCGCCCCCCACCTCGTGCGCCGCTACCCCGACCGCGCGCTCCTGCTCGCGACCGATCGCTGCGCGGTCTACTGCCGCTTCTGCACGCGCTCGCGGATGGTGGGCGACGGCGGCGGCGCGGTGTCGCTCGAGGCGCTGGCGCCGGCGCTCGCGTGGCTGCGCGCGCACCCCGAGGTGCGCGACGTGATCGTGAGCGGCGGCGATCCGCTGGCGATGGCCACCGCCCGCCTCGTGAGGCTCGTGGAGGCCGTGCGCGAGGTGCCGAGCGTGGACACCATCCGCCTCGCCACGCGCGTGCCGGTGACGTTGCCCATGCGCGTCACGCGGGAGCTCGTGCAGGCGCTGCGAAAGCACCACCCGCTGTGGGTGATGACCCACTTCAACCACCCCAAGGAGCTCACCACGGCGTCGATCGCGGCCTGCGAGCGCCTCGCGAACGCGGGCTTCCCGGTGATGAACCAGACCGTCCTGCTGCGCGGCGTGAACGACGACGCGGGCACGCTGGAGGCGCTCTTTCGCGGGCTCATCCGCGCGCGCGTGCGCCCCTATTACCTGCTCCAGATGGACCCTGTGCGGGGCACGTCGCACCTTCGCACGCCGCTCGCGCGCGGCGTGGAGCTCATGGAGGCGCTGCAAGGTCGGCTCACCGGCATCGCGCTCCCCAAGCTCATCTGCGACACGCCGGGCGGCCTCGGGAAGGTGCCGCTCACGCCGAACTACGTGGTGAGCCGCGCGGTGGGCCCGCCGGGGCGCACGACGCTACGCACGTTCAGGGGCGAGCTCGTCGACTACGTCGACCCCTGATGTTTGTTGCGGGTGGCTGGGGCCGGGTCTGGCACACTGTCGCTTGATGGGCGCGCCGAGCAGCAAGAACCGCGGGGGACCGGCGACGCCCGTCATCGCCCCCTACCGGAGCGCGGTGCACCCCTCCGCCGGCTACGCCGAGACGATGCTCCAAGACACGGGCTTCGAGCGGGCGGTCACCCTCGAGCTCCGGCGCGACGATCCGCTGCTCGACGGGCTCCGCTCGAGCCGCCCGGAGGACGCGCGGTACGCCCTGCACGATCTGCTCGGCGAGGGCGGCATGGGCGAGGTGCGCTCGTGCACCGATCTGCACATCGGGCGCGAGGTCGCGATGAAGGCGATGCGCGCGACCCAGCTGTCGCGCCCCGACCTCCGCGCGCGGTTCCTGCGCGAGGCGCGCATCCAGGGGCAGCTCGAGCACCCGGCGATCGTGCCGGTCTACGATCTCGCGTTCGCGGAGGAGGGCGCGCTCTACTTCACCATGCGGCGCGTGCGTGGCCTCACGCTGGAGCTGCTCGTCGAGCGCCTCCGGGACGGCGATCCGCGCGCGGTCGCGGAGTACCCGCTTCGCAAGCTCCTGTCGGCGTTCTCTCGCGTGTGCCTCGCCATCCATTTCGCGCACACGAAGGGCGTGATCCACCGTGACCTGAAGCCCGCGAACGTGATGCTCGGCGACTTCGGCGAGGTCTACGTGCTCGACTGGGGCGTCGCGAAGCTGCTCTCGAACGAGGCGCCGCCCATCAGCCAGCAGGCCGCGGACCTCGCGATCTCCAAGCTCGACTTCACCGACGTCGCCTCGGCCAAGACCGCCTCGGGGGCGATCATCGGGACGCCGGGGTACATGGCCCCCGAGCAGATCCTCGGGCAGTCGGGCGAGGTGAACGCGCAGACCGACGTGTTCGCGCTCGGCGCCATCCTGTTCGAGCTGCTCACGTACGAGTCGCTGTTCGGCGCCGGCGAGACGCCCGAGATCCTCGCGCGCACCCTGCGCGGCGAGGGCCGCAGCGCGAGCGCCCGCCGCCCCGACCGCGGGATCCCCGACGCGATCGACGCCGTGTGCATGCGCGCGACGAGCCCCTACCCCGAGAAGCGCTACGAGTCCGCGCGCGCGTTCTCGGAGGCGATCGAGGACTTCCTCAGCGGCGATCTCGACCTCGAGCGGCGTCAGGCCCTCGCGCGGACGCACGCGATCTCCGCGCGCGAGCTCGCCGGGCGCGCCCTCGCCCCGGAGGGCACGCCGGAGGACCGGCAGGGCGCGCTCCGCGAGGTGGGGCGCTCCCTCGCGCTCGACCCCGACGATCCCGAGGCGCTGGCGCTGCTCGTCCGGCTCGTCACCGCCCCGCCCTCGGCGCTCCCCGCGGAGGTCGTCGACGAGGTCGCGACGCTCGAGGGCCGACGCGCCGACCGCGCCTCCCGCCGCGGCTCGCTGCTCTTCGCGCTGGGGGCGCTCTTCTTCGTCTTCCCGACCGCCCTGCTCATGGGGGTGCGAAACCCTACGTCGGTGGCCCTCAACGTGATCCTCTGGGGCCTCGCCCCGGCCGCGCTCTTCCTGGGAAGGCGCCTGCCGATGTGGATCGCGCCGCTCATCACCTACGCGGCGGTCGCGTCCACGGCGCTCATCTTCGGCCCGTTCATCTCGGTGCCGGCGATCGCCGCCGTCGTCACGGTCGCCTTCGTGCTCAGCGGGCGCCGCTCCCACCGGCTCCTCGCGAGCGGGCTCGCGGTCCTCAGCCTCGCGATGCCGCTCGCCCTGGAGCTCGCGGGCGTCCTGCCGCGCACGTTCTCGCTCGAGAAAGATCGCTTCGTGATCCTCCTGAATGCCGTGGAAGTCCCGTCGCTTACGGCCGTCCTGCTCCTCGCCGCGTCGCACGTCGCGACGGTGCTCTTCGTCGCCAACTACGTCGCCGAGAGCAAGAACGCGCTCGATCGCGCCGAAATCCAGAACCGGCTCCAAGCGTGGCAGCTCCGTCAGCTCGTCCCCCCGGAGGCGCAGGGCGCGCTCAAGAGCCACGGGCGCACTCCGCCCAGCGAGCGGGGCCCGGCGCCCCGGCGGGGCTGCGCCCCGGACACCGCAGGGTGAGGGCGACCCGAGGGCAGCGCGGAGGGCGCCGGGAGCCGCGGCTTTGACCTTCCCATGCGCAGGGGGCGTCGGTAGGGTGAAGGCGTGAAGCCTGCCCCCTTCGAGCCCCGCGTGGAACGGTCCGAGAACGTCGTCGGGTGCGCGAGCGCGCCCCGCCTCGGGCGCTTCGGCTGGCGCGCGAGGGTCGCGATCGCCGCCTTTGCGCTCGGCGTCCTGGCGCCCGGGCAGGCGCTCGCGCAAGCGACCAAAGAGACGAAGGCGGCCCTCGCCGCCGGCGACAAGGCCACCCGCGCGAAGGACTGGCCCGCCGCGATCACCGCGTACTCGGCCGCGAAGGCCGCCGATCCGTCGCTCGCCGCCCTCGACGGCCTGGCCAACGCCCTCTACTCGAAGGGCGACGCCGCGGCCGCGTACGAGGCCTACGAGCAGCTCATCCGCGCCCACGTGACGAAGCTGCCGAAGGACCACCGCGCCAAGGTGGAGGCTCGCCTGAAGGAGCTCGGCCAGAAGACGGGCACGCTGACGGTCGAGTCCGAGGCCGGCGCCGAGCTCATGGTCGACGGCGCCTCGCTCGGGGCGCTGCCGCTCGCGCGCGCGCCTCGCCTGAACGTCGGTGAGCACAAGCTCGAGGTGCGAAAGAGCGGGTTCTCGCCCTTCACGAGCACCGTCCAGATCGCCCCGAACGCGGGGGCGACGGTGGTCGCCAAGCTCGTGGCCGTCTCGGAGAAGGGCACGCTGCGCGTCCACGAGGCCGACGGCAAAGCGGTGCACGTCTTCGTCGACGGCATCGACATGGGCGCCGCCCCGTGGGAGGGCGAGGTCGCCGCGGGCCCTCACGAGGTCGCGGTCCGGGGCGATCAGCTCAAGTCGCCCGCCGAGAAGGTGCAGGTCGACAAGGGCTCGCGCCGCGATCTGGAGGTCCGCGCGGCGTCCACGGCGGCGCACTTCAAGGTCACGGTCGACGGGAGCCCCACGGCGAAGATCACGATCGACGGCGTCGACGTCGGCGAGGGCATCTACACGGGCGAGCTGCCCGCCGGCACGCACAAGCTCGTCATCACGCGCGAGGGGTACCAGCGCTTCGAGGAGGAGGTCGTCCTCGCCGAGAAGGAGACCTCCTCGCGCACCGTCGTCCTCACGCTCTCGTCCGTGGTCAAGACCGGCGGCGACGACAAGGGCCCCCGCAAGCTCGAGGGCTTCTACGGCGGTTTCGGGCTCATGGGGGTCATGCTGCCTGCCGGCAACGGCAGCGACGTGCAGCAGAACTGCAAGAACAAGTCGCAGGGCATCACCGGGTGCACCGGCGGGGGCGCAGGCGTCGGCGGCGGGCTCTTCTTCTTCGCGGGTCACCACTGGGATCCGGTCGGGCTCGAGCTGCTCTTCGGCGGCTCGTACGATCAGCAGCGCGCCACGGTCACCTACGGTCCCTCGAACCTCGGCATCGGCGGCGGCTTCGGCCCCGATCCTGCTCGCACGGAGGACTTCTTCATCGGGCGGGCCGGCGGCTTCTTGCTCGGCCGCACGCGCCTGTCGTTCCAGACCCAGAAGCTGCGCGGCAGCTTCGCCGTCGGCGTCGGCGCCTCGTACCGCGTGTCGTTCCTCGCGCGCGACACCACGGGCCCCGACCCGCTCCGCGACGCGTACGCCACCGATGGCGCGGGCTCGCTCTCGCCGGTGCTCAACCTCGACGGCTCGGTGGCGCTCCGGCTGAGCGAGCGCCTGTCGCTGCCGCTCGGCCTGATGATGCTCGCGGAGAGCCCGAGCGCGAAGCTCTTCGGCGACCAGGTGCCTCGCTCGCCCGCCGATCTGAACCGGCAGCTCGCGCCGGGCGTGGGCCTCACCACCCCCAGCTACGCGCTCGCCTCGGGCCCGCAGGTGTACCTGGGGCTCTACCTCGGCCTCACGTTCGGCCCGTGAGCCGCGCCTTCGTGCGAGCGGGCGGCGCGAGCCCGTGAGCGACCCGCCCAAGGACGACGCGAGGCCGGCCTCGGGCGCCACGACGACGTTCATCCTCCTCACCCTCTTCCTCGACGCGCTCGGAATAGGTCTGATCATTCCCGTCGGTCCCCGCCTGGTGGCGGAGCTCTCGGGCGGCGGGCTCGCGACGGCGTCGCACAGCTTCGGCGTGCTCATGGCGCTCTACTCCGCGATGCAGCTCGGGTTCTCGCCGGTGCTCGGCGGCCTGAGCGATCGCTTTGGCCGGCGCACCGTGCTGCTCCCCTCGCTGCTCGGCGCGGCCTCGAGCTACGTGCTCAGCACCTTCGCCCCCACCCTGTCGTGGCTCTACGCGGGGCGCGTGATCGCGGGGATCACGGGCGCGAGCTTCTCGGCCGCCACGGCCTCGATCGCCGACACCACGCCGCCCGAGCGGCGCGCCCAGAGCTTCGGCCTGGCGGGCGCCGCCTTCGGCATGGGCTTCGTGGTGGGCCCCGTCATCGGGGGCGCGCTCGGCAGCGTGAGCCTTCGCCTGCCCTACGCGGTGGCGGCCGCGCTGAACCTCGGCAACTTCTTCTTCGGGCCGCGACGCGAGGCGCGACGACGCGCTTGCTGCTAGGCTCCGGCCGTGGCCCACAAGCTCTCCGGGATCGTGCTCTGGGGTGTGCTCGCGCTCGTCGGCGTCGGCTGCAGCGCCGAGAGCCCGTCGCCCGAGGAGGCGCAAGACGAGGCCGACGAGGCCGCGCTCGCGGGCGTCGCGGCCGCCGATCCGGGCGCCACGCTGGCCACCCGCGCGGTGCTCGCGAACCTCCGCTCCTTCGACCTCCGCAGCGCGAACGCGTGGGATCGACGGGTGCTGTTCGGCCAGCAGGAGTACGACACCTCGAACCGCGCCGCGCACGGCCTCGCCAAGGTCGCCTCCGACGTGGAGCTCGTCAGCGGGAAGCAGCCCGGCCTCGTGAGCTACGAGCTGTCGAGCGCGTACCCGGGCAGCACGTCGGTGTTCGATCGAGCCGGCTTCGCCGCCGGCCGCCCCGCGCTCCGCGAGCTCATCCTCGACAAGCGGCGGCGCGGCATCCTCACGAGCCTCGTGTGGCACCTCCGCTGCCCGAAGGCGCGGAGCACCCTCCCCGACAAGTACTCGCCCGCGGACTGCCCCGCCGACTACACCCTGGCCGAGCTGCTCGAGCGAAAGCCCGACGGCTCGCGCGGGGCGCACTTCGACGAGTGGAAGGGCATGCTCGACGAGCTCGCCGAGCTGCTCTGGTCGCTGAAGGACGAGCGCGGCGCGCTGGCGCCGGTGCTCCTCCGCCCCTTCCACGAGTTCACCGGCGAGTGGTTCTGGTGGGGGCGCTCGAACGCGCCCGAGACCTACGCCGCCGTGTGGCGCCACATGGTCACGTACCTCCGCGAGGGGCGCGGGCTCCACAACGTGCTCTGGGTGTTCTGCCCGGCGGCGCCCACCGAGCGGCACCTCGGCGGGTACGAGCGCTACTACCCGGGCGACGCCTTCGTCGACGTCGTGTCGTTCGATCGCTACGACCGAGGGGCGGGCTTCGCCGAGGGCTTCGCCGATGACCTCGACACGATCGGCGCGTTCGCCCGCGCGCACGGCAAGGTGGCGGCGGTCGCCGAGGTGGGCCGCGATCTCGTGGGGCTGCCGCGGGCGCCCACGTGGTTCACCCGGTCGCTCCTCGGGCCGCTCAAGACCCGCTCGTTCGGCTACGTGGCGCTCTGGCGGAACGCACCATGGGAGAAGTTCGCGCCCGAGCCGGGCGACGCTGAAATAGCGAGCGATTTCAAGTCGATGACAAACGACGAGGCCGTGCTGCTTTCGGGCAAGCACGACCTCTATCGACCGCTGCACGTCGCGGCGCCTCCGCGCTAGGCGCGGCGCCGGCCCGCTACGCCGGCGGCGGCGGCGGGCACATCAGGTGGATCGGCGGGTGGCCGTGGTGCGGGCCCGGAGGCGGCCCCATGGGACCCGGCGTGCCGGGCGCGCCAGGGCCTCCGGCGGGCGGCGCGGGCGGGGGTCCGCCAGG
>DAORJJ010000101.1:0-15582 GCA_035439005.1 Polyangiaceae bacterium | reverse complement strand
CCGAAGTCGCCAGGGGCGCGGAGCGCCTCGAGCTCGCGCAGCACCGCGGCGGGGTCGGCGTTGGGCTCGCGCACCGCCACGAGCAGGCCCTCGAGGCGCGCCTCCGCCGCGTCGTGCGGGCGACCGAGGGCGTCGTAGGCCGCGGCGCACGCCTCGTAGAGCTCACGCGCTCTGCCGGGGGGCTCCCCCGCGGGCTCGCGCTGGACGAGGTCGGCGTGGAGGCCGAGGAGCTGCGCGCGCGCGGCGGGCGGGAGGTCGTCCTTGTCGGCGTCGAGCGCCTCGATGGTCGCGCGCGCGCGCCCCACGCGGCCCAAATAGAGGTCGAGGTTCGCCAGGTTGAGGGCCGCCTGGCGAGACGCGAGCGCGCCTCCCGCGCGGTGCCCGAGATCGGTGGCCGCCTCGAGGTGGAGGATCGCGCGCCCGAGATCGCCCTCGCCCTGCGCGAGCCCGGAGAGGTTCAGCCGCGCCGTGGCCACGCCCCACGCGTCGTTGGCCGCCTCGGCGGCTGCGAGCGCCTCTTCGTACGCGCGCCGCGCGTCGGCCGGGCGCCCGGCGCGCTGGTGGGCGACGCCGAGCGAGCCCTTCGCGATGCCGAGCGCGCGCGTGTCCTGGGCGAGGTTGGCCACCATCACCGCCGACTCGAGGGTCTGCCGCGCGCGCGCGTCCTCCCCCGAGTACGCGAGCGCCACGCCGCGCACGGCGAGCGCCTCCGAGGCCACGGCGTCTTCGAGGCGGCCACGCGTGATGGGCTCGGTGAGCTCGAGCGCGCGCGTGAACTCCCCGAGCCGCATCGACGTGCGGGCGCGGAGGAGCGCCCACACGCGGGCCCCCGCGGCGTCGCCGAGCTGCTCCACGGCGTCGAGCGCCTGCGCGGCAGCGCGCGGGTCCCCCTTCGCGAGGTCGACGCGGGCGCGCACACACGCCACACGAAACCGCTCGGCGGGACCTGCGGCGGTGAAGCCCGAGAGGACGTCGACGGCGACGTCGAAGCGACCGCGGTCGGCGGCCGCCTCCGCCTCGGCGACGAGCTCGAGGGACTTCGCGTCCGAGCGCGTGCTCTCGAGAGCGGCGTCATGCTTCGCGAGGGCCGCGTCGACGTCGACCGCCGACACGAGGGCCTCGCGCCCCAGCTTGTGCAGCATGGCCCGGAGCGCGCCTGGGTTTCCACCCGCGCGCTCCACGAGGTGCGCGACCAGCGAGTCGGGGGCCGACACGATCGCGCGCCGCGCGAGCTCCTCGGCGGCCCGCGGCTCGAGCGCGGGCATCTCGAAGCGCCCGCAGGGGCCCTTGGCGACGGCGCCAAGCTCCTCGGCCGTGGCCACGGCGACGAGGCGCGCGCCCTCGGCGCAGAGGGCCCGCAGCGCGGCGACGGCGTCGCCCGGCAGCGACACGAGGTCGTCGACGCACAGCACCAGGCGCCCCGGCGCCGCGCCCTCTGTCGCGAGCCGGAGCGCCTCGAGCGCGGAGAGGCCGGTGCGCGGGGCCTCGACGACCGCCGCCGGCACCCCCTGCAGACCGAGCGAGAAGGCCAGCCGCCGGAGCAGGGTCGAGCGACCGGAGCCGAGCGGCCCCTCCAGCGCGAGCGCCTCCCCCTCTTGCATGGATACTACATGTTTCTCGAACGCGGCCCCGAGGGCGTCGAGGCCCAAGACCGGCCAGCCGAGCGCGCCGGCGAGATCTCCCTGCCCGAGCCCCGCCGCACGGCGCAGCGCGCTCGCGAGCTCGTCGGCGCTCGGGTAGCGATCCTCGGGCTCGCCCTCGGTGGCGCGCTTCGCGACCCGCGTGAGGGCCACGTACACGTCGCGCTCGAGCTCGTCGCCGCGCTCGTCGAGGCCCTCCTGCAGCGTGGCGCCGAGCGCGTACACCTCGGCGCGCACACCGACCGTCTCCCCCGCGAGCACCTCGGGCGCTGCGTACTTCGGCGTGAGCCCGCGCGCCCGCTCTCCGGCGCGCAGCGGCGCGGCGAGCCCCAGATCGACCAACGTCGCGCGACCCTCCGGGCTGACGACGATGTTGGCTGGCTTCACGTCGCCGTGGAGGAGCCCGCTGCGGTGGAGCAGGGTCAGCTGATCGGTCGCGTCCGCGAGCGGCGCGAGCCACGGCCGCTCGGGCGTGGCGAGCACCGCGTCCAGCGAGGAGCCTGGCGCGAGCTCGCGCACCATGTAGCGCTCGCCGCTCGGCAGGGCGCCGAACCCGACGATGCGAGGCAGGCCGAGCCCGTCGAGCGCCGACAGCGCCACGGCCTCGCGCACGAGCGCCCGCGACTCGGCCTCGCCCGCGCCCTCCGCAAGCACCTTCAGCGCCAGCCGGGCGCCCGTGATTCGGTCGGTGACGGCGTACACGGCGCCGCCGCCTCCCTGACCCAGCTGCTGCGCGCCCTCGTAGCGCGCGGGGATCTTCACGGCGACCCGCCGCTACCTTGCCGGCGGCGGCGGGGGCGGCGCGAGCTCGGGGCCACGCGCGACGGGGCGCTCGAACCCGTAGCTGCCGCTGAAGCCAAACCAGAACCCGGTGAGCGCGAGGCCCAGGCTGAGGCGCCCCTCGAACTGCTTGATCGGCTTGAAGCGGAGGCCGACCTGCGGGATCGCGACCCACGGGATGACGTTTGGCTTGGAGCCACCGTTGGCCCAGCTCGGCTCGAGGTACCCGCCGACGCGCGCGACCTTCGAGGCCTGGTGATCGCGCGTGTTGCAGCCCGAGCCGGTGCTGGGCGTGCGCACCTCCTCGGTGTCGCACTGGACGTAGGTCTTGCCGTTCGCCGAGTACTGCGGGTTGCCGGTGCCCTCCTTCACCCAGTTGTTCAGGAGGTCGCCGAACACGAAGCCGACGCCGAGGCCGATGCCGTACTCGAAGTCGATCATGCGGTGAATCTTGGTCGACCAGAGGAGGTCCACCGTCGCCTGGATCGCCTTCAGGCTGCTGTTGCCGACCGCGTAGTTGCCGACGAAGTCGCTCGCGCCCTTGTCTTTGTAGAGGATGTCGTTCGTCCCGAACTCCGAGTACGTCAGCGCCGGGATGACCGAGAAGCCGTTCTTCCGAATGTCGAGCTCGAGGCCGATGTTGTTCGAGTAGATGGTCTGGCCGCCCTCGACGAAGGCGTCGAGCAGGAACTTGGGCAGGACCACGCCTCGGTAGCGGAGGCCCGCGAAGAGGTAGGTGCGCTCGGGGGTCTCGCTGACGTCGCTCATGTTCGAGCCGACGTCCATCACCGGCGGCGCGTCAGCGACCCTCGCGACGCCGTCGGCGCCCGCGACGCCGCCCGTCGCTGCGCCGCCCACTGGGGCCCCGCTCTCGGGCGCCCCCGCGGAGGGAGCTGCGGCGGCCGGCGCGGACGGGGCCGGCGCCGACGGCGAAGCCTTCGGCGGGGCCTGCGCGCCAGCAGGCGTGGTGACGCCGAGCGCCGCGACGAGGAGGCTCGCGCCAAGACCAAGAGCCAAACGGCCGTGCCGAGCGGGCATGTTCACTCTCCAGAAAAGCAAGGGGGCGACGTAAGGTCGCGCCCCACGGGGCGGCGCGCGGCCACGAGGAGAGCGTACTCGAAGCCGGCGCGCGGTGGCGAGAAAGGAGGGGGCCGCGTCGCTCGCCGCGGAGGCTCGGCGCCTGCTACCCTCTCGGTAGCGTGATCCTCTACGGTCGAGTCGTCGAGCAGTCGATCGACCACCATCTGGTGGCGTCGTTCAAGAAAGAGGTGGTGGTCACCGCGGGCGTGCCGCTCGCGATGGTCCGCAAGCGCCTGGCGGGCGCCGAGTCGACGCGCGCGCCGGTGCTCCTGATCCACGGCTTCGGGCAGAACCGCTACGCCTGGCACCTGCCCTCGCGGAGCTTCTCGAACTACCTCGCCGCGGCGGGGTTCGACGTGTTCAACCTCGACCTCCGCGGCCACGGAAGGTCGCACAAGCTCGGGGGAATTCGCTCGCGCGGCGCGCACTGCTACGTCGAGGAGGACCTGCCGCAGGCGGTCGCGGAGGTGCGCGCGCTCTCCGGCGGGCGGCCCGTGTTCCTCGTGGGCCACTCGCTCGGCGGCCTCGTGAGCTACGCCGCCGCGCCCTCCCTCGTCGGGCTCGTCCGGGGCGTGGTCACGCTGGGCAGCCCCTACCACTTCACCCGCGGCTCCATGTTCCTCGGCGCGGTGCGCGCGGTGAACGGCAGCCTCCGCGCGCTGCGCGTGCCGCTCGGCAACCTCCCGCTCACGCTCCAGCCCGTGGGCACGGCGCTCCGCGGCATGACCCGCGTGCTCAAGGGCCGCGCGCACCCGCTGCCGCTGCGGGCCTGGCACGAGGGCGCGACCGAGCACCACGTCCTCGAGGAGCACTTCCGCCTCGCCTTCGACCGCGCGAGCCTCGAGGACCTGAGGAACCTCTTCGACTGGGCGTGGGAGCGCCGGTTCGGCGGCGCCCGCGGCTACGCCGAGCGCTTCGAGCGCTCGGAGGACCTCTCGCTGCTCGTCATCGGGGGCTCGAACGACGAGCTCGCGTCCCCCAAGGCCGTGCGCCCCGCGTACGAGCGCAGCCGCTCGCGCGACAAGGCCTACCGCGAGTACCCGTTCGGGCACATCGACCTCATCGTCGGCCGCGACGCGCCCCGCACGCTCTGGCCCGAGGTCCGCGACTGGCTCGCCGCGCGCTCCGCCTGACCGACGCGGCGCGCGTCAGCGGGGGTTGCGGTCGCGCTCGAGGCGCGCGAGCTCGTCCTCGAGGCGACGGACGGTGCGCTTCAGGTCGTTCACCTCGTCCTCGGTCGCGAGCGACATCGACTTGGCGAGCTTCTCGACCTGCTCCGACGTGAAGGACTGCACCTTCCCCGGGACAGACATGGCCTGCATGAGCGCGCTCATCACGCGCGGGTCCTGAAGGAGCTTCGCAACACGAGGATCGCTCATCAACTTCATGCCCTGCTTCATCAGGGTCTTCTTGATGTCGCTCATCTTGCGGCAGCGTACCCCGCTGCGCGGCGCGACGCGAGCGCTTGATCGCGCCGCGTCGCGTCTCCGCGTGCCGACCGTTCGGCGCTACTCCTTCGCGTCCCCGCGCGCGAAGATCGACGCCACGTAGTTGAGCACGTCGGTCGCCGACACCTCGTTGTAGCCGAAGTTCTTGATGAGCCTCGACTTGATGATGTCGATCTTCTCCTGCGTGTCCTTGTCGACCACGGCGGAGACGAGCGTCTTCAGCTTGATGCTGTCCTTCTGGTCCTCGAAGAGCTTGAGCTCGAGCGCGCGGCGGAGCCGATCGTTCGTGTTCCACGCGAAGCGCTTGCCGTCGACCGCGAGCGCGCCGATGAAGTTCATGATCTCCCGACGGAAGTCGTCCTTCCGGTTCTCCGGGATGTCGATCTTCTCCTCGATCGACCTCATGAGCCGCTCGTCGGCCTCCTCGTCTTGCCCCGTGTAGCGGTTCTTGACCTTCTCCTTCAGGGTGAAGGCCTTGATGTTGTCGATGTAGTTTGCAGCCAACTTGGCGATCGCGTCCTCGTCCGCGCTGATGGCGCGCTGGACCTCGTTCTTCACGATCTCCTCGTACTCGCGCTTCACGATGCCGGTGATCTCTTGGAACTTCTTGCGCTGCTCGTCGCTCGTGATGAGCGAGTGGTGGCGCAGCCCCTTGTCGAGCTCGTTCAGCACCATGAACGGGTTGATCGTGCCCTCGCCCGACTCGTTCACGAGGGCGTTCGAGATCTTGTCCTGCACGTAGCGCGGGCTGATGCCCTCCATGCCCTCGCGCTTGGTCTCCTTGCGGAGCTCCTTCACGGTGTCCTGCGTGTACCCCGGGAGCACCTTGCCGTCGTAGAGCTTGGCCTTCTGAAGCAGCGACAGGTTGTGCTTCTTCGGGTCCTCGAGGCGCGAGAGCACGGCCCACAGCGCCGCGACCTCGACCGTGTGCGGCGCCACGTGCTTGCCGCGGATCTTCTTCGGCGAGAAGTCCTTCTCGTAGATCTTCATCTCCTCGGTGAGCTTCGTGATGTACGGGATGTCGATCTTGATCGTGCGGTCGCGCAGCGCCTCCATGAACTCGTTGTTCAGGAGCTTCTTGTACTCGGCCTCGTTCGTGTGGCCGATGATGACCTCGTCGATGTCGGTCTGCGCGAACTTCTTCGGCTTGATCTTGCGCTCCTGCGACGCGCCGAGCAGGTCGTAGAGGAACGCGACGTCGAGCTTGAGCACCTCGATGAACTCGACGATGCCGCGGTTGGCGATGTTGAACTCGCCGTCGAAGTTGAAGGCGCGCGGGTCGGAGTCGGAGCCGTACTCCGCGATCTTCCGGTAGTTGATGTCGCCGGTGAGCTCGGTCGAGTCCTGGTTCTTCTCGTCCTTCGGCTGGAAGGTGCCGATGCCCACGCGGTCCTTCTCGGAGAGCACGAGGCGCCGCACGCGGACGTGGTTCTGCATCACCTTCGCCCAGTCGCCGGAGTACCGGGTCATGAGGTGCTTGAAGATGTAGCGGCTCGCGGGGTCGAGATCGCCCTCTACCTTCACGCGAAACGCCTCGCTCGACAGGCCGAGCTCCTCGATCGCGCGGACGCGCCACTCCGGCGGGATGAGGCGCAGCGGCTCCTCGTTCATCGCGCTCGGGAACACGTCCTGGTCCTTGCCGGCGAGGTCGGTGCCCGCGAGCTTCACCCAGTCGAACGAGTAGAGCGCGCCGTCGGTCGTGCGCGAGTAGGCCTCGGTGCCCTGCTTGAGGAGCCGGGCGATGGTGCTCTTCGACGAGCCGACCGGCCCGTGCAGCAAGATGACGCGCTTCTCGGGGCCGTAGCCCTCCGAGGCCGCCTTGAGCACGTGCACGAGCCGCATGAGGGGGATGTCCAGGCCGAACACCGCGTTCTGGCCCTTGTTCGCGTCGTCCCGGAAGAAGTTGTATCGTACAAGCTTCTTCTTGTTGTCGATGTACTCCTCGCTGCCGTGCGAGATGATCATGTCGTAGATGCGCTGGTAGGCGTTGCGCGTCACCTGGGGACGCTTGCGCACGACCTCGAGGTAGTCGTCGAACGACCCCTCCCAGGTGAGCTCGCGGTAGAGCTCGTAGTCCTGCATCGCCGCGATACGGTCGGTCATCTGGCTCTGGGTCGTCGCCATGGGTCTCCTCGGCAGTCGGCGCGGGAGACCCGCACCGAGGGCTCACGAGTAGACGGGACGAACCCGGTCTTGCGCAAGCGCGGAGTGCTCGCGCCTCCCAAGGCCCGAGGCCCCTGGGCGGTCGGGCGACGTGGCCGCGCACGCGCGCACGGGCGCGCCGGGCGCGTCACGTCACGCCGTGAAGCGACGTTCACGGGCGCGGCGTGGTCCCGCGACCCGCGCCCTCGCGGTCGCCGAAGAGCGGCAACAATTCGTCATGATGCCCTATACTTAGCAAACTTTCGCGTCGACGATGGCGGCGCCGTCCCCGGGGCGGTCCGCGGGTGCGGAGTTTGCTTCTCTCGCTTGCACGTCCATCCGCCCGCACGCACCTTGTTGGCAGGAGCCCTCCATGCATCCTCACGCTCGCCCTCGCCTCGCCCCCCTTGGGCGCCCTCCCTCCGTCCGCGTGGCCTTCGCCGGCCTGCTGAGCGTGCTGACCGCGCTCGCCGCGCTCGGGCTGGTTGGCTGCGGCGGCATGCTGGACGAGGCCGCTTACCCCGAGGCGCCCCTCCCCGAGCCCCGGGTCGCCCCGCAGGCGCCGCCCGCGCCCCAGCCCGAGCCCGCCACGCAGGTCGAGGCGCCCGACCCCGAAGAGGTCGCCGTCGGCCCGGTCCCCGAGGCCTACCCCGAGCCCCCGGGCGGGAGCTCGGAGGGCGTCGTCGGGGGCGACAACGACACGTACCGCGAGACCGACCCCAGCGCCCTCACCGAGTTCCGCGCCACGCTCGACCCCTACGGCGCGTGGGTCGAGGACGAGACCTACGGCACCGTGTGGGTGCCGGCCGCGCACGTCGTCGGCCCCGACTTCACTCCCTACGTCACCGCCGGCCACTGGACCTACGAAGACGGGTACGTGTGGGCGTCGGACTACTCTTGGGGCTGGGCGCCCTTCCACTACGGCCGCTGGGTGTACGTCGGCGGGCGCGGTTGGGCGTGGATCCCGGGGCGCGTCTACAGCGGCGCCTGGGTCGTCTGGCGCACCGGTCCGGTAGGCTTCGGCTACGTCGGCTGGGGCCCCGCCCCGCCGCTCTGGGTTTGGCGCGGCGGCTACGCGTACGGGTTCGGTGGCGGCTACCGCACGCCCTACTACTTCTGCGAGAACCGCTACGTGTTCCACCCGCAGGTGTCCGGCCGGGTCGTCCGCGGGCCGCTCGCGGGCGACATCGGGCGGCGCACCGAGCCCTACATCCCCGCGCAGCCGCGCATCGGGGACCGCCGCGAACCCGGGCGTCATCCCCGCCGGTCCTGGCGGGCGCGTCGGCGCGAGCCCCTCCACCACGCCGGCGGGCCTCCGCCGCGGCGCGGCCGGTCCCACCCTGAGCCACCTCGCGCTCGATCCCGCGAAGGCGCCGCGGCCCGCGCCCACGGATCGCTCGGCTCGTGCCTTCGACCTCGCCTCCCCTCGCACCGCCGTCGCCCTCGGTGCCCGCCCGCCGAGCGTGGCGCCTCGGCCCGTCGGCGCGCTCGGCGCCGTGGGCCCGCGCGCCCCAGGCCAAGGCCCCGCCCGTATCGGACCGCCGGCGGTCGCCCTGAGCCCGCAGCACGATCCGCGCTCCGCCCCCACGCACGTGCAGCCTGCTCCCACGCGACTCCCGGCGCTCCGAGGCGAGCCTCGCTACGCGCCGCAGGCCACGGCGCCGTACGCGTCGCCCAGCCAGCCCCGCTCCGCGCCCCTCGTCGAGCACCACCGCGCGCCGGCCGCGAGCGCCCCCACGTTCTCGCACGCCACGCCGCCCGCCGCGCGTCCCGCGCCGTCGTACTCGCGCCCCGCGCCGTCGTACTCGCGTCCCTCGCCGTCGTATTCGCGTCCCTCGCCGTCGTATTCGCGTCCCTCGCCGTCGTACTCGCGCCCCTCGCCGTCGTACTCGCGCCCCGCGTCCACTCCGTCGCGGGCCCCGTCCGCGCCCTCGCAACCGACCTCCGCGCCGCGGTCGTCGCACAGTCGGGTGCGCCGGTAACCACGTCTCGCCGTCGCGCTTCCCCCGTTGTCTTTTTTCCGCTTATGTTCCGCCGACTTCCCTTCGCCGCCTGCAGGAGTCCCATGCGCCCGCTCTTCCGCACCTCCCCCCTCACCGCCACGTCGAAGATCGTCGTGCCGGCGGTCGCGCTCGCGCTCGCGATGGCGGGCTGCGTCATCGAGTCGTCGTCCTCGTCGTCCGGGCGCGGCTACGGCGACGTCGGCACGCCCGCGGCGACCGCCCCCGCCCCCAACAAAGGCGGCCCGAGCCCGGTGCTCGTCGAGGTCGACACGAACGCGCGCCTCCAGGCGGATCCTGGCGAGGGCGTCGGGGTCTTCGTCGAGTACGGCGCCGGCGGCAAGTGGCACATCTTCTGGTCGTGCGACACGAACCAGACCCAGCGCACGTGCGACTACCAGGTGAAGGTGCGCGCCGCGCAGGGCAAGCTCTCCAGCGTGACCGACGAGGAGGGCCGCCCCGTGGCGACCACCGCCGGGGAGGTCTCGCTCCGACGAACAATCGGGCTGAAGAACGACGGGCTCCGCTTCGAGGGCGAGCCAGGCGGCGTCGTCACGCTCGAGGTCACGCTCGACGGCCGCACCGACGACGTCCTCTTCTTCTTCGTCCAGAACGGCAAGCAAAACGGGGGCTACGAGGGCAACCTCACGAACCCCATCCAAGTGCAGGGCAAGACCCCCTGAGCGAGCCGCCCCGCTCTCCTCTTCTCGCCGACGCGGCGTCGCTCCTGGCCGTCGTCGGGCTCGGCAGCAACCTCGGCGATCGCGAGGCGCACCTCGCCTTCGCGGAGGCCCGCCTCGAGGCGCTCGACGGCGTCACCGTACGCGCGCGGTCGTCGCTCTACGAGACCGCCCCCTGGGGAGACGTGCCGCAGGGCCCCTACCTGAACGCCGCGCTCCTCCTCGCGTGGCGGGGCTCGCCGCGGGGGCTCCTCGACCAGCTCTTGGCGGTCGAGCGCGAGGGCGGCCGGGTGCGCGACGTGCGTTACGGCCCGCGCACCCTCGACCTCGACGTGCTCTGGATCGAGGGCGTCACGCACCGCGACGAGGCCCTCGAGGTGCCCCACCCGCGCCTCACCGAGCGCGCGTTCGCGCTGCTGCCGCTCCTCGAGGTCGCGCCGTTCGCGCGCGATCCGCGCACGGGCGCGCCGTACGTCGCCGGCGCCCGCGATGGCGTGCTCGCGGTGCGGCCGCGCTAGGGGGAGCGCAGCGTCTCGGCGCCACCAAGCCATTGAAACTGTGAGATATTCGCTCGCCGCGGCTACAGGCCGAAGCTGCGGAGCTTCTTGTGCAGGCCCTCGCGGGTGATGCCCAGGGACTTGGCGCACGCGGTCTTGTTGTTGCCGTGCTCGCGCAGCGCCTCGATGAGGAGCCACCGCTCCACCTGGTCCATCATCTCCTTGAGCGTGCCCTTCGTGGGCTTCACGCGGTCGAGCATGCCCTCCACCTGGCGCACCCGGGGCGAGAGCAGCTCGGGCGTCACGAAGCCGCCCGGGTCGACCTGGATGCACAGGCGCTGGACCTCGTTCTGCAGCTCACGGACGTTGCCCGGCCAGTCGTAGCCCTGGAGCAGCTCCATGGCCTGCTGCGTGAAGCCGGCCGCGGGCCTCCCGAACTCGGAGCTGAAGCGAAGGAGGAAGTGCTCGGCGAGCGGAGGGATGTCCTCGCGGCGCTCGCGCAGCGGCGGCACACGCAGCGGGAACACCTTGAGCCGGTAGTAGAGGTCCTCGCGGAAGCGCCCCTCGGCGACCTCCTTCTCGAGGTTTCGGTTCGTGGCCGCGACGATGCGCACGTCGACCCGGCGCTCCTGGGTGGCGCCCACCGGCCGCACCTCGCCCTCCTGGAGCACGCGCAGCAGCTTCGACTGCAGCGAGAGGGGCATCTCGGTGACCTCGTCGAGGAACAGCGTCCCGCCGTCGGCGATCTCGAAGAGGCCCTTCTTCTCCTCGTGGGCGCCGGTGAACGCGCCCTTCTTGTGGCCGAACAGCTCGCTCTCGAGCAGGTTCTCGGGCATCGCGGCGCAGTTCTGGCTGACGAAGAGCTTCTCGCGGCGCCGCGAGCGGTAGTGCACGGCGGAGGCGACGAGCTCCTTGCCGACGCCGGTCTCGCCCTCGATGAGCACCGTGACGCGCGTGTCGACGACCTTGTCGAGCTGCCCGCTCAGCGAACGCATCGGCGCGCTCTTGCCGACGATCTCGACCGGGCCCTTCCCGCCCGAGCGGCGGGTCTCCTCGCGGCCCTTGAGGAAGGCGTTCTCCTTGCGGAGGCGGTCCTCGGCGTTCTTCAGGCGTCGCACGAGGCGAGCGTTCGCCACGGCGAGCGACACGTTGTTCGCGAGCACGGCGAGGATCTCGAGGTCGGCCGGCGAGAACACCGCAGAGTCGGCGCGGTTGTCGACCTGGAGGATGCCGAGGATGTCGTCCCCCTTCCAGAGCGGGATGCCCATGGTCGCGCGGATCTGGGCGCCCATGAGCGACTCGCTCTGGCTCACCTCGCTCGCCGCGTCGGCCGCGAGGATGGCCGCGCGCTCGGCGACCACCTTCCGGTAGATGCTGCGCGTCACGGGGATGGGGCCCTCGGGCGCGCCGCTCATCCCCCGCACGCGCGTCATCACGGGCACGTACGCCGCGCTGCCGCGGGCCTCCGCGTCCTCGTCGTCCTTCAGCACCACGGTGACGTGCGTGGCCGTCGTGACGAGCGCGAAGCACGCCTCGGCGATGGCCGTGAACACCTCCGCCAGGTCGGTGGCTGCACCGATCGACTTTTGCGCCTCGTAGAGCAGCTTGAGGCGCCCCTCGTCCTTCTCGACGATGCTCGTGGCCGGGGCGAGGTCCTCGATGCGGCGGAGCGCGAACACCCGCGCGTCGGCGTCGCCCACGAGCACGACCTGGATGGCCACGCAGCGGTCGCCGGACCCGAGCTCGACCACGTCGCCGTGGCGCACGGTCATCTCGCGCCCGCGCTCCTCGGAGAGCGCCGAGCGCACGTCCCCGCGCACGAGCCAGGTGCCGTTCGTCGAGCGAAGATCGCGCAGCAGCACGCGGTCTCCCACGAGGGCGAAGCGCGCGTGCTCGCTCGAGATGTGCTCGTCGGGGAGCACCACGTCGTTGCCCTCGGCGCGGCCGAGACGCACCGTGTCCTCGGCCGACGAGAACGTCTGCCCCGCGAGGGCGCCGCGCAGCACGACGAGCTTCAACATGCGGCGCTCTCCCTCGCTTCCATCCGTCGGCTCTCTCGGTGCGGGCCGCTCGCGGTCACTGCGTGGCGCGCGAGCGGAGCTTGAGGGCGACCTTGACGACCGCGTCGTCGGCCTGGAGGAGCAGCTTGTTGCCGCTCGGCTTGTCCGCCTCGACGATCTTCTCGAGCGTCTCCGCGCCGGCTGCGTCGCCCTTGGGGGCGAGGTGGTCGATGGCCTCGACGAGCGCGAGCCGCACGTCGCCGTCTTTCACGCTGTCGACCTTCGCGAGCAGCGCCTGCCGGGTGGCGTCGTTGCCCAGCATCGCGGACATCCAGCAGGCCTTGATGGCGTACGCCTTCGCCGAGAAGGGGGCGGACGGGATGGGTTCGTCAAGGATCTTGACGTAACACGCCGCGTCCTCCTTGCACTTCTCCAGCGCCTTCGAGGCCGCCGCGAACTTGTCCTTCTCGGTGGCGGGCCCGACGAGCTGGCCGACCACGATGCCGACCGACTTGGCCTGGTCGGGCTTCATGAGCTTGATCATCGCGTCCATCGCGCCGGGCGCGATCTCGATCGCGGGATCGCCCTTCGCGGCGGCCTTCTCCTTGATGATCCACTCCACGAGCTTCGGGTCGTAGAAGAGCGACGACGCCTGGAGCAGGATGCCGCGCCCGTTCGCGCCGCCCATGAGGCCGATGCCAGCCGCCGGCGGGAGCTTGCCGTACGCGGCCACGTACGCGTCGACGGTCTTCGCGTCGGCCGGGAAGTGCACGAGGTTCATCGCGAGCACCGCGCGGTTCTGGTCGGTGTCCGCCGCCGCGAGGGTCTCGACGAGCGCGTCGCGCCCGGTGGTGCGCGAGATGTACGCGATCGACTCGGAGAGCACCGCGAGGTGCGCCTTCTCGGGGAACTCGGCGCCGAGCTTCGCGAGGTCGGCGTCGGTGCCCTTCAGCGCGGCGATGAGCACCGGCTCCGCCTCCTTGGGGATCTTGAGCAGCGCGGTGCGCGCGGTCGCGCGGAGATCGCCCTTCGTGGGCGTGAGCAGCACCGTGACGAGCGGCTTCGCCGCCGCGCCGAACTTGAGCTCGCCGATGACCTGGATGGCGGTCATCTGCCAGAACATCATCTGGTCGCGCATCGACTCGGGGCTCTTCGGGTCCACCGGGCCCGCGAGCTTCTCCACGGCCTTCGGCCCGTACGACGGGTGCTTGGCGGCGAGCACCGCGTCGTGCAGATCGGTGACGAGGTTGATCGAGTTGGTCTGCGAGGCCCGGAACTTCGAGAAGCAGTCCCACAGGGCGTCGATGAGGCCCTGGTCGGTGAGCTTCCCCTGGAGCGCGAGGTTCTTCGTGGACTGCGCCGCGAACTTGACGTCCTCCTCGTTCTTCTTGGGCTCGTAGTCGCGGAAGGCCTTCGCGAGCGCCGGCGCCGTGCGCGGGTCGTTCATGTCGGCGAGGAGCTTCATGAGCTCCTTGCGGGTCTTCTCGTCGGCCACGGTGCCGCCCGTGTACTGCTTGGTCAGCGGCTCGGCGATGACGTCGAGGAGGGCCACCACCTTCGGGTCGGAGCGGTCGTTCTTCGCGTTCGACAGCGTGTCGCCGAAGAAGCGCAGCAGGCGCTGCACGGCCGCACCCCGCTGGGCCGGGTCGTCGAGGCGCTTCACCCAGGTCTTCGGGTCGTTCTCGTCGGCGCACGCCGTGAGCGACGCGCCGGCCGCGAGCACGAGCGCGCCCCCGCCGAGGGCGGGCACCGCGAGCGAGGCCACCAGGCGGAAGGCTGACGTCAGGAACCTGGAGCGGGTTTCACGCGCCTTGCTGGGACGTGTGAGCTGGGCCTTCTTCATGCGTGGTTCTCCCCGGACGTAATCGGTGGGACGCGGACGACTCGGCAGGCGAGGGCGGGCCGAGGGCGGGCCGAATGGCCGCAAAAATCCGCGCCAATGCGCCTTCAGGTATCGCCCGGGCGCGCCGGGGTGTCAACGCTGGTTCACCCGATGATCATCGACTCGCTGAGGAGGCGCCCCTCGGCGAAGCGCCGCAGGTTCCACCGCTCGATGAGGGGCGACGCGTCCCCGGTGACCACGTGGGCCGCGATGCGCTTGCCCATGACGGGCGCCATCATGAACCCGTGGCCCATGAAACCCGAGGCTTGGTAGAACCCCTCGACCTCGTCCACGTAGCCCACGATGGGGTTCTGGTCGGGCGTGAGGTCGTAGCACCCGGCCCACTGGCGGAGCACCTTCACGTCGCCGAGCACCGGGCACGCCCGCACGAGCGAGCGGGCGTAGTGGCCGAGGAAGGCGAACGAGCTCTGCTGGTCGATGCCCTCGGGCACGCGCTCGAGGCCGATGCCGCCCACGATCTCGCCGCGCGTCGACTGGCTGAAGTAGAGCCCGTCGGAGAGGTCGGCCACGAGCGGCTTGAGCCACGGCTTGAGCGGCTCGGTCGAGCAGATCTCGTGGCGGTGCGGCTTGTTGGGGAGGCGCACGCCGAGGAGCGCCGCGAGCGCGGGCGACCACGCGCCGCACGCGTTCACGACCCGCCGCGTACGGATGACCGCGCCCTCGCCGACGACCTCGCCTCCGTCCGGCGAGCGCCGCTGCACGCGCACACCTCGGAGCTCGCGCCCCTCGGTCTCGAAGCCGGTCACCTCGGTGAACGTCGCGATCTCGACGCCGAGCTTCGTGGCGGCGTTCGCGAACCCCCACACGAACGGCCACGGGAACACCACGCCATCGTCGGGGTTGTAGCTCGCCGCGACGACGCCGTCGATGTCGAGCTCGGGCACGATCTTGCGGGCCTCGCGCGGGGTGAGCATGCGGCTCGACAGGCCGCAGTCGTTCTGCACCTTGCAGCTCGCCTCGAGCGCGCGGCGGCGCTCCTCCGAGCGCACGAGGAAGAGGTAGCCGCCCTGCCGCAGCCACACGTTGATCTTCATCTCGCCCGCGAAATCGCGGCACATCGAGATGCTCTCCTTCATGAGGCGCACGTTCGCCTCGCTCGACCACTGCGCGCGCACGCCGCCGCCGTTGCGCCCGCTCGCGCCGCCGCACAGGTAGCCCTTGTCGAGCACGGTGACGTTCGTGTGGCCGAGCCTCGCGAGGTGGTACGCGATCGACAGCCCCATGATGCCCGCGCCCACGATGACCGTGTCGGCCGAGCCTCTCACGGGGGCGCGCCCTCGGCGCCCGCGGGCGCGACGTGCGGCGCGAGCACCTCCGCGGCGCGCGCGTGGAGGGCGGGCCCCGCGGCGAGCACGCCGCGCTCGTTCGCGAGGGTGGGGCGGCGGTAGTCGATGTCGACGCCCGCCGCGTCG
>DAORJJ010000100.1:0-15599 GCA_035439005.1 Polyangiaceae bacterium | reverse complement strand
GTGTGCTGCGTGGTGGGGTCGTCGGCCGTGGGGCTCGCAGCGGCGACGTCGCCCGGGCTCGGCGACGGGGCCTCGGGCGCCGAGGCCTCCGCGAGGTCGGTGTCGAGCGCGCTCGTGTCCTCCGGCTCGGGCGGATCGTCGGGGATGACGCCGTCGACCGCGCCGGTGCGGTAGAGCGGATCACGGTCGAGCGGCGAGCGCGGGAAGCTGCCGCCGTACACGAACGAGGTGTCCGGCATCGCGTCGAAGCCGTCGGGGCCGACCTGCGGGTGCTCGCGCTCCTCGGCGACGTAGCCCGAGGTGAGATCGGCGTCGTGGCTGGTCGCGGGCGCGTACGCGGGCTCGTCGTCGAGGCGCATGCTGCGCGACACGCTGTCGAGCTCGCCGCGGGCGAGCTTGCGGATCTCGGCGATGTCTTGGCCGAGGCCCTCGGCGTGGAGCACGTCGTCGATGCCGCTCTGCGCGCGCAGATCGCCGGCCATGCGGCGGAGCTTGCCGGACCACTGGCCGAGCTTTCGGAGCATTTTGGGCAAGTCTTTCGGACCGACGACGACAATCGCCACGATCACGAGCACAACGAGCTCGCCGAAGCCCATCCCGAACACGGGGAGGACACTAGCACACGCCCGGCCGGGGCCCGCGTGAAGTGCGAGGGGCCGCGCGCGCGGGCGGTTGCGGTACGCTCGCGGGATGGTTTGGGAGCAGGCGAGGACGGTCGCGCGGTCGCTCGCGCGGAGGAGAGACGGGCGGGCTGCGCGGCGAGTGTGGCTCGGCGCGTGGACGCTCGGCGTGTGTGTCGTCACGTCGCCGGCCTGCACCCCCCCGGCGTCGACGGCGCCCCGCGGAGAGGCCACAGGGCCGAGCGGGTCGAGCCCGCGCGCTCGGCCGACCGCCGCTGCTGCTGCTCCGGCCCCCGTCCCCGCGCTCGCCCCGGCGCCGCCGAGCGCGGCGCTGCCTCCCGTGCGTGGGAGCTTCGTCCGCCGGTTCCCTCACGCGATCGAGCCCGCTGTGTGCGTCCGCGTCTTCGTCGCGGTGGCCCGCGGCACGATCGAGCTCGCCGGGAGCGCGCTCGCCGCGGGGGACGTCGCGGTGCTGACGCACCCCGGGCCGGCGCCCGTCACCCTGGCGGGCGAGGGGCTCGTGGCCGTGGCCACCGTCGACCTGCCCGAGTGCGCCGTGCTGTCGCGCCCCGCGGGGACGACCCACGTGGTGCGCGGGGCGGCGGCGACGCCGCTCACATGGCCAGGCGGCGCGAAGGGCGCCATGACCGCGCGCCTCGACGTCGGGGTCGAGGTCTCGCCCGAGGCGTACCTGGGCCGGCTGGAGGGCACCGCGGGCGTGCCCGAGCACGTCCACGCGGGCTCGTGGGAGGTGCTGTTCGCTCTCGAGGGCGCCGGCACGCTGCGGCTCGACGGGGCCCCGGTGCGCGTGGGCCCGGGCGACGTCGTGCTCGTCCCCGCGGGCAAGCGCCACGCGTGGACGCCCGATCCTGGCACCCGGCTCCGCGCGGTGCAGATGTACGTGCCTCCGGGCCCCGAGCAGCGCTTCAAGGCGCTCGCCGCGGGCGCCGCGAGCGCGCCTCCAGGGAAGTGAGACTCGCTGCAGGAGAGTGAGACCCGCCGCCCTGCGGCCGCGCGCCGCGTGGCGCGCCCTCGCTAGTCCCGCACGGTCCGCGCGACCCACCGCACCACGGGGGCCGCGGCCTTCGCGTGCTTGACGAGCGTCGTGAGCGCCTTGCGCGACGTGAGCTCCTCGGGGTCGAGCGGTGGGAACACGACCACGAGCCCCTTGCGCTTCAAGAGCTCCACGCGCGGGTGCTCGGGGTCCACGCCGCGCGGGGCCTTCTTCAGCATGCCCATCGACTCGAGCGTGAAGCCCTTCTTCTCGAGGGGGCGGAGGAGCTTCGTGAGCTCGTCGCCGCGATCGCTCTGCACGGCCGCGCGGAACCTCGCGAGGGCGGGCGCCTCCATGCCGTAGGTGCCGGCGCCCGCGAAGGTCTCGGTGCCCACCTGGAGGTAGAGGGCCGCCGCGACGTCCATCTTGACCGTGTCGTGGCCGAGGCTCACGACGCCGCTGGCGTGGGTCTTGTAGGGCGACTTGTCCGCCGAGAAGCGCACGTCGCGGTGGATGCGGAACACCTTCGGCGCGCCGAGCTCGAAGTCCGGGTACTCGCCGTCGAGCGCCTCGCGGGCCTCGGCGAGCAGCGCGGCCATCGGCGCCGCCCAGCCCGCCTCGTACTCGGCCTTGTGCGCGGCGAACCACTCGCGATCTTGGTGCTTCGCGAGCGCATGGAAGAACGAGGGCTTCTTGTTGGCGCCCGCGAACCCGGAGAACGACGTCGTGGCCATCCCCCCGAGCGTAGCCTCGATCCCGGCGCCTGCGCCCCCGTTTTGGCCTCCGGGCCGGCGCTAGCGGCGCGCGCGACGGAGCGCGTCGAGGGCGCCTCGCACGTCGGCCAGGAGATCGCTCGGGTCCTCGAGGCCGGCGTGGAAGCGCAGGCACGGGCCCTCGTACGGCCACCGCGTCGCGGTGCGAAACCGCGCCGGGCTCATGGGCATGACGAGGCTCTCGTAGCCGCCCCACGAGGCGCCGATGCCGAACAGCTCGAGCGCGTCGACGAAGGCCTCGATCGCCTCGCGCGGCAGGGGCTCGAACACCACGCCGAAGAGCCCGCACGCGCCGGAGAAGTCGCGTCGCCAGAGGGCGTGGCCCGGATCGTCGGGCCTCGCGGGGTGCAGCACGCGCGCCACCTCGGGGGCGCGCGCGAGCTCCTCGGCCAACGCGAGGCCCGTGGCGCCCTGACGCTCGAGCCGCACCTCGAGCGTGCGCAGGCCACGCGCGCCGAGGAAGGCGTCGTCGGGGCTCGTGGAGTGGCCAAGGTCCTCGTGCGTGCGCCGGAGGCCCGCGAGCCGCTCGCGCGAGCCGCACGCGACGTAGCCCAGCATGGCGTCGGAGTGCCCCACGATGTACTTGGTCGCGGCCTGGACGCTGAGGTCGACGCCGTGCTCGATCGGTCGGAAGTAGAGCGGCGTCGCCCAGGTGTTGTCCATCGCGGTCGCGACGCCGCGCGCACGGCAGAGCGCGGCGATGCCCGGCACGTCCTGCATCTCGAAGGTGAGCGAGCCCGGGGCCTCGAGGTACACGAGGCGGGTCTCGGGCCGGAGCAGCCCGGCGAGCGCCGCAGGCGCGAGCGTGGGATCGTAGAACGTGCAGGATACACCCATGCGCGCGAGCAGCCCCGAGGCGAGCTTGCGCACAGGGAAGTACACGGTGTCCGGCAGCAGCACGTGGGAGCCGGTCGACACCTGGGAGAGGATGGCCGCGGCGCACGCCGCGTAGCCCGAGGGGAACGCCACCGTGCCGTGGCCCCCCTCGAGCTCGTTCACGGCCTCGACGAACCCGTGGCTGGTGGCTGTGCCGAAGCGCCCGTAGTACGTGCCGGGCTCGCCCGCGAGCATGGCCGCGAGCTTCTCCTCCCACGCCGCGAGCGAGGGCGAGAGGATGGTCGAGGCGCGCACGACGGGGGTGTTGACGGCCCCGTCGAACAGCTCCGGGTGCCGCCCGCCGTGGGCGAGCCTCGTCGCGGGTCTCTGCGGGCCTCGGCTCACTCGGCTCACCCAGCGCTCAGTTCGTGGAGACCGCGGTCAGCGCGCCGCGCCGCTCGATCTCCGCCTGCGCCGCCGCGAGGCGCGCGATCGCCACCCGGAACGGCGAGCAGCTCACGTAGTCGAGGCCCGCGCCGTGGAAGAACGCCACGCTGGCCGGGTCACCGCCGTGCTCGCCGCACACGCCGAGCTTCATGCCGGGCCGCGCCGCGCGGCCGCGCGCGCACGCGAGCTTCACGAGCTCCCCGACGCCGTCTTGGTCGAGCGACACGAACGGGTCCTTCGGGAGCACGCCGCTGTCGACGTACGCGGGGAGGAACTTGCCCGCGTCGTCGCGGGAGAGCCCCATCGTGCACTGCGTGAGGTCGTTCGTGCCGAAGGAGAAGAACTCGGCCACCTCCGCGAGCTCGCCTGCGCGCAGCGCGGCGCGCGGCAGCTCGATCATGGTGCCGAAGGAGTAGGGGACCGGCGCCTGCCCCTCGAACACCTCGGCCGCCACGCGCTCGACGAGCTCCTTCATGCGCACGAGCTCGGTGCGGGTCATGGCGAGCGGGATCATGATCTCGGGGTGGCAGCTCACGCCGGCCTTCGTGACCTCGACCGCCGCGAGCAAGATCGCGCGCACCTGCATCGCGTAGATCTCGGGGTACGTGATGGCGAGCCGGCAGCCGCGGTGCCCGAGCATCGGGTTGTACTCGTGCAGGTCCTTGATGCGCTGCTCGAGGCGCAAGGCCGACACGTTCATGATGGTGGCCAGCTCGGCGATCTGCCGCTCGTCCTGCGGGAGAAACTCGTGGAGGGGCGGGTCGAGCAGGCGGATGGTGACCGGGAGGCCGTCCATCTCCTTGAAGATGCCGACGAAATCCTCCTTCTGTACGGGCAGGAGCTTCGCGAGCGCCTTCTCGCGCGTGGCCACCTCGTCCGAGAGGATCATCTCGCGCATCGCGCGGATGCGCTCCTCGTCGAAGAACATGTGCTCGGTGCGGCAGAGGCCGATGCCCTCGGCCCCGAAGGCGCGCGCGGTCTTCGCGTCGAGCGGGGTGTCGGCGTTGGCGCGGACCTTCAGGGTGCGAACGTCGTCGGCCCAGGCCATGAGCTCGGCGAACTCGCCCGAGAGCGACGCGGGCACGGTGGGGATCGCGCCCTCGAACACCTGGCCGGTGCCGCCGTCGATCGTGACCAGATCGCCCCGCTTCAGCTTCGCCGTGCCCTTCATGCGCCCCGTCTCGTCGTAGAGGGTGACGCTCATGGTGCCGCTCGCGTAGCTCACCTGCATGGCGGAGCAGCCCGCGACGCACGCCTTGCCCATGCCGCGCGCGACGACCGCGGCGTGGCTCGTCATGCCGCCGCGCGCGGTGATGATGCCGCGCGCCGCCTTCATTCCGTGGATGTCCTCGGGGGAGGTCTCGACGCGCACCAGGATGACGGGCTTGCCCTTCTCGGCTAGGCGCTCGGCCTCGTCGGCGTGGAAGACGATGTGCCCCTGCGCCGCGCCTGGGCTGGCGGCGAGCCCCGTCGCGAGCAGGTGACGCTCGGCCTTGGGATCGAGCGTGGGGTGGAGGAGCTGGTCGAGCGTGGCCGGCGGCACGCGCAGCACGGCCTCCTCCTTCGAGATGAGGCCCTCGTGCACCATCTCGACGGCGGCGCGCACGGCGGCGCGCGCGGTGCGCTTCCCCGTGCGGCACTGGAGCATGTAGAGCTTGCCGTCCTGCACCGTGAACTCGAGGTCTTGCATGTCGCGGAAGTGCTTCTCGAGCCGCTCCGCGATCTCGGAGAGCTCCGCGAACGCCCGGGGCATGCGGGCCTCGAGTGAGCCGTCGCCCCCCTCGGCGAGCAGGGGCAGGGGCGTGCGAATGCCGGCGACGACGTCCTCGCCTTGGGCGTTGGGGAGCCACTCGCCGTAGAGCCGTCGCTCGCCGGTGGAGGGGTTCCGCGTGAAGGCGACGCCCGTGGCGCTCGTGTCGCCGAGGTTGCCGAACACCATCGCCTGCACGTTGCACGCGGTGCCCCACGAGTCGGGGATGTCGTGCATCTTCCGGTACACGACGGCGCGGTGGTTCGACCACGAGCCGAAGACGGCGCCGATGGCCGTGAGCAGCTGCTCGCGGGGATCTTCTGGGAAGGGGCGGCCGCCCTTCTCGAGCACGAGCGCCTTGAAGGTCTTCACGAGGGCGCGGAGCTCCGCCTCGTCGAGCTCGGAGTCGGGGACGCGCCGCTTCAGCTCCTCGGCGTTGAGGAGCGTCACGTCGACCCCCCGCGCGCGCGCGATGCGCATGCGGGCCTCGTCGAGCGCGTGGTCGAAGCTCTCGCGCTTGATGCCGAGCGCGACGTCCGCGAACATGGCGACGAACCGCCGATAGGCGTCGTACGCGAACCGCGCGTTCTTCGTGCGCGCCGCGAGCCCCTCGCACGTGGCGTCGTTCAGGCCGAGGTTCAGGATGGTGTCCATCATGCCTGGCATCGACGCGCGCGCGCCGGAGCGCACGCTGACGAGGAGCGGGGCGGAGGGCTCGCCGAACTTCATGCCCACCTCCGCCTCGAGCTTGGCCATGGCCGCGTGCACGGCCTCGAGCACGTCGGCGGGCAGGGCGTCGTCCACCTTGTAGAGCTGACACGCCTCGGTCGAGATCGTGAACCCGGGCGGCACGGGCAGCCCGATCCGGGTCATCTCCGCGAGCCCCGCGCCCTTCCCGCCGAGCAGATCTTTGCGCGTCGGATCCCCTTCAGAGCCGCCGCTGCCGAACGAATACACGTGGTGTGTCATGCGCGGAACTGTAACAACGCGGGGGGGCGTTCGCCCGACAAAAAGCGGCCGACCGACGCCCCGCGGCGCCCTTCGCGCGACCTCAGGAGAGGCGCGAGAAGTCGGCGAGCCGGCGCATGGCCCGCGCGCCGTACGCGAGCACCTCCAGCCGCTTCGGCGTGAGGTCGTCGGCCGGATCGTTCACCAGCGTCTGCAGGAAGATGGCGTCGAGGCGCTCGGCCACGTCCTCGGCGCGCGAGAGGCCGTCGCGCACGCGCTCCTCGGTCGTGAGGTCGGCCGTGGCGTCGGCGATACGCGCGACGACGTCGCAGATGACCGCGTCGTCGGCCTTCGTGAACGCGCGCTTGTCGTGCAGCACGGGGGTCGCGTCCTTGGCGATGCCGGAGAGCCGCTTGGCGACGGTGCGCGCCTTCTCGAGCCAGGGTTCGCCCTTCTCGACCGCGCGCGCGAGCACGCGCGCCCGCACGAACGCGTGGGCGGGCGTGAGGACGGCGTCCTCGCCGAGCACGGCGTCTGCCACAGACGTGGAGGTCTCCTGGGCGAGGAGCCCTCGCAGCCGCTCGGTCATGAACTCGAGGACCTTCTTGCGCGTCGCCTCGGCGGTCAGATCCGCGGGGGTCTGCGCGAAGCGCCCGGCGAAGCCCGCGTAGGCGAGGTCGACGAGGTCGCCGAGCGAGAGCATGGCGAGCGCGGGGTGCTCGGCCGCGTTGTCGACGACGGTGCGCAAGATCGCGATGCACGCGCGGCGGAGGGCGAACGGATCGGCCGCGCCGGTGGGCGAGAGGCCGACGGCGAAGCAGCCGACGAGCGAGTCGGTGCGGTCGGCGAGCGCGACCACGAGCGACACGGGCGCCCGCGCGACCGGCGTGGCGCCGCCGAGCGGGAGGTAGTGGTCTCGCACCGCGTCGGCGACGGCCGCGGACTCGCCCGCGTGCAGCGCGTACGCGCGCCCCATCGCGCCCTGGAGCTCCGGGAACTCGCCGACCATGAGCGACACGAGGTCGGACTTGCACAGGTGCGCGGCGCGCGCGACGTCGGCGCGCGCGTCCGAGTCGAGCTCGAGCCGCGAGGCGATGACGGACGCGAGCCGCTCGACGCGCGTGACCTTCTCGAGCACCGTCCCGAGGCGGTTGTGGAACACGATGCCGCCGAGCTTCGCGACCCGGTCCTCGAGCCGGGCCTTCTTGTCCTCCTCGAAGAAGAACTGGGCGTCGGCGAGGCGCGCGCGCATCACGCGGCCCATGCCCTTCGCGATCGTGTCGGGGGCGAGCGCCGTGTTCACGACGGCCACGTAGCGGGGCACGAGCTCGTCCTCGCCGCGCTCGACGCAGAAGTACTTCTGGTGGCCCCGCGCGACGGCGCGGACCACCGCCGGTGGGAGAGAGAGGAAGCGCTCGTCGTAGGAGCCGGTGACGACGAACGGCTCCTCGACGAGCGACGCGTTCTCGGAGACCAGGGACGGGTCGGCGTCGTGGGTGCCGCCGGCGTCGCGCGCGGCCTTCGCGACGCGCTCCATCATGAGGGCCTCGCGCGCGGCGCGATCGACGATGACGTGCCGCTCGGCGAGCGCAGCCTCGTAGTCGTCCGCGTGGGCGAGAGAGAACGGCTCCTTCGCGAGGAACCTGTGGCCGCGCGACTCGCGGCCGCTCGCGACGCCCGCGAACGTGAGCGTCACCACGTCGGCGCCGAGCAGCGCGACGAGCCACTGCACGGGTCGCCCGAAGGCGACGTCGCCCGACGTGCCCCAGCGCATCGACTTCCGAAACGGGATCTTCGCGCACAGCTCGGCGAGCGCCGGCCCGAGGAGGTCCTTCGCGTCGCGGCCCAGCTCCACGCGCCGCCCCACCGCGTAGCGCCCGGCCTTCTGCTTGCCGGCCGCCTCGAGGTCCTTGACGACGAGGGTCTCCACGGCGACGCCGAGCTTGCTCGCGAACGCCTCCGCGGCGCGCGTGGGCTTGCCGTCGCGGTAGGCGGCGCTCTCCGGCGGCCCCACGACCTCTTCGTCGAGGTCCGGCTGGCGAACGGCGACGCCGGGGACGAGGACGGCCAGCCGTCGGGGCGTCGCGAGGGCGCGGGGCGCGCCGTGCGAGAGGCGGAGCGCGGCGAGCCGCTCGGAGGCCAGCGCGGGCAGCGCGGCGAGGGCCGCGTCGACGAACGACGAGGGCAGCTCTTCGACGCCAATTTCCAGGAGCAGAGTGACCGTCGCGGACATGGGCGGAGCTTATACACGATGTGCGGGCGGGGCGGCCGCGTACACGCGGGGCGTCGAGGCCGAGCGCGCGGCCCGACGTCAGGTGCGGTACGGGGCCTCGCCCTCGGGCGCCCCGCGCGCGACCGCGACCAGCCACTCGAGCAGGAACACGAGGCGGTCGGGGTCGAGCTCGACGCCGCTCACGTCGAGGGTGAGCTCCCCGCCGCGGTGGTCGAAATAGAGCGGCATCCGGTCGGGCAGCGAGAGGAGCGTCGCGCGGGCGCGCTCGTCGAGCACCTCGCGAGCGCCCGCCATGTCGGCGCACGCGAGCTCGAACGCGGCGTCGAACTCGGCGTCACCGACGGGCTCCGGGGCGCCCCGGGCTCGGCGCAGCACCCCCTCGAGGCCGCGCGCCTTGGGGCGCACGTTGAGCGCCACGGCCTGGGCGCCGCTCGAGCTCGCCGAGAAGCGCGTCATCAGGCCCTCGCCGCGGTTCTCGGCGATCGAGACGACCAGCTCGACGCCGCGGAGCTTCCCTCGGAGGGACGGCCCCGCCTCGCACGCGAGCCCCGTTCGTCGGGCCACCTCCGCGAAGGCGCGCCAGCCGTGCGTCGTCAGGCGCTCGACGAGCTGGCTGCGGGCCGCGTCGGCGCGGGCCTTCTTCTCGCGCGAGAAGAGCTGCGTGAGGAGCGACCCGAGGGAGAACACGGGCGTGGCCCCGGCTACTTGCTGTCGGAGTGGCCCGAGGAGGCGCCGCTCGGCATCGGGTTGTGCTCGCGCTCCAGGTACCGAAAGATCGTGCGCGGGTCGACGCCGAGGTCGCGCGCGGTCTGGGTGCGGTTGCCGTTGTTGCGCTCGAGGACCTCCAGCACGTACTTGCGCTGGAACTCCTCCTTCGCCTTCTCGAGCGGGAGGATGGGGCTCTCGGTCGCCTGGTCGAGCTCGAGGTCCTCGACGCCGAGGAGGCTCTTGTCGCACAGGACGAGCGCCTTCTTGATGCGGTTCTCGAGCTGGCGAATGTTGCCCGGCCAGGGGCTCTTCTTGATGGCGCCGAGCGCCTGCGGCGTGAAGCCCTGCACCGAGCTCTTGAGCTCGTCCGCGTACTTCGAGAGCAGCGCCTTGGCGATGATGACGACGTCGTCTCCCCGCTCGCGGAGGGCAGGGAGGAAGAGGTTCACGACGTTCAGGCGGTAGTAGAGGTCCTCGCGGAACCGCCCCGCGCGGATCTCCTCCTCGAGGACGCGGTTGGTCGCGGCGACGATGCGAATGTCGACCTTCTCGGGCTTGGAGTCGCCCACCCGCACCACCACGCGCTCCTGGAGGGCGCGCAGCAGCTTGACCTGGAGGTTTAGCGGCAGCTCCCCGATCTCGTCGAGGAAGAGCGTGCCCTTGTCGGCGGCCTGGAACTTCCCTGGCCTCGACGCGATGGCGCCGGTGAACGCGCCCTTCACGTGGCCGAAGAGCTCGCTCTCGATGAGGTTCTCGGGGATGGCCCCGCAGTTGATGACGATGAACGGCCCCGTGGCACGGTTCGAGCGCCGGTGGACCTCGCGCGCGATGAGCTCCTTGCCGGTGCCGGTCTCTCCCGTGATGAGGACGCTGATGTCGGTGGTGGCGACCTTCTGGAGCTTCCGGAAGACCTCCATCATGGAGGGGCAGACGCCGATGATCTCGCCGAAGCGCTTGTCCTTCAGCTCCGCGGCGAGCTTCTCCTTGTCGGCGCGGAGCGTGGAGAGGAGCATCGCGTTCTGGAGGATGAGCGAGGCCTGGCCCGCGAAGATGCTGAGCAGATCGATCTGCGACTTCTGGAAGAGCCCCTTCACGCGGTCGTTGCCGACGTAGAGCACGCCGACCACGTGGCCCTGCGCCACGAGCGGCGCGCACATGACGCTCGAGAGCCGGAGCGCCGCCACGCTCTTGCTCGAGCCGAACTGGTCGTCCGTGAGCGCGTCGGAGACGATGAGCGGCCGCCCGGTCTCGATGACCCGCCGGACGATGCTGTCGGAGATGGTGCCGCTCGGATCGGTTACGGTCTCCTTGCCCACGTGGCGCGACGCGCGCACGTGCGCCTTGCTCTCCGCGGCCGGGGCCGCGCCGCCGTAGGCCTCGTCGAGCAGGAGGATGAGGCCCTTCTCGGCCCCGGTGACGTCGATCACCGCGTCGAGCATGGCCTCGAGGAGCTGCTCGAGGTCGCGCATGGTCATGAGCTTCTCGCTGAACTCGTGGAGCTTTCGCACGCCCGCGAGGTGGTTGAGCGAGGTGGGCATGGCGAGCGGCTGCTCGAGCTGGGACATGTCGCTGGGGATGCGCAGGCTCACCGGCTCGTCGAACATGCTGAAGAGAAACTCCGCGCTCCCGAGCGTCAGGCGGTCGCCGTGCACGAGCCGGGCTCTGCGCTTCTTCTTCGCGTTGATCTGGATGTCGCCGGACTTGTCGATCTCGTCGAGGTTGAAGTCGCGCCCGTCGAAGACGATCTGGGCGTGGGCGTCCGCGAGATCGGCGACCGGGACCGCGATGTCGCTTCCCATCGCGCGTCCGACGGTGGTCATCGGCTTGTAGAGGACGAAGGTCCGCGGCGAGCCTTGCGTGGGGAACCACTTGAGAATGGGCATGATCTCTTTCTTGGGCAGTCGGGCCCATTTTGCCGCATTCTGGCCCGCTCCACCCGCAAAAACGCTCGGGCAGACCCGCGCCCGCGGTCGTGGGCGTCGAACATCGCTGCTACAGTAGCAGCCAGGGGAGCATGAACATGAAGCTGACGTTGTGGACCGCGCTCGCGGGGATGGTGGTTGTCTCTCTGTCCATCGGCGCCTGCGGGGGCCCCGCCAAGGCGCCGCTCGTGCCGGACGCCGTGGGCGACGACGGCGGCGCGCCCGACATGCCGCCGCCGCCCAGCACGGCCGCTCCCTCGGCCGCCCCCACCGACGCGCCGCCGCCCGGTTGACGCCCCCCCTTCGCTCCTGAGCCTCCGGAGGGCGCCATGCGACACGTCTCTTCACGTCTCGGTCCGCTGCTCGCCGCGGGCTCCCTCGGCCTGCTCGTCCTCGGCGCCGTGCCCGGCTGCGGGAGCGACGCGGCCTCCGACGGCATCGCCTTCCACGGCGAGGCGGCGGCGCTGCCCGGCTTCTCGTACGACACGGGCCTCGTCCCGGCCGGCAGCCCCGCGCAGGTGTCGCTGAAGCTCTCGGCCGGTGGCCCGATCGTGGTCGACGCCGAGGGCGTCGTGACCGAAGGGAAGCTCGCGGGCAAGCCCCAGAGCGGCAAGGCGCGCCTCGACGTCCACGTGAAGCTCGAGGGGCGCCTCAAGATCGACTCGGCGCTGAAGAAATACGACGACGTCATCCCGGGCCTGTCGAACCTCGACGTGCCCATCGTCGCCGAGGCGCCGTTCGACCCGTTCCTGCTCGACGGCGGCAGCGCGAGCGTGAACGCCGACATCCCCGAGACCAAGCTGCCCGACGTCCCCCTCGGCGGCGTCCCCGGCACCCTCAAGCTCACCGTCGTCGCGGGCAGCAAGCTCACCGCCAAGTACTCGGGCGCGTGCATGGCGGTGTCCGGCGGCAAGGCCACGCACACCGGCCTCGCGCGCGTCGCCGGCACCCTCATCCTCCGGGGAGAGCTCGCGCTCGATCTCCCCGCGCCGCTGAACAAGACGATCCCGCTCGCGGACATCACGATCCCCATCCCCGAGGGCGGGCGCCTCGTGCCCTTCACGCCCGTCGCGGTGTCCTCGGTCCCGGAGGGCGAGACCGGCCCCGCCTGCTCCGGCGCGCCCGCGACCGACGGCGGGCTCGTGGCCCCCGACGGCGGGCCCATCGTGACGCCCGACGGCGCGCCCGCGTGCAACGCGAGCAACTGCGCCGGCTGCTGCCGCGACGGCGCCTGCCTCTCCGGCGCGACGCCCGCCGCCTGCGGCAAGCCGGGCGAGGCCTGCGAGAGCTGCTCCGGCCCGACCGACTGCGTCGCGCGGGAGTGCAAGGCGACGGCCTGCGGTCCGGACAACTGCAGCGGCTGCTGCCAGGGCACGGCGTGCCTGTTCGGGGACTCGAGCGCCTCGTGCGGGCGGGCCGGCCAGACCTGCGTCGAGTGTGCGGCGGGCAGCACGTGCGACAACGGCACGTGCGTGAGCGCCTCGTGCAAGTCGACGTGCACGGCGGGCTGCTGCTCGGGGGCCACCTGCAACCCCGGCAACACCGTCACCGCCTGCGGGAAGGCGGGGGACGCGTGCGCTACCTGCGGCGCGGGGCGCACGTGCACCGCGGGCGCGTGTCTCGCCGACCAGGCGCGCCCCTTCGACCTCGTCATGGTGGGCGCGACCCTCCCCGCGACCGACAAGAACGGGAGCGCTTGGGACTTCGGCGGGGGCCTGCCCGACCCGTACGTGAAGGTCGTGCTCGGGGCCCGCACCGGGCAGAGCCCCTACGCCGCGGACACTCGCACGCCGACGTGGAGCTTCGTCGCGCTCACGGGCGTGCCCGCGCGCGAGCTCAAGGCGCCGATCACGCTCGAGTTCTGGGACGACGACGTCGCCGCGGACGACTTCATCGGCGGCTGCATCGCCACGTTCACCGACGCCGTCTTTGACGGCGCCCTCCACACGGGCACGTGCGCCGCGAGCGCCACCGGCGTCGCGCTCACGTACACCTACAAGCTCGTGCCGAGGTAGCTGCGTGCAGTCTGCACGTAGAGCCCGGCTCGTCGCGCGCTCTACGCCTCGTCGAGCCCCGCGAGGAGCCTCTTCACGACCTCGAGCGCCTGCGCGCTGCGGCGCCCGGCGCGCGCGCGCCCGGCGGGCTCCACCTCCGGGAGGTCGCCTTCGAACGACGCGAGGAACGCGTCGATCGCGCCGACCTTGCCGTTCACGGCGCGCTTCGCGGCGGCGCGCAGATCGAGCGTGAGCGCGGGCGCGACGCCCGTCGCGCGGGCGAGCAGCTCCAGGGAGAACCGACCCCACGCGCACACGGTGTCTCCTGGCCGCAGGAACCCCTCCCAAGCCGTGGCGAGATCCGCGAGCGGCTCGCCCCGCTCGAGCTCCGCCCGCGACAGCGCGGTGTGCGCCTCGGTGCTCGGCGCGAGCGGGTTCTGCGGGCGGACCACGCGGTCGAGGCGCTCGCCCGTGGACAGGCGCACCGCGACGAGGTGGACGAGCTCGTCGGGGTAGTGCGCGGCGCTCGCGCGGGCGGCGTAGGGCCAGGCGTTCGCCTCGGCGGCGACGCAGACGAGATCACCGCTCGCGCGGGCGGCCTCGAGCTCCGGGAACAGCCGCGCGGCGCGGCTCTTGAAGCGCGGGCGCTTCCTCCGCGGAGCTGGGCGCTCGGCCTGGTGCTCGAGCTGGACGTCGACCATGGCGCGAAAAGGCGCGTAGAGCGCCCGAAACCGGTCGTCCGCGCCCGGCTCGCCCTCGAGGAGCGCGAGCGCGAGCGCGAGCGACTCGAGGGTCGAGACGAAGTTCGGGGCGGGCTCGCGGCGGATGCGGTACTCGCTGGGCGCGGGCGGCGTGAAGGCGTACCGGGGCAGCCGGGCGAGCGACGGGTTCTCACGGAGCAAGATCTTCGACTGCGGCCAGGTGCCGTCGAGCACGACGAGCGTGCGCGGACCGGCCGCGCGCAGCGACTCGAGCGAGCCCGCCCCCGGGCCTGGGTAGAGCAGGAGGGCGGGGCGCGCCGGATCGGCGATGCGCGCGCGCACGACGGGATCGTCCTCGAAGCACACGCCCACGCGCAGCTCGCTGTCCGGCAGGCAGAGGTGCGCGAGCTTGGCGGTGCCGATCGCCTTGCGCCGCTCGCGAGGGTGCTGGAGCAGCAGCACGCGCGTGCGAGTGGCGAGCGGCGTGAGGTGGCGGCACAGGCACACCCGGCTCGGCCGCTCGCAGCGGGCGCACACGGCGCGCGGCGCGGCCTCCGGGCTCCGCGCCTCCGGCGTCACGCGGCGCCTCGGCCGCGCGTCACCACTCGCCGAACGCGCTCAGCGTCGCGCCGCCGCCCTGGCCGGGGGCGACCCCGACGTGGAACGGGGGCTTCCACGTGGCCTGCCCCGAGTCCCTCGAGTTGTACGTGAGCGCCGCGCCCAGCGCCAAGCCGCCGAGCCCGCCCAGCGCGTTCGCGATGAGCCCGTGGCGCGGATCCGCGTCGCTGCCGATGTAGAACGGGTAGACGATGCAGCCAGCGAGGGCGCCGAGCGCGTAGCCGGCCCACATGCCCTTCATGGTGGCGTACGACGGCGACCACACGAACGAGAGCGCGCCGGTGCCGGCGATGCCGCCGTTGTAGAGCAAGAGCCCCAGGATGGCTGCCGGGTCGGCCGCGCGGGGGAACCCGCCGGAGCTCGCGCCGAGCCCGATCGCGGTGCCGGTGAGCGCGCCCCAGGCGGCGCCGCTGCTGAGGAAGAGGAGCGTGCGCGGATCGGGGCGGGCGAACTCGCCCCAGAAATAGCCGCCGATGCCGCCGCCGGTCGCGGTGAGGAAGGTCAGCGCGCCGTACGCGCCGGCGCTCCAGCGACTGCCGCGGTTGTCCGAGGTGAGCTGCCACTGCGTGCCGCTGATGGCGACGCCCTCGACCGCGCCCAGCAGGAGCCCGGTCGAGATGGTCGCCGGCACTCCCTTGCGAAAGGGGGTGTAGTAGTCGACCGCGAAGAGCCCCGCGGGCACGGCCAACCCGAAGCCGATGGGCGCGATCACCGCGAGCCCGGGGTCCGGCTTGCTCATCGCGAGCAGATCGAGCGTGATCCCGGTGCCGACTCCGTACCCCGCGCCCGTGCCGAGCAGGAACGCGAACTCCCCGTCCGTGCGGTTGCCAGACCGGGGGTCGGGCTGCGGCTGCGGGTACTGCTGGGGATACGGCTGCGGGTACTGCTGGGGATACTGCTGCGGGTATTGCTGCGGGTACTGCTGGGGATACTGCTGTTGGGGATACGGTTGAGGTTGCTGCTGGGGATACGGCTGAGGCTGCTGCTGGGGGTACGGCTGCTGGGGGTACGGCTGCTGGGGGTACGGCTGCTGCGGATACGGCTGCTGCGGATACGGCTGCTGCGGCTGCTGGGG
>DAORJJ010000099.1:0-15783 GCA_035439005.1 Polyangiaceae bacterium | reverse complement strand
TCGGCTTCGGCGGCGGCGGCGCGCTCCCCTCGAGCGGCGGGAGCGGGCGGCGCGTCGGCGCAGAACCAGCTGCCGGGGGGGCAAGCCGCATCTTGGGCCCGAGCGAGCGACGGGCTGGCGACGAGCGCTCCGAGGGCGGCGAGAGACCCGACGGCAAAGCGCAAGGCGAGCCGGGGCGAACGGGGCGAACGGGGCGAACGGGGCGAAGGCTTCATGGGGGCTCCTGCCGAGCGCGCAGCGCGGGGGACTGTGCGACGGACCGGCTAGGACGAAGCAACTCGGGTGCCACGTCCACAACCCCGATTGTGGCCGATTTTTGGCGGGGCGTCGCGTTCAGATGTTGACCGGCGTTCACGGGCCGACGACAACCGGTGTCGTCGCCCGTTCCCGCGGCGGGCCGCGCCTGAGAAAGAGACCGAGAAAGAGAGCTGTTCAAGCGTGCATCCTCCGGAGCCCATCCTTCGCATCAAGCCGGGCCACGTCCAGCCCGTGTGGGCGGGGCACCCGTGGGTGTACGCCCAGGCCGTGCAAGACCTGCGCGGCGGCGCCGTGGCCGGCGACCTCGTGCGCGTCGAGGATCCTCGCGGCAACTTCCTCGGGCGGGGGTTCTACTCGCCGAAGTCGGCGATCCCGGTCCGTCTGCTCACGCGCGATCCGGACGTCGCCGTGGACGCGGCCTTCTTCCGCGCGCGGATCGGCGCGGCGCTCCGGCGCCGGGAGGACCTCGGGCTCGACGCCGCCGCGACCGACGGCTACCGGCTCGTGCACTCGGAGGGCGACGGCCTCCCGGGGCTCATCGTCGACAGGTTCGCGGACGTGCTGGTCGTGCAGCTCCTCACCGTCGGGATGAAGACGCGCGAGGCGCAGGTGCTCGCCATGCTCCAAGACGTGGTGCGCCCACGCGCCATCGTCGACCGCACGCCCGAGAGCGCCGCTCGCCTCGAGGGCTTCGAGGCGAGCGCCGGCGTGCTCCGCGGCGACTTCGACGGGGTCCTCACGTTCCGAGAGCGCGGGCTCGTCTACAGGCTGCCGCGCGAGCTCGCGCAGAAGACGGGGTTCTACTTCGACCAGCGCGGGCTCCGCGCCCGGGTGGAGGAGCTGTGCCGCGGACCGTCGGGGCGGCGCGTGCTCGACGCCTACTCGTACGTCGGGTCGTTCGCGATGGCCGCGGCGCGGGGCGGCGCGCGGCACGTCGACGCGGTCGACGAGAGCGCCCTGGCCGTCGAGGTGGGGGCCACGCTCGCCGTCGAGAACGGCCTCGCGGCCTCGATCTCCTACGCGAAGAACGACGCGCGAAACGCGCTGCGCGACGCCCACGGCGCCTACTCGCTGGTCGTGTGCGATCCGCCGCGCCTCGCGCCCTCGCGGGCCTCGCGAGACCAGGCGCTCCAGGCGTACGCGAAGCTCGCGCAGCTCGCGACGAGCGCGGTCGAGCCGGGGGGCAAGCTCATCTTTTGCTCCTGCTCGGCGGCGGTCGACCTCCACGCGCTCACGCGCGCGCTCGCGCTCGGCGCGCAGCGCTCGAACACGAGCGCCGTCGTGCTCGAGCGGCACTTCCAGGGCGCCGATCACCCGGTGGGCGCGGCGTTCCCCGAGGGGCTCTATTTGAAGGCGCTCATCGCGGAGATCGCGCCCCGATGAGGCCGCTCAGCGCGCTCCCCGACGACGACGCCCGCAGGCTCGAGGGGCTCCTCTTCGACCTCGACGACACCCTGCTCACGCGCGGCAGGCTCGAGGAGGCGGCGTACGCGAGCCTCTTCGCGCTCGCCCGCTCGGGCCTCCGGCTGATCGCGGTCACCGGGCGCCCGAGCGGCTGGGGTGAGCTGCTCGCGCGGCAGTGGCCCATCGACGGCGTGGTCACCGAGAACGGCCCGATCGCCGTGATCCGCGAGGGTGAGCACGTCACGCGGCTCGATCGGTGCTCGGCCGAAGAGCGGCGCGCGCGGCGGGTGCGGCTCGGGCGCCTCGTCGAGCGCATGCGCGACGTCGTGCCCGAGGCGAGGCTCACGGACGACGTGGACGCGCGGGTGTCCGACGTCACGTGGGACATCGGCGAGCGGGTGCACCTGCCGGCCGACCGGATCGCCGCCCTGCAAGCCGAGGTGCGCGCGTTCGGCGCTCGCACGTCGCGATCGAGCGTGCACGTGCACGCCACGTACGACGTGGAGGACAAGGCGAGCGGCGTGGTCGGCTTCCTGCGCGAGCGCTTCGGGGTCGACCCGGGTCGCGCGCTCACGCGGTACGCCTACGTGGGCGACAGCGGCAACGACGCGCCGTGCTTCGCCGCGTTCCACACCACGTTCGGCGTGGCCAACGTGGCCGCGTCGCTCCCGCAGCTGGCGGTCCCGCCGCGCTACGTGACCGAGGCCGCGCGCGGGCAGGGGTTCGTGGAGCTCGCGGCGGCGCTATGCCGCGCGCGCGCCCGCTGACAGCGCGCCTCAGCGCGGCGAGGCGGGGAGCGGCGCGGGCGGTGGATGCGTGCCGGGGCGACGGAGTGAGAGCTTCATGTTCCTAGATCTCCTTCGGATCGGTTGCGCGACGCCCACCGCCGCGACGGCGCCCTTCCGGTCGCGGAAAGGCGCGTCGGTCCTCGCCCCCACGACGGTCGAGGCCAGCCCCTCGGCGGTCCGTCTGGGGAGAGGAGGCAGGCGCGGCGGGGGCAACTTTGGTGCGCATGCACCGAGGACAAAGGAAGACGGGACGCGGGGCCAAGTTTTTCGGGCAAGAAAACTTCGGGCCATCGCTCGCGAGCTCGCGAGAGAGCCGGCCGTAGCATGCTCTCTATCCTCTCCCCCCGCCATGAATGGCGGGGCACCGGAGAGTGCGAAAGCCCCCCGGGCGGGCTCGCGCGCGGAGCACGCGATCGGAACCATGGGCTGCGGGACCGTAGCGAAGGCCGGCACCACGGTCTCCGGGCCGGGGCTCCCGGACACCGCCGCTCCCACCGGCACCATGCTCTCCGGGCCCCCCGGACACCGCAGCTCCCACCGGCGTTGTATAGTTTCGTATTGAGGTATGGCAACGTGATCTGGGCGCAACGACGTGAAGCCGTGATTCCACGTGACGCGCGCCATTCCGCCGGAGCGAGAGGCACGCGCCACTGCGACTTCGCTCCACCTTCGACGAGGCGTTTTGCCGAGAAGCCAGCGCAAACCAAGGAATGTTCTGCCAACGAGCGAACTCGACCTTGCGCCTCGGCCCGCGTACGCTACGGTCTTCACGGGGGTTGGGGCATGGGCGAGCGGAGCGTAGGTGCACGTGAGCGACAGCGCATGAGCAGCGTGGAGCGCGAGGCGCGTCACGCCGCGCGCCTGGGTCGCGCCGCGCTGTCCCGCCGAGTGCGGCATGCAGGTGTCACGCCCCCCCCCTACCCACACGTGGGTATTCGCGAGTAGACTGCGGCTCGTAGGGACTCGTTCTGCCGCGTCGTCACCGCCCCCGCCGGTGGCCGAACGCGCTTTCGCGGGCCACGTACGACGCCTTGGCCGTCCGCCTGTCGCGGGGCTCGCCGGCGCGGAGTGGGCCCGCGGTCCGCCTCGGCGGCCTCCGTGCCTTGCAATCCTTGTTCGCTATGCCACGCTCTCGAAACGACTCTTCCATGTTCAACGTTCTCACTGCCCTGCCCCTGGTGATCTCCTCCCCGCCTCTCGCGGACGGCGCCATCTACGAGTTTGAGCTCGCCGCGGGGGTCGACGTCTCCATGGCGGCGAAGGGTGCGCTGCTGACGCGCGTTCACTCCGCCGTGACTGGCTCGAACCTCCAGGTGACCGTGCGGGCCTACAGCGCCTGGCCGTTTGACCTCACGGGAGAGCGCTTTCAGGCCGCCAGCGCTGTGCTCACGTCGGCCGTCATCGACTCGGGCACCGCCGCGGGGGCGCTTGTCACCAGCGGCGCGCCTGCGGAGCTCGGCGCCGCCATGCTGCGGATCGTCGTGCGCTTCACTGCCAGCGGCGACAACGCGCCGGCGGAAGACATCACCCTCTCGGTTGGCCTTCTCCTTCCTCCTAGCTGAGGTTGGCGCCCATGGCACCCACACGACCGTCCCGCGCCGTCCCGCCCCCGAAGACCCCGGCGCACGCATCGCACGCGGAGCCCGCGCCTCGGCCTTGTGGGTGCCCGTCCTCCACCTCCGCCGCCGCGCTGACCGCCCGCGCGGCGTGTGGCTGCAAGCCCGCGGCCTCCGCTACCCGCGTGACGCACCCGAAACACTGGACGCCGCCAGCGACCGCCCTGCAGCCTGTGCCGTACGTGGGGGGCACCTCGGCGGCCTCGACGAACCTGCGCGGCGGAGTCACCCAGCCGAAACACTGGACGCCACCAGCGAGCGCGATACAGCCTGTGGCGCACGTGGGAACCACGCCGGCGGCGCCGACGACGACGAACTTGCGCGGCCGAGTGACGCAGCCGAAACACTGGACGCCGCCCGTGAGCGCGCGGCAGCCTGTGGCGCACGTGGGAACGGCGGCGTCGGCGTCCACGGCGAACCTGCGCGGCGGCGTGACGCAGCCGAAACACTGGACGCCGCCCGCAAGCGCACGACGACCTGTGGCCTTCTCCCCCCTCGCTTCCGGTTCTCGACTCTCGGACTGGATGAGCGGCGGTTCCGGGCAAGATTCGGTCCAGCCCGACAGCGAGCGACCGAGCGACCTCTTCGGTCCAACCCTGTTCGACAGGACCGCCGCGCCGCCGCACACGCGGCCGCCTGGCCCGTTCCCGCCGCTCGTGCACAAGTTCCGCGGGCCGCACAAGCGTCCGCCGGGTCTCCCGCCCGTGGTCCACAAGTTCGGAAGGAACGTGTGGGTCAGCTCGCTTGTCGACGCGTTCGGATCCACCTCCGCCAACGAGGTCTGCGCGACGACGATCCCGATGCCGTTCGGCACTGAGGACGTCCTCTTCGCCACCTACAACGCTCCGCGCGGGCCCGGCATGGGAGGCCACGCGCGGGCGCGCTCGCTCGACGGCGGCGCCACATGGGAGGTGGCGGCGGGGAGCGCGGTCTTTCCAGCCATCACGGAGTCCGTGTCACCGTTTCAGACCTCGACGGATTGGGTTGGAGATACATGGTGTACGGCCGTGGGTCCTGCGGGCGTTGTCGCGGTAGTCGCGGTTGTCGGCGTCACGGCTCGGGGAGCGTCGGACACGCGTCCTACGGATGTGGCGCTGTGGGTGTCAACGAATGCCGGGGACACCTTTCCCTTCGCCGTCCCGGTGTCTGACCTATTCAGCTCCGGGGTCGACGGTCCGAAGGTCGCGGCGGACGAGGAAAACGGAAGCGTGTGGATATGGTGGTACAACAGAGTTGCTGGTGTCCAGAAGAATTGGCTCCGACGTTTTGACATCGGCAGTGATGGGAGGCCCACCGCCGCCGGACCCCCTCTTTCGCTTACCGACATCCTCGTCGACGTCACACCAGAGTGGCAGAAGGCGTGGGGGCTTCCTCCCATCCTTGTGCCGGCCCTCCCCGTAACCACTCATGCCGTTCTTGCTGTGCACTCGAAGGGGCGTGGGCGCAAGCCGCGTCTGTTTCTGTGTTGGGCAAGCAACGCCGACGGCGCGTTCGATGACCGAGACGCAAACACCCCCGGGTGCTTGACTCAGCCGAATGACCGGCCGGCGGTACGATGGTACATGGCGTACTCCGACGACGAAGGTCTCACGTGGACAACAACGCTCGTCGACGAAGACCCCGCGTGGCCCCACTGCATCTCGCCGAACCGACTGACAGCCAACCGCCCCACCCCTTCGATGGTGTTCGACAAGCGAAGCGAACGCTTGTTCATCACGCTGAACAGCAGCGCCTTCCGCGAGGACGGCGCCTTCGTCGGCACACGGGCGCGCCTGTACGCCTGGCCCGCCAGAGAGTCCGACGGCGAGTTCGACGTGTGGACTCCGCTCTGCAATCCCGCTGCGAGTGAGCCTTCGGCATTCCCAACAATTCCACCTGACGTGCTCCCCGTCCTTCCGGCTGGCGCGGCCGACGCAGTCCTCGAGGCGGAGCTCCAATGGCGGAAGCGGCTGCCGACCGACGAGACCTATTGCTTTCAGTACGGCGGTTCGGTGGGCCAGGCGCGGCGCGGCGATCCGCGCGTGGCATGGATGTGGTACGATAGTCGCGACTCCAAGCTGAGCCACCCGCGCCCGGGCGACCGGGCTGTGGTGCAGCTTGAGGCCAACGTGTGGGCGGCCGTGCTCGACCCGAGGCGCACGCCGCCACCGCTCGCGCGCGCCCAGGTGCGAATCACTCCGCTAGCGAACGGAGCGCAAGCCGGCGTCACCAGCGGGCCCGGAGGCAAACGTCGGTACGCGCCAGTCGTCGCGGCCGCGACCGGCTCGGCGCGCGGCCATGTCCCATGGAACCCAAGTCGAGCCGGCTACGGAAACGTGTGGTGGGGCGACTACTCCAACGGTGTGACCTGGCAGGGAGACCACTTCTTCGGCTTCTGGGCCGACATGCGCGACCGGGCGGACAGTTCGCGAATCTACGGGGCGGCGTTCCGTGGGTAGGCGCTGGTTGGGAGCGGGGGCGAGCCTGGTCGCCGTGGTGATGGCGATTGCGTGCACGTCCGGCGAGCGACGCGAACCGGAGGCGCCGCAGGTGATCTGCGTCTACGACGGAGGCGCCTATCGACTCGGCGAGGTAATGCCGTCCCGCGTACTTGTGGACTGCCATGGGCACGAATACATTTGTATGTGCACGAAGCCGAACAGTGCGCCAAGGGCGCCGATCGTGATTGGCGAGCGAAGGTGCGAAACCCTAGGCGCTTCGGCCGGCACGTGTCCCAGTTCGAGTCCTCGGGACGACGCCTCGGGTCCTGACGCGACCGACCCGGACGCGGGCACTCGCGGACCGCCAGACGCCCAAGACGCACCCGACGGCGACCCGTTGGACGCCGGGCCAGACGCCCAAGACGCCGCGGGCGGCGACCCGTGACGCGACCCGACAGCCGCTCGGGGTGGGCACACCGCGCGCACGTCGCGGCCGGTCGCACGCGTCCAGGGGGCGCGTCACGCGGTTCGCGACGAACCCCACGTTCAAGGGGGCGCCCGCGCCCGGCGTCCCATGGCAGTCGAGCGATGCCGGTGCGGGGAACCTTTGGTACGGAGACATGACGGGATTCGGCGGCCAGTTCTTTGTGATGTGGGCAGACATGCGAGACTCCAGAATTGCGACGACGCTCTTCGGCGCGACAGTGAGTGCAACATGAGAGCAGCGAAACCACTCCGCGTCATCGTGTGCGCCTTCGGGGCAGCGGCCGTCGCTGCCGCATGCTTGCGAGCGCCTCCGCCCGAAAGCGTCCCGATCGATGCCGGGGACGCGGGGGTGCCCGACGCGGTCGAGAGCGGTGGCTTCGACGCCGCGCCCGCGCTTCGTTACGAACACGGATGCCAATACTGCTGGGTCCCCTGCTACCCCGCCCGCAAGACCTGCGCGGAACTAGGTATTCAGTTTCACGATCCCTGCTTTGTGGTCGGAGAAACCAACATTCGCACCTTTGCCGACGCCCCCACTGAGAGTTGCGTATATGAGTTTGTGGATCGGGAAGAGAAGGAGGCAGGGGACGGTGGGGGTGGCATTTGTACTGTATTGGAACGCTTCTTGACCTGCCTGCCCGCGCGCAGCGCCACGGCCAGCGGGTTGTCCTGCGGCGGAGGTGGCGTCCCGTGCCCGGCTCGGCCGTGAACTGGCTGCGCACGTGCGGCCCGGTCCCGTGGAACCCAAGCCGAGCCGGCTTCGGTAACCTGGGCCGACTACTCCAACGGTTGTGACGCCGAGGCGCGCGAGGACAGCAAGCCTCCTCGCGAGCTGGCGGGGTCTCGCTCAGCCGCGCTCAACCCTTCACGCCACCCGCCGTGAGGCCGCCCACGAGCTGCTTCTGCGCGAGGTAGAAGAGCGCCATCACCGGCACGCTGACGAGGATCGCGCCCGCGGCGAACGGGCCCCACGCGGCGTCGTGCTCGCCCACGAAGCGCTGGAGCAGCACCGGGAGCGTGAAGGCGGTCTCGCGGGAGAGCAGCGTCGCGGCGAGGATGAACTCGTTCCACGCGCTCATGAACGCGAAGAGCGCGGTGACGGCGATCGCGGGCCGCGCCGCGGGGAGAACGACGCGGAGGAAGGCCTGGGCGCGCGTGGCGCCGTCGACCATCGCGGCCTCCTCGAGCTCGACCGGGATGGTCTCGAACGAGCCGCGGAGCTGGAAGATGGCGAACGGGACGGAGGTCGTCGCGTACACGAGCACGAGCCCCGCGCGCGAGTCGAGCAGGTGGAGGGTCTCGAGGAGCAGGTAGAGCGGCACGGCGCTCGCGACCGTGGGGAACATCTGCGTGGCGAGCAGCGTGCTCATGCCTGCTTTCTTTCCGACGAACTCGAAGCGCGCGAGCGCGTAGGCCGCGGGCGTCGCGATCAGCACCGCGACGAACGCGGTGGCGAGCGACACGACGAGGCTGTTGCCGAGCTGGATGAGGAACAGCGTGCCGCCGTCGCCGCCCTCGCGCACGCCGGTGACGGCGCGGAAGTTGGCGAGCGACGGGTCGTGCGGGATGGGGAGCGCGCCGCTCGACGCCGAGAGGCCGCTCTCGGAGAACGCGAGCGAGATCACCCAGAGGATGGGGTAGACGGCGAAGCCGACGGCCAGCAGCAAGACCGTGTGGACGAGCGCCGACTCGAGCAGGGAGGGCTTGCGGTCCACGGCTACCTCGCTCCTTGTTCGGCGCCACGCCCGAGCCGCTGCATCGCCTTCGACCCGAGGAGCAGGAGCCCAAAGATGAGCACCGCGTACGCCGCCGCGTAGCCGTACTGCGCGTTGCGCGTGAAGGCCCAGCGGTACGCCTCGCTGACGAGGATGTCGGTCTGCCCGTCGGGCTCGCCGCCGGAGACGAGGAAGACCACGTTGAACATGTTGAACGTCCACACGCTGCCGAGGACGACCGAGGGGAGCAGGGCCGGCGCCACGAGCGGCATCACCACGAGCCGGAAGCGCTGCCACCGCGTGGCGCCGTCGACCTCGGCCGCCTCGAGCACGTCCTTCGGCACCGCCGTGAGCGCGCCCACCGTGACGACCATCATGAACGGGAAGCCGAGCCACACGTTCGTGGCCACGTTCGCCGAGAACGCCGTGGAGAAGCGCGAGAACCAGGAGATGGGCTCGGCGCCGAGCACGTGGAGGAGCGCGTTGATGGCGCCGTATTGCCGGTGGAACATGCCCTTCCAGGCGAGCGCGGTGACGTACGACGGCACGGCCCACGGGAGGATGAGCAGCACGCGGTAGAGCGCCTTGAGGCGCAGCAGCGGGCGCGACAGGAGCACCCCGAGCCCGAGGCCGATGCCCAGGTGGAACGTCACGTTGACGACGGTCCACAGCACCGTGACGAGCAGCGTGAGCCAGAACGAGCCGCTGCCGAGGAGCGGGCCTCCGCGCGCCGTGAGCACCATGACATAGTTTGTCAGGCCAACGTACTGCGGCGCGTTGCGAGTGCCCGCGAAGAACGACGTCAGCGCGCCCGCGACGAGGGGCAGCACGACGAGCACGAACACGACCACGGCGGCGTGGGCGACGTAGCGGTAGGCGGGCAGCGAGGCGCGGAGGCGCGAGGGGAAGCCCGGCTCGCGCGCGTTCTTCACCGCCAGGAGCGCGAGCCCGACCAGCACGGCCGAGAGCGCGACCAAGAGGGGCGTGGGCGAGGGGCTGGGCGGCGGCGGCTTCATCGCGTCGTTGAACCGCGCGCGGGCCTCCTCGAGGGCGTCGTGCGGCGAGGCGTCGCCGCGGAGGGTCTTCTTGATCGCCTGATCGAGCGGGACCCAGGCCGCGCGCATCGACACCGACGTGGGCATCGGCACGCTCTCGGTGGCGGCCTCGTGGAAGGCGGCGAGGTCGCGGTCGGCCTTCACGACCGGGTCGTCCCACGCGGCCGTGGTCGCGACGACCTGCTTGCCCACGGTGGCCCGGAGCCGCGCGGAGGCGAGGCCCCCGAGGTGCCGCGCCAGGGCCCGGGCGTGCGGGTTCTTGGCGCCCTCGGGGGCGAGCAGGGCGAGCTCCACGGTGAGGAACGCGCGCAGCCGTGCGTCGCCGGTCTCGCGGAGGCGCGGGAGCGGGTAGACGCGGTAGCTCGGCGCCTTCTTCGCGTCCGCGAGGAACCACGGGCCGCTGACGACCGCGGAGAGCTTGCCGGTCGCGAACAGCTCGCTCACGAGCGCGCCGCTCGGCTCTTCGGGGACGGCGCCCGCCCGCCGCAGGCCGAGCAGGAACGCGAGCGACGCCTCGGCCTCCGGGCCCGTGGCGGCGAAGTGTCCCGCGTCGTCCAACATGCGGCCCCCGAAGGCGTGGAGCAGCGGCGCGTGCGAGAACGCCCCCTCGGACTCGAACGCGACCGGGTAGCTCCCCTTCGGAAGATCGCCGCGCCGCGCGAGCGCCTCGAACGAGGTCGGCGCCTGTGGCACGAGCTTGTCGTTCACGAAGAGGGCCAGCGACTTCTGGGCGAGGGGCACGCCGTAGAGCTGGCCTCCGACGGTGGCGGCGGCGAGCGCGGCGGGGTCGTACGTGGCGACGTCCGCCGGGGGCACCGCGTCGCCGACGGGCGCGACGAGTGTATTCTGCAAGTACGAGCCGAGCCGCTCGTGCGCGTCGATGAAGACGTCGGGGCCGTGCGCGTGCGGCACCGCGGCCTCGAGCTTGGCGGCGTAGGCGTCGAAAGGGATGGCCAGCGCCTCGACGTCGACGCCCTGCTCCTTCTGGAACGCGGCGAGCACCTGACGGAGCGCCTCCTCTTCCTTGCCGCGGTAGGCGTGCCAGAGCACCACGCGAGGGCGGCCCGTGCCGGCGCACCCGCCGAGGCTGGCCACGCCCGCGACGAGCGACACGACGGCGACGAGCCACGCGAAGAAGAGCCGCACCGCCATAGCTCGGTGGGCGGCGCGAGACCGCGGCCTGGTGAGCCTCATGGGAGCGCGCGCCCGGTCTCGGCGTCGAACAGGTGCAGCCGCTCGAGCTCCGCGGCCACCGGGATGACGTCGCCCACCTTCGCCCGCCGCGCGTGCTCGGGCGCCAACCGCGCGATGACGCGCGGGCCGGCGGAGGTGACCCACCCGTACGCGTAGGCCTCGAAGCCGAGGGCCTCGACCAGCTCGACGTGGAGCTCGCCCACCGCCGCGCGCCCCTCGCCGGCCACCACGAGATCGTGAGGGCGCACGCCGAACTTCACCTTGCGGCCTGGCGTGAGCTGGGTGTGGCGGCTCGCGTCCGCCCGAACGCGCACGCCTTGCCCTTCGACGAAGACCTCGCCTCCGTCGGCCGTGAGCGCGCCCTCGAAGAGGTTCATCGGCGGTGAGCCGAGGAACGTGGCGACGAACACGCTCTTCGGCTTCTCGTAGACCTCGAGCGGCGGACCGCTCTGCTCGACGAGGCCGCCGTTGAGCACCCAGAGCGTGTCGGCGAGGGTCATCGCCTCGACCTGATCGTGGGTGACGTAGAGCGACGTGGCCCCGAGCCGGTCGTGCAGGCGGCGAATGTCGACGCGCACCTCGGCCCGCAGCGCGGCGTCGAGGTTGGAGAGCGGCTCGTCGAACAGGTACACGTTGGCGCGGCGCACGATCGCACGGCCCATGGCGACGCGCTGGCGCTGCCCGCCGGAGAGCTGCTTGGGGAGCCGATCGAGGAGCTTCTCGAGGCCGAGCATGTCGCTCGCCTCGCGGATGCGCTGGTCGATCTCGGCGCGCGGGGTGTTCCGCAGCGTGAGCCCGAAGGCCAGGTTGTCGCGCACCGAGAGGTGCGGGTAGAGCGCGTAGCTCTGGAACACCATGGCGATGTCGCGATCGCGCGGGGCCGCGCGCGTCACGTCCTTGCCCTTGATGAAGATCTGCCCCTCGTCGGCCTCCTCGAGGCCCGCGACGAGGCGGAGGAGCGTGGACTTGCCGCACCCGCTCGGCCCGACCAGCACCGAGAAGCCCCCCTCGGGGATCACCACGTCGACCCCGCGGAGGATGGGGTTGCCGGCGAACGCCTTCTTCACGCCGCGCGCCTCGCAGCGCACGGGCCGCGCCGCGCGGGGGACCTCCTCGCTCGTCTCCATGCGTGCGAATGTACTCGGTGCGCGCGTACGCGGGCTCTCTAGGTGTTCCATCTCGTCTCTCGCCCGGGGCGGCCCACGCCGCGCGCCCGCTGGACGTGGCGTAACGCATTTTTGAGTTACGTCGAGCGCGAAGTGCACACGAGCCGCATAACGCGACGCGTTAGTGGGCGCGGAGAGGGTCTGGACGCCTTTGACACGGCGCTCTTTCGAGCTAAGTCACTCACCTGTGAGATACGCCCTCCCCGCCGCCTTGCTCGCCTCTCTCCTCGTCTCGGTCGCGTGCAGCAGCGATCCCGCCGCGACCCCGCCCGCGGCGGAGCCGGTCCAGGGCGCGCTCCCGCCGGTCACCGTCTCGGGGAGCGACGCAGGTGAAGACGCCGGGGCCAGCCCACCACCGCCCGACGCGGCCACGCCCGACGCGGGCCCCGCCGCCGACTGCACGCGCGAGGGCCGCGCCAAGACCGCCCCGGCGGCGCTCTACGACGCGCTGATGGCGGACCTCGGGCCGCTCTCGTCGGAGGCGGCGCGGCGCGCCCGCGTGGCGACCTTCCTCACCGAGGTGAGCGCGAGGGGCGGCGGCCCCTTGGAGGACCCCGCGAGCGACCGCGTCGTGTTCCTCGCCAGCGGCGCGCCGCCTGCGGGCGCGAGCGCGTGGAGCGTGGTCGGGAGCTTCGTCTCCTGGGACAAGGCGAAGGCGCTCCCCATGACGGCCGTGACGGGCACCGATCTCTGGGTGGCCGACGCCAAGGTGCCGCGGGGCACCGCGCACACCTACAAGCTGCTCGCGGGCACCTCCGACGCGGGCTACCGGGAGGACCTCCTCGCGCGCAACGTCGTGTGGGACGGCATCGACCACAACACCGTCGGCGAGTTCAACGGCGTGGTCCACGCCGACGCGCTGCCGAAGGACCGCCCTCGCATGGTGGCGTTCCGGGGCACGACCTCCGCCATCCTGGGCAACGCGCGGGACGTGTTCGTGTGGCTCCCGCCCGCCTACGACGGGCCGAGCTGCAAGAAGCTCCCGCTCGTGGTGTTCCACGACGGCAACGAGTCGCTCACGCGCGGCGATTTCGTGGGCCCGGCCGCCACGCTCTACGCGTCGAAGCCCGAGCTCTCGGCGATCCTCGCGTTCGTGGCGCTCCCGAACCAGAACGTGCGCATGGACGAGTACACCTTCGCGACCGCCGGCTCGAAGGGCGACGACTACGCGCGCGCCATCGCGACCGAGGTCTTGCCGCGCCTCACCCGCGACTTCCGGGTCTGCGCCGACGCGCGGGCGCGGGGCGTCTCGGGCGCGTCGCTGGGAGGCCTCATCTCCACCCACATCGCCTTCACGCAGCCCGGCACGTTCGGCTGGGTCGGCGCGCAGAGCTCGTCGTACTTCTGGGCCGACAACGCGATGATCACGCGGGCGGGCAAAGACCCGAAGACCCCCGCGCGCTTCTACCTCGACTCGGGGTGCCCGAACGACAACTGCGAGGTCACGAACCTCATGGAGACCACGCTCAAGTCGAAGGGCTACGACGTGAAGCGCATCACCGAGGCGAACGGCCAGCACGACTGGGCCTTCTGGAACCGCCGCATGACCGGGATGCTCACGCACTTCCGCGAAGGCCAGACCGTCTGCGACTGAGGCGCCCGGCCTCGCCGCCGCGTGCGGCGCCGCGAGCTACCCGAAGAGATCGCGCAGCTTGTCCATGAAGGAGCGCTGCTGGGCGGAGAGCTCCTCACCGCTCTCGGCGGCGAACTCGGCGAGCAGCGCGCGCTGCTTGTCGGTGAGCGTGGTGGGCACCTCGAGGTGCACCTCGACCCGCTGATCGCCGCGGCCGATGCCGGCGCGGTACGGGATGCCCTTGCCCTTGATGCGCAGCACGGCGCCGGGCTGCGTGCCCGCCGGCACGCGGAGCTTTCCCTTGCCGTCGAGGGTGGGCACCTCGATCTCGCCGCCGAGCGCGGCCTGCACGAACGTGATGGGCGCGGAGCAGACCACGTCGTCGCCCACGCGCTTGAAGAAGGTGTGCGGGAGCACGACGATGGTGAGCTCGAGATCGCCGGCGCCCCGGTCGGGCCGAGGGCGGTTCCCTGCGCCCGCGACGAGCTTGGTGGCGCCGTGATCCACGCCCTGCGGCAGCGTGATCTTCAGCGTGTGGCTCTGCGTGACGAGGGCGCTCCCCTTGCAGGTCTTGCAGGGCTGCAGCACGATGCGGCCCGTGCCCTTGCACCGGGCGCAGGTGCGGTCGACCGCGATCGGGATGAGGCCCTGCTGGATACGCACGCGGCCACGGCCGCCGCACATCGAGCACGGATCGGGCTTGGTGCCCGGGGCGGCCCCGGTGGCCTCGCAGTCGCCGCAGGGGACGATGCGCTCGTATTTGAGCTCCTTCTCGCACCCGAAGGCGGCCTCCTCGAACGTGACCTCGAGGTTGCGCTTGAGATCGCCGCGGTCAGCCTTGCCCACGCCGAAGACGCCGAGGAGATCGCCCAGGAACCCGTCGATGTTGAGATCGCTCACGTCGACGACGCCGCCGGCGAACGGGCCGCCGGCGCCGAAGGGCGAGCCCGACTCCTCCGCCCGGTGGCCCATGCGGTCGTAGAGCGAGCGGCGCTGCGGATCGGAGAGCACCTGGTAGGCGAGGCTTATCTCCTTGAACCGCGCGGAGGCGCCGGGGTCGTTGGGGTTCTTGTCCGGGTGGTGCTGCGACGCGAGCTTGCGGAACGCCGATTTGATCTCCTCGGGCGTGGCGGTGCGCGCGATCCCGAGCACGTCGTAGTGGTCCCGCTGGCTCATTGCGGGCTCGCACGTAGCACACCCGCCGCGCCCGCGCCGAGGGAGTGCGCGCGACGTCGCTCCGCGCTTTGGCTCTGCCCCAACCTATGCTAGCGAGAGCGACCGCCCGATGGCCTACCCGAGACTCCCCAACGAAGACAAGCACGCGCTGCTCCGGCGCATCGTCGAGCGCTGCGCTCCCTCCAACGGCCGCTCCCGCGTGATCGCCTTCGATCTCGACGGCACGCTGATGGACAACCGGCCGCGCACGTGCGCGATCCTCCACGAGCTCGGCGAGACCTGGCGGGAGACCCACCCCGCGGAGTCGCAGACGCTGCTGGAAGCCGCGCCCGAGCGGCTGCTCTACCTCATGAAGGACACGCTCGCGAAGCTCGGCATCCCCGACGCGCTCGTGCCCGAGGCCGAGGCCTTCTGGAAGGCGCGCTTCTTCGCCGACGACCACATCCGCCACGACGTGCCGCTCCCGGGCGCGGTCGAGTTCGCGCGGGCCTGCTACGAAGCTGGCGCAATCATTACGTATTTTACGGGTCGCGACCTGCCGGCCATGAGCGTGGGGAGCTGGAAGAGCCTCCGCGACAGCGGCTTCCCCATCGGGCTGCCCGGCACCGAGCTCATCCTCAAGCCGGCCTTCGACATCCCCGATGACGTCTTCAAGGCGGACTTCGGCCCGCGGCTCGCGCGCCTCGGCGAGGTCATCGGGGTGTTCGACAACGAGCCGGGCAACTGCAACATCCTGCTCGGCCAGCACCCCGGCACCGAGAGCGTCTTCGTGGACACGCAGCACCTCCCGGGCGCTCCTCCCCTCGATCCTCGCGTGCACGTGGTCGCCGACTTCGACATGCCATGAGCGCGGCGCGGCGCGCGCCGGCGGGGGCGCCGGCCTCGGCCGCCGCGCGCATGAGCGGCGCGCTCTTCGCGCTGCTCGCCGCGTG
>DAORJJ010000098.1:0-15804 GCA_035439005.1 Polyangiaceae bacterium | reverse complement strand
CGCGCGCCGAGCGCGGCGCGGGGGGGTCGAGCGCCGGGCGCCGCTTCTGCACCTGTGTGCGCGCCGCGTCGTCGATGACACCGGCGGCCGGATCGTAGACGACGTCGTCGAGGGTCTGGCCGGACGCGGGCGGCGGCTCGGAGGTGTGCGCGCTCATCGGGGGCACGCGCGACCCTTCGGGGCCGGCCGCGCGGCGAAGCTCGGAGCGGTCGTGGGGGCGGAGTCCGTCGTCGGGGCGCGGCGCGCGGCTCGAGGGGCGCGAGGCGAGCGGCTCCCACTCGGAGCTGTACGGCGGGCGCTCGTACGCGGGAGGCGCCGGCGCGGCAGCGACGGGCGGCACCGACGTGCGCCGGCGGGGCTTGGGCGCCTCCCACTCGGTGCGGTCGGGCTCCGCGGCGGGCACCGGCGCGGACTCGTACGGCGGGGGCGCCGACGTGGCGCGCATCTCCGAGCTGTCGCGGCGCCGCAGCTCGTCTTGGGTGGGGCGCCGGATCGTGCGGTTGCTCTCGCGTCGCCGCGACGACCCCGGAGCGCGCGGGGCGACTGGCGGCAGCGCCACGTGCGGGGTGGCGTCCATCGGCGGGGGCAAGAGCCCGGAGTGCTCGCCGCTCGCGCTCTGCGTGCTCTCCACGAACGCGTCGAACCCCGACAGCGCCGCGTCGAGATCGTCGTCGCCCCCCCCGAGCTCCGAGTCTTGCCGGCGCGCGGCCTCGATGAGGAGCGACTCCCACGTCGCCTCGGCGAGGCTCGGGTGGATGGAGCCCGTCGAGCGCTCGCTCACGACGCGCACGACGTACCGCCCGTGCCGCTGCTGCATGAGCTGAAAGAACGCCTCGAGGCCGACGCGGCCGAAGGCGACGCACCGCACCACGCGCCCGCCGTGCACGACCAGACGACCGACCTGATCGCCGTCGAACGTGACGTCGATCTCGCGGCTGTTTCTCGCTGCGCAGAAAAGCTGGACGAGCTCGGGCAACGCGACGTCCCCGAGCTCTCCCTCCAGCACCACCCTGGCCACGTTGAGGCCCATCCACTCCCAAAGTACCGCTCTTCGCAGAGCGACGCCATCGCCTACCGCCCGACCGCGCGACGGCCGTCAGAGCTCGGTGGACGACTCCGCCTCGTCGACGGTCTCGGCGATGACCTCGTGCGTCTCGCTCGGGAGAAGCGCTCGGCCGACGACCAGCGCGAGCACCGCCGCCGCGCCGCTCGCGACCAGGACCCCCAGCTTGACAGAGGAGAGAATTTTTGCATCGACGAAGGCCAGCTGCGCCACGAAGAGCGCCATCGTGAAGCCGACGCCCCCCACGAGGCCGAGCACCAGCAGGTGCCGGTGCCCGAGCCCCCGCGGCAGCGACGCGACCCCGAGTCGCACCGCGAGGGAGCTCGCGAGCACGATGCCGAGCGGCTTGCCGACGAGCAGCCCGACGGCCGCCCCCGCGAGGGCGAGCCGCGCGTCGCCCGAGGCCCCCGCCCCCGCCACGGAGACGCCCGCGTTGGCGAGCGCGAACGTGGGCATGATGAGGAACGCGATCCACGGGTTCAGGCTCGCGATGAGCCCCTCCGCCGGCGACACGGCCTCACGCCGCACGCCGTCCACGTGGCGCAGCACCGACGCCAGCTCATGGTCCGACAGCTCGCCCGAGTCGCCGAGCAGGTGCACGCCGCGCCGCAGCCCCTCGCGCGCCCCCTCGGTGCCGAGCCACGCCCGCACCGGCGTGAGCATCCCGACGACGACGCCGGCGATGGTCGGGTGGATGCCCGCGGCGTAGGTGCCCGCCCACACCACGAGCGCCGGCACGACGTAGGCCGCGCGCTGGCGGACGCCCATGGAGCGCATCGCCAAGATGAGCAGCACACCCGCGCCAGCGAACCACAGCCCCGCGAGCGAGATGCCCCTGGAGTAGAACACGGCGATGACGATGATCGCGCCGAGGTCGTCGATGACCGCGAGCGCGAGGAGGAGCACGCGCAGGGCCGGCGGCACGCGCCTGCCGAGCAGCGCGAGCACGCCGACCGCGAAGGCGATGTCGGTCGCCATCGGGACGCCCCACCCGGCGCGCACGTCCGGCGCGCCGCGGACCACCAGCAAGTAGAGGAGCGCTGGCGCGAGCATGCCCCCGAGGGCGGCCGCCGCGGGCAGGGCGGCCCGTCGCCACTCGGAGAGCTCGCCGTGCACCGACTCGCGCCGGATCTCCATGCCGACGACGAAGAAGAAAATGGCCATGAGGCCGTCGTTCACCACCCAGTCGAGCGGGCGGACGAAGCGAAGCGCGCCCACCTCCACGGCGATGGGCGTGCTCCAGAAGCGCGCGTACGCGGGGCCGTAGGGCGAGCTCGCCACGGCCAGGGCGACGAGCGCGCAGAAGATGAGCACGAGGCCGCCCGCGGCTTGGATGCGCAGGAACCGCTCCAGCGGTCGCCGCGCGAGCCGCACGAGCTTGAGCGCCGGCGTCCACCCCTCGGGGGGCGGGAACTCACGCGACGACGGGGGACTAGGCGGGACCGGCACGCGCACCTCGGCGCCCGCCGAAGCGGCGCGCGAGGGTGGCGGCCCGACCACCCAACTTCCTGCGATTCCACCGCGAAACCGCACCCAGAGACGAACACGAACAAGAAGCGGCGCGCATCCTGGCGATCCGCGCGGCGTCTGTCAATCACGCCGTCGGCCCTCGCTCGCGCCGCGCCGCGAGCGCCGCGAGGCCCGCCCCGGCGGAGCCCAGCGCGCGCGCCGCTCGACGCTTCCGACCGCCCGCGGCTGTCTGCTACCCTCCGCCCATGGCAAGCGAGTCGAGCGGGGCGGGCGCGACGGGTTCCACGGCGTCGAAGCCCAAGAAGCACTTGTTCGTCCTCGGCGCGCTCGCGCTCGCGCTCGGCGGCCTCATGGTGCCGATCAAGGCCGAGCCTCCCCCCAGCAGCGCGACGAAGGTGCCCCGCATGGATTTGTCCTCGTTCTCCGCCGACAAGCCGGCGAAGCCTCTGCGGCTCCTCTTCATTCACCACTCGTCGGGCGGCCAGCTCTTCGCCGACAAGGGCGACGAGAAAGAACGTGCAAACTGCATCTTGGAGACGCACCCCAATGGCGGCGGCCTCCGCAAGCGCCTGACCGGCCTCGGCTACGAGGTGCACGAGGCCTCGTACGGCAGCGAGGTCGGCGACAAGACCGACCTCTTCGACTGGAGGCCGAAGTTCTCGCAGAAGATGGACAAGGTCCTCACGGTCGACGAAAACGACCGGTTCCTCCCGGCCGGCAAGAAGCACGACGTCGTGATGTTCAAGTCCTGCTACCCGAACAACCGCTTCGTGGGGCGCGGCGAGGGGGAAGGCAACCCGGCCGGGCCGGAGCTCACGGTGGCGAACGCGAAGGCCACGCTCCTCGCGCTGCTCGACGACTTCAAGAAGCACCCCGACACGCTCTACGTGTACGTCACCGCGCCGCCGAACGCGCCGCCCGGGAGCGAGCGGGCCTTCAAGGTCGTGCTGAAGAAGCTCACCGGCAAGCCCACCGCCGCGGACGCCGCGCGCGAGCGTGGCAAGCTCGCCCGCGAGTTCAACGAGTGGGTCGTCTCCAAAGACGGCTGGCTCAAAGACTACCCTCTGAAGAACGTCGTCGCGTTCGACTACTACGACGTGCTCACCGGCAACGGCCGCTCCGACCTCACGCTCTACCCCACGGGCGACGGCACCGACGAGCACCCGTCGTCCGAGGGGAACACGAAGGCCGCCGAGGCCTTCCCCGAGCTCCTGAACCGCGCCGTGCGACGCGCCGGCCTCTCCGACTGAGCCCTCCGACCCCGCCACCGCGCCCGCGCCGCGCGCCGCCGCGACTCCCCTCTAGACCCCGAACCCCCGAAGCGAGGACCTCCCCCCGATGGCCTACGTCGCGCAGCCGCTCGATCTCGACACGCAACGAGACTCTCTCACCGCCCTGTGGGAGGAGAACCTCTCGGATCCCGGCATCGCCGCCGCGAAGGAGCGCCGCGTCACCTGGCTCTACCGCGAGAACCCCGCCGGCGGCTCGCGCACGTTCCTCGTGAACGACGACAAAGACGGCCTCATCGGCTGCGCCTCGGCCTACCCGCGGCAGGTGGTGTTCGGTGCGCACACCGTGCGCGCGGGGGTGCTCTCCGACTTCGCGGTCAAGCGCGCGCACCGCGCCGCCGGCGCCGCCGTCACGGTGCAGCGCACGATCGCCCAGACCGCCAAGGAGGAGGGCACGGCGCTCCTCTACGGATACCCCAACAAGGCGTCGACTCCCATCTTCAAGCGCATTGGCTACAAGGTCGTCGGCGAGGCGAGCGACTACATCAAGCCGCTCCGCGCGGGCGCCTACCTCGAGCGGGTCATCAAGCCGCAGGTCGAGAAGCGCGCGCCGGCGCTCGCGCCCTACCTCGAGGGCCCGGCGCTCGACTCGATCACCGCGGTGGGCGGCGTGTTCGCCGACCTCGCCGTGGGCGCCGCCGAGCGCCTCGCCCGCTACGGCCTCGGCTTCGACCTCGTGTTCGAGGACGCGTCGCGGGTCGACGCGCGCTACGACGCCCTCTGGCAGCGCGCGCGCGGCCAGGTGGCCATCGAGCAGCCCCGCGACGCGGCCTACCTGAACTGGCGGTACGCCGACTTCACCACCGCCCGCTACCGCTTCTTCTCCGCCGCCTCCCGGAGCAGCGGGCAGGTGGCTGGCTTCGTGGTGTACACCGTTCAGAACGGGTGGGTGAACGTCGCCGACGTCTTCGTCGAGAGCGCCGTCGTGCACTTGGACCCCCTGCTCGCCGCGTTCGCGAGCGCGATGCGCGGCGAGGGGCACAAGGCCATCTGCATCGCCCACGTGGGCACGAAGTCGCTCGCCCCCCGCCTCAAGCGCCACGGCTTCATCGCGCGGCCCAACGGGCGCTTCCTCATGGCGCAGGTGCTCGAGGGCGCCCCCGACGAGCTGCGCGCCGCCGCGCTCGACCTCGAGAGCTGGTCGATGTTCGACGGCGAGCTCGACATCTAGAGACGCGCTCGGGGCCGCGTTCCCCGGCGAAACGTGAGGAGTCTTCCATGGTGGTGCCTGTTGCCTTCGTCGTGAACAACTTCGACGTCGGCGGCCTCGAGAAGGTCGTGCTGAGCCTCATCCGCACCCTCGACCGCGCGAAATTCGAGCCGTTCGCGGTGTGCGTCGACGGCCGCGGCAAGCTCTTCGACCAGGTGCCGCTGCCGGCCGATCACGTGCTCGTGCTCGACAAGTCGGGCGCGCGCAAGATCGGCCCGTTCTCGTTCGATCCCTCGGTGCTCACGCGCATGGCGCGCTTCTTCTTCGAGCGCGACGTCCGCCTCGTGCACGCGCACAACCTCGCGCCGCTCGTGTTCGCGGGCGTCGCCGCGCGGCTCGTGTTGCCGCGGCCCAAGGTCGTGTACTCGGAGCACAACCAGATCTACAGCGCGAGCGAGACCCACGCGAAGCGCTTCGGGTACTACGTGCGGCTCGCCGACCGCGTGGTCGCCGTGTCGGAAGATCTCCAGCGCACGCTCGCGCGCCGGGTGGGCCTCACGAAGAACGTGTCGGTCATCCACAACGGCATCGACGGCGAGCGCTTCACCCGCGACGAGGGCGCGATCGCCCGCATCCGCGCCGAGCTCGGCGTGGCGCCGGACGAGCACCTCGTGGGCACCGCCGTGGTGCTCTCGAAGCAGAAGGGCATCGTGCACCTGCTCGGGGCCGCCGAGCGCGTGCTCGCGAGGGACCCGAAGGTGCGCTTCGCGATCGCGGGCGACGGGCCGCTCCGCGCGGAGCTCGAGGCCGATCTCGCGCGGCGAGGCCTGGGCGATCGCGTGCGCTTCCTTGGGTATCGCTCCGACATCCCGCAGTTCGTCTCGGCGCTCGACACGTACGTGCTGTCGTCCCTGTGGGAGGGCCTGCCGCTCGCGCTCCTCGAGGGGCTCGCGATCGGCGTGCCGCTGGTCGCCACCACGGTGGGCGGCAACCCCGAGGTCATCGTCGAGGGCGAGAACGGCTACCTCGTGCCGCCGAAGGACGAGGAGGCCCTCGCCGAGGCGCTGCTCCGCGTGAAGGCGGGTGGCGCCGACTTCGCGCGCGCGGTGCGTGAGCGGGGCCGCGCGCGCTTCGACGCCAAGTTCAGCGAGCAGGCGATGACCCGCGCGCACGAGGCGCTGTTCACGGAGCTGCTCGGGTGACGCGTTCGCCCTGACTGGAACCTGCCGTCACCACTGGAACCGCCGCCCCGGGCGCGCGCCCGCGGCGTGGCGTGGTATGAGCACGCGATGAAACGCGCGCACCTCGCCGCCGCGGTCTCCGCCGCGCTCGCCCTGCTCGGCCACGCCCCGAGCGCCCACGCCTCCAGCTTCGACGCGCGCACCGGCGCCGTCGCGCTCAGCTCCACGGCGCTCCGCGCGGTGAGCTTGGACGACGCCGCGTCGCTGAAGCCGCTCGGCGCTCGCGCCGCGAAGTGGAGCAACTCGGCGTTCGAGCTCGTCTACTCCGACCCGGCGCCCGACGTCCTCGCGACCATGTTCGCGCGAGGCGAGGCCGACGCCATCGAGGGCGCCGGCGCGCTCCGCATCGGCAAGGACAACCTCGGCCTCGTGTTCTTCGACGCCGAGACGTTCGGGAAGGTGAAGGAGGGGCGCTTCGAGGTGTCGTTCTGGTCGCGGGCCGATGGGGCCGCGCCGAGCTTCGTCGTGGCCTACGGCCGCACGGACGAGGACGTGTACGCGAAGAACCACTTCCCCTTCGCGCAGGTGCGCGCGCTCCGCACGGGCAAGCAGACCTCCGACGGGTGGGCCGAGTTCTCGACGGGCGCGATCGACGGCAGCGTGTACGGCGTGGGCGTGCGCGCCGTCGCCTTCGTCCCGCGGCGAGTGGCCGACGGCGACTCGTTCCTCGTCGACGCCCTCGAGATCCGAAAGGTCGACGACAAGCTCACGAAGCCCGTCGCGTGCACCCAAGACGACGTGGAGACCACGTGCGGCGCCGAGGGCGACTGCATGTACGGCCACTGCGTGCCCTCGTCGGTCACGTGGGGCCCGCTGCCGAGCGCGTCGATCCGCCAAGACCTCGCCGAGCGCTGGGCCCACATCGCCACGCGCATCCACGGCGACCGCAACTCGATCCGCATCGCGAAGGACAAGCTCCAGCCCGAGGCCCTGCGGCTCGCGCGCGAGGCCAAGTCGTCGCGCCAGTTCGTCGGCGGCCTCGCGCGCCTCGTGAACGAGCTCCGCGACAACCACACGAGCTTCGGCTCGCCGTCGAACTTCACCTACTTCGGCCCGCAGCTCATGTCGTCGAGCTCGAACGGCCTCGGCTGCTTCGGCGTCGTCGAGAAAGACCTCCTCGGCGGCGGCGCGGGCTACGGGCTCTTCGTCTCGAAGGACGACCGCGTGAAGGTGGGCGACGTGCTCACGGCGATCGACGGGCAGGACCCGAAGGCCTGGATCGACAAGCACTACGCGTCGTTCGCGCGCACGATGCCGAACGATCCGCGCGCCGACTGGGGCGAGACCGCGAACGCGCTCTCGGAGCTGCTCGTCGCGCGCGCGCGGAGCTTCACCCTCACCCGGTGCGCCTCGGCCACGGCCTGCACCGGGGCCGATCGCACGACGGTCACCCTCGACATCGCCGACCTCGTGTACCAGTCGATCCTGGAGGGAAAGACCGGCGGCGGTGGGCAGGTCGGGTGCACCGCGCGCTTCAAGAACGCGGTCTCGAAGCTGAGCGGCCCGTCGCAGTCGGGCGAAGACCCGGTCGACAGCGAGGTCCAGCCGTCGGGCGAGGTGTCGGTGCAGTTCGACGGCTTCGTCGGCCAGGGCGGCTGGGAGGCGAAGATGGCCGCCATCTTCCAGAGCGCACCCGCCACGGTGCTCATGGACGCGCGCGAGGGCCACGGCGGGTACTACTCGGCGATCGACGCGCTCTTCAAGATCATGCGCGGCCCGAGCGAGCCGTGGGGCGTCGTCTCCCTCGGCCGAGGCGGGCACGACAACCCCGATCCGCTCGGCCTCTTCAACGCCGGCGAGACCTGCACCACCGAGCGCGGGTCCAACGACTTCTCCTGCTTCGCCTCCAACATCGACGGCTTCTTCTCGATCGTGGGCCAGGCCGATCCGCCCGGCATGCGCAGCAAGGTGGCGTGGGTGAACACCAACGACGTGTCGGCGAACGACTTCATGCCGAAGCTCCTCCAGGGCCGCTCGAAGCTCCGCATCTTCGCGCCGCATCCCTCGTCGGGCGCGTTCGGCGCGATCATCTCGCTGCCCTCGCTGCTTCCGGGCGTGCAGGGCGGGTCCATCCAAATCCAAGACAGCCGCTTCGCCACCACCTACGCGGCGGCGCAGTCGGCGCGGTGGGAGAGCGGCCACGGCGTCGAGCCCGACCAGGTCGTCACGCAGACCCAGTCCGACCTCCTCCGCGGGGAGGACACCTTGCTCAACGTGGCCCGCGCCTGGCTCGCCACCCCGTGAAGGACGAATCCATGAACACTGCACACATCTTCACGCGCCTCTCCTTCACGCGGATCACCTCGGTCGCGCTGGTCCTCGCCGCGCTCCCCCTCGCCGGCTGCGGCGGCGACGACACGCCGGGCGTGCTCCCCGGCCCCGCGGCCACGCAGGAGCCTGGGCCCACCACGCCCGCGCCGGTGCCCACGCCGAAGCGCACGCTGCTCACCGGTGGGCTCACGCCCACGCGCGCGCAGAACCTCCTGCTCGATCCGGGCTTCTGGCTCACCGAGCAGGGGCAGACCGGCGCCGGTACGTTCCTCGCGTTCTACGCCTCGAGCTCCTCGCGCCTCGACGTGAAGGTGAGCACCTACTCGGACTCGCCCGCCGGCTTCGGCGGCGGGGTGGCCCTCCTGAAGGACCCGAAGGCGACCGACGAGAAATCGCGCGCCATCCAGCTCATCGCGAGCTTCACCGGCGGCAAGGGCCCGTTCGAGGCGAGCGTGTGGGTCTCGTCGGTCGACGCGGCCGGGACGCCGCGGCCCTTCCCCGAGGACGGCGGCGGCTTCGAGGCCACCGTGCTGGACGCCCAACAGCGAAGTTCGGCGGTGCTCCAGCAAGACCCCGAGAAGACCCTCGTCGTGGGCAAGCGCACGTGGGTGCAGTTCCGCGGCACCCTCAAGAAGGACCTCGTGGGCGGCGGCCTCATGGCCATCGAGACCGGCGCCAAGGGCGGCGGCTTCGAGGCGGCCGCTCCCGAGATCATCGCGCTCCCCACCCTCGCGGCGACCTCGAGCACGTCGCTCGCGCGGCGAGCGCCCGAGGTGACCTGGCGGGCCGTGCGGGCCGACGAGCGCGCGCCGCTCGCGGCCTACGCCGCCATCCCGCGGCGGTACGTGCCGGCGGGGCACGACGACCCCGGCCCGCGCACACCCCGACCGGCGCTCGCCGCGAAGGGCGCGCAAGGTGGGAGCGCGCGCAAGGTGGGAGCGCGCTAAGGCGGAACCCAGTTCCGCCGATCCTGAATCGTCAGAAGGCCATGTGCACACGTCGCGGTCATCGAGCCCGGAATCCCACGGCTCTCGTGAGAAGCCGAAGGCGCGAGCCGTGGGATTCCGGGCTCGATCCCAGTGAGCACCGCCTTAGTCGTCCGGCCGCACGGCCGCCATCGCCACGCTCGCGCGTCGCGACTCGACGAAGCGCTCCAGGCCCCGAAACTGCGCCTCTACCTGGGGCAGCTCGTCGGGCCCGGCGTCTCGCGCGTCGAGGAGCAGCTCGGCGAGCTCGGACAGCTCGTGCGGCTGCGCCACCGGCTTCCAGTCGACGAGCGCGATCTCGATGTCGAGGATGAGCTGAGCGCGCGGGTCTTCGGTCACGGGTCCCCTCCTTCCACGGGCCGCGCGCTGCGCAAGGGCAGGAACGAGCCTCGCTCCTTTGAATCTCGCCGGTAGACGACCGCGTGGCAAGGGAGGAGGTCGAGCACGTCGCCCGCGAGCGCGATCGCGGCCTCTGGCTCGCCGGGCACGGCGGTGTCCAGCACGAGCGTCCACTTCTTGCCCCAGTCGGGCGCGGGCAGCGTGAAGGTCGACGCCTCGCGCATCGACGACATGATCACGAGGAACGTGTCGTCCTCGACCGGCGCGCCGCGCTCGTCTTGGTAGGCGAGCGCGTCGCCGGCGAGGAGCCAGGCGACCAGCGGCGCGCCAGGGGTCGACCAGTCGCTCCCGACCATCTCCGCGCCGTCGGGGCGGAACCAGGCGATGTCGGGCGCGAGCCCCACCTTCACGCCGCGCAGGAAGCGGCGGCGGCGAAACACCGGGTGCCGCGCGCGCAGCTCGAAGACGAGCCGGGTGAACGCGTGCTGCGCGTCGCCCTCGGGCGTGGGCCCCCAGTCGACCCAGGAGATGGCGTTGTCCTGCGCGTAGGGGTTGTTGTTGCCGCGCTGGGTCTTCCACAGCTCGTCGCCGGCGGTGAGCATGGGCACGCCGAGCGAGAGCCCGAGGGTGAGCATGAGGTTTCGCGCCTGCCGGGCCCGCAGCTCGAGCACCTCGGGGTCCTCGGTCTCGCCCTCGACGCCGCAGTTCCACGACGCGTTGTCGTCGGTGCCGTCGCGGTTCTCCTCCCGGTTGTCGAAGTTGCGCTTGCGCTCGTAGCTCACGAGATCGCGCAGCGTGAAGCCGTCGTGGGCGGTGAGGAAGTTGATGCTCGCCTGCGGGTGGCGCCCGTCGCGTTCGTAGAGATCGCTCGACCCGGTGAGGCGAAAGCCCATGTCGCCCACCTGGCGCTTGTCGCCTGTCCAGAAGCGGCGGACGGTGTCGCGGTAGCGGCCATTCCACTCGGTCCAGAGGACCGGGAAATTGCCTACTTGATATCCCCCTTCGCCGAGGTCCCACGGCTCGGCGATGAGCTTCACGCGAGAAAGGACGGGGTCTTGGTGGATGATATCGAAGAACCCGCTCATCTTGTCGACCGACTGCAGCTCCCGCGCGAGGGTGCTGGCGAGGTCGAAGCGGAAGCCGTCGACGTGCATCTCGGTGACGAAGTAGCGCAGGCTGTCCATCACCAGCTTGAGGCTCTGCGGGCACATCATGTCGAGGCTGTTGCCGCAGCCCGTGAAGTCCTCGTATTCGCGCAGATCGCCCGGCTTCAGGCGGTAATACGAGCGGTTGTCGAAGCCTCGGAGCGAGAGCGTGGGGCCGAGCCGGTCGCCCTCGCAGGTGTGGTTGTAGACCACGTCGAGCACGACCTCGAGGCCCGCCGCGTGGAGGCCCTTCACCATGGCGCGGAACTCGTCGACCTGCCGCCCGGGCACCCGCGCGAAGCGCGCGCTCGGCGCGAAATACGAGAGCGTGGAGTAGCCCCAGTAGTTGGTGAGGCCGCGCTTGAAGAGGAAGTGCTCGTCGGCGTGCTCGTGCACCGGCAGCAGCTCCACCGTCGTCACGCCGAGGCTCACGAGGTGGTCCAGCACGGCGGGGTGCGCGAGGCCCTCGTAGGTGCCGCGGAGCTCCGGCGGCACGGCCGGGTGCAGCATCGTGAGGCCCTTCACGTGCGTCTCGTAGAGCACGGTGTCGGCCCACGACACGTCGGGCGCGGCGTCGCCGCCCCAGTCGAACCCCGAGGGATCCACGACCACGCTGCGCGGCACGCCGGCGGCGCTGTCCTCGAGGCTCGGCGTGAGGTCGTCGCGCCCCGACTCGCGCGCGTAACCGAACACGGGCTGCGCGTAGTCGACCTTGCCGTGCACCGCGCGCGCGTAGGGGTCGACGAGGAGCTTGTTGGGGTTGAACCTGTGTCCGCTCCGCGGCTCGTACGGGCCGAAGACGCGGTAGCCGTAGCGCTGCCCGGCGCGCACTCCCTCGACGTGGCCGTGGTAGACGTGCGCCGAGCGCTCGCGGAGCGGGATGCGCGTCTCGCGGTTCGCCTCGTCGAAGAGGCACAGGTCGACGCCCGTGCCGTGCGCCGAGAACACGGCGAAATTCACGCCGAGGGCGTCCGGGGTCGCGCCGAGCGGGAAGGGGTGACCGGGGCGGAGGGTGTACTCCATGAGGGGCGAGAGTCTACACGGAGCGGCTAGAGCCGGCCGCTCTCGCGGAGGAGCCCCCGGACGCGTTCGAAGCGGGCGAGGAGCGTGGGATCCCGCAGCAGCTCGGAGAGATCGGCGGGCAGGCGGTAGGTCCAGTTCTCGGGCCCCACGACGCCGGGGGTGTTCACCCGCGTGGTCTCGAAGAGGAGCTCTTGCACGAGCACGAGCGCGAGCTCGGAGCGCGAGGAGTAGAGCGCGCCGAGGAGCGCGAGGTTGCGCTCGTCGTCGCTCGCGAACGGCGTGGCGAGGCCCCAGTTCTTGGCGAGGGCCTCGCGCTCCCACGCCTCGAGCTCGGGCCACCACGCCGTGATGGGCGCGGTGTCGTGGGTGCTCCAGCACGCCACGCTGCGCTCGGGCAGCTCGGCCGGCCGCGTGTAGACGCCGTCGCGGCGGTCCCACGGGAGCACGCGGTAGCCGGGGATGCCCAGCCGCGCCAGGCTGTCGCGCGCGAAGTCGGGGATGACGCCCAGGTCCTCGGCGATGACCTGCGACGCGCCAGCGGCCTCCAGGATGGCCGAGAGCACCTTCTCGCCGCGCGCCTGCTGGGCGGGCTCGGAGTCGGGCAGGAACGCGCCCTTCGCGCCCTGCGCGCGCACCCACTGGCGGAAGTAGCCGATCGCGTGGTCGAGCCGGAAGCGATCGTAGAGCGTGGCCGCGTGCGCCGTGCGCTGGCGGATCCAGTGCAGATCGGTCGCGTCGAGGGTGTGGAAGTCGTACGCAGGCAGCCCCCAGTCTTGGCCGTCCGCGGAGAAGGCGTCGGGCGGGGCGCCGAGCGAGAGGTCGAGGCGGAACTCGGCGCGGTTCACCCACACGTCGGCGCTCTCGGTGCCCACGATGAAGGGCAGATCGCCCATGAGCTCGACGCCGAGCTCGCCGAGGCGCGCGCGGGCGCGGCGCCACTCGGACTCGAGCAAGAGCTGGCGGTAGAGGTGCTCGAGCACCGCGCGGCCGAGCGGGTGCGACGGCGAGGGCGACTCGCCGTGCTGGACGACGTGGGGCGCGCGATCGCGCTCGTCCTCCGGCCAGGTGGACCACCCGTAGCCGGAGTGCGAGTCGCGGAGGGCGACGTAGAGCGCGAGATCCCGGGCCCAAGGCGAGCGCTGGGTGAAGGCCTCGAGCTCCGCCGCGCGGGGCGTGCCGCGCCCGTAGTGATCGGCCAAGAAGCGCTCGAAGGCGAAGCGGAGCGCCCGCTCTTTCAGGGCCCGCGCCGCGGTGAAGTCGACCCGCGGCGCCGCGCGGAGGCGGGCGATCTCGGCGTCGATCTCCGCCGTGCGGAAGCCCGCGAGCGCCTCCCCGGCGAGCTCGGGGATCTCGTGCATCGTGAGGTAGATCGGGTCGAGGCCGAACGCGGTGCGCGCGCCATAAGGGCTCGACTCGCCCGCGGCGAGCTCGTAGGGGGGCAGGATCTGCACGAGGCGGCTCCCCGCGAGGAGCGCGAGCTCGGCGAAGGGCCCCAGCGCCGACACCTGCCCGACGCCCCAGTCGTCCGTCGTGCGGAGCGCGGCCAGCGGCAACGTGACACCTGCGAGGCGCGCGGGGTGCGCTGGGCGCGCGGAGAGTCCGGGAGGATTCATGCGGGCGATGTCATGGCACCGGCCACGGCCGGCCGCAAGCGAAACGTGCCTCTTTCGTGAGGCACGTCTCGGCGGCGCGCAAGCGCTGCGACGCGGCCGCACGAATTGCGCCTCGACGGCCGAGGGCGGCGGAAACTCGCCCCAAACCTCGACGCGCGGCTGAGCACGGGCGTTGCTTTCGCGACCGCGAGCGCTCCCGCTCCGAAGCTCGCGCAGAGGCCCCATGGCGATCGACTACTCGTCCACGATCCCGAACAACGTCGACCTCGCGTCGAACAAGCAGCTCCAGCGCGCGCTCGAGCACTGGCAGCCCGGCTACCTCGCGTGGTGGCGCGAGATGGGCCCGGTGAACAGCACGCCGTGGGACGTGTACCTGCGCACGGCGGTGAGCGTGGATCCGAAGGGCTGGGCGCACTTCGACTACGTGAAGATGCCCGACTACCGCTGGGGCATCTTCCTCACGCCGCCCGAGCCCGGCCGCACGATCGGCTTCGGCAAGCACCGCGGCGAGCCGGTGTGGAACGAGGTGCCCGGCGAGTACCGCAGCACGCTCCGCCGCATCATCGTGACCCAGGGCGACACCGAGCCCGCCAGCGTGGAGCAGCAGCGCCACCTCGGCATGACGGCGCCGTCGCTCTACGATCTCCGCAACCTCTTCCAGGTGAACGTGGAGGAGGGCCGGCACCTCTGGGCGATGGTGTACCTCCTCCACGCGTATTTCGGCCGCGACGGACGCGAGGAGGGCGACGAGCTGCTCGCGCGGCGCTCGGGCGACGAGGACAAGCCGCGCATCCTCGGGGCGTTCAACGAGCGCACGCCGGACTGGCTCTCGTTCTTCATGTTCACGTTCCTCACCGACCGCGACGGCAAGTACCAGCTCGCCGCGCTCGCCGAGAGCGCCTTCGATCCGCTCGCGCGCTCGACCCGCTTCATGCTCACCGAGGAGGCCCACCACCTCTTCGTGGGCGAGTCGGGCATCGCGCGCATCCTCCAGCGCACCGCCGAGATCATGAAGGAGCACAAGGTGGAGGCGCCCGACCAGGTGCGCCAGCACGGCGTGATCGACCTCGACACGCTGCAGCGGTACCTGAACTTCCACTTCAGCGTGACGCTCGACCTCTACGGCTCCGAGGTGTCGTCGAACGCCTCCACGTTCTACCGCGAGGGCCTGAAGGGGCGCTTCGAGGAGGGGAAGATCGACGACGACCACGAGCTGTCGACGCGCGACTACCCGCTGCTCACCGTGGACGGCGGGCGGCTCGTCGAGGGTCGCGAGAACGCCCTCATGACCCTGAACGAGCGCCTCCGCGACGACTACATCGTCGACTGCCAGGCCGGCGTCGACCGCTGGAACAAGGTGCTCGCGCGCGCGGGCGTCGAGCGCACCCTCACGCTGCCGCACAAGGCGTTCCACCGGAAGATCGGCGTGTTCTCGAAGGTCTTCGTGAGCCCCGCCGGCGAGGTGCTCTCCGAGGCCGAGTGGCGCGCGCGCGAGGCGGAGTGGCTGCCCACGAAGGAGGACGAGGCCCACGTGCAGTCGCTCATGGGGCGCGTCCTCGAGCCGGGCAAGTACGCGAGCTACATCGCGCCGCCGCTCCGCGGCATCAACAACATGCCCGCCGACTTCGCCTACGTGCGCTTCAACTGAGCCCGTGGCCCCGCCGAGCCCCGTCGTGAGCCTCGCGCTCTCCCGCCAGCACCTCATCGACCCGGACGTGTGCATCCGCTGCAACACGTGCGAGGAGGCGTGCCCGCGGGGCGCCATCCTCCACGACAAGCGGCAGTACGCGATCACCTTCGAGCTCTGCGACGGCTGCGGCGACTGCCTGCCCCCCTGCCCCACCGGCGCCATCGACAGCTGGCGCCAGGTGAGCGCGCCGCACGCGGTGGCCGACCAGCTCGCGTGGGACTCGCTCCCCGCCGACGAGGCGCCGCCCAGCTCGACCGGCGAGGCCGGGGAGCCGGCGACCGCGCACGTGCCGCCCGACGTGCTGCGCCTCACCGAGCAGGCGACGGCGCTCGGCGGGCACGTGCCGCCGCCGTGGTCGGCCGCGCACCCCTACGTGGGGCTCTACACCCCGGACCGGCCCGCGACCGCGACGGTCACGGGCAACCTGCGGCTCACCGCCGACGACGCGGAGAGCGACATTCGCCACCTCGTCCTCGACTTCGGCAAGCGCGCGTTCCCGGTGCTCGAGGGCCAGTCGATCGGCG
>DAORJJ010000097.1:0-15968 GCA_035439005.1 Polyangiaceae bacterium | reverse complement strand
AGACCGCCTCGCGGGCCCCTTGCGTTGCACGAGCCGTCACGGCGGGCGCGGCCGGGGTCGCCATCGGCCTGAACCTCGCCGCGGGCTCGCTCACGCGCACGTGCCGCTGGTGCGCCTCGAACGCCCTCGACGACAGCGTGCGCGCGGCGTGGGTGCGCGCGGATCCCGCGCCGTCTCGCACGCTGAGCGACGGCTTCGCGGTCGGGGCGCCGGTGCTGACGTTGGGCCTCGGGGCGCTCGCGGCGGCCGACGCGGACCGCGCCCGCGACATCCCGCTGAACTCGCTCCTCGTCGCGGAGGCGACCAGCGTCGCGATGGCCCTGAACGCGATCGCGAAGGTCGCCTTCGCACGGGAGCGACCGTACGCGCACGCGCTCTCGGCCGACGCGAAGGCGACCACGCCGAGCCCCGCGGACAACAACGTCTCGTTCTTCTCAGGGCACACGGCCTTCACCTTCGCGCTCGCGACCTCGGCCGGCACGATCGCTTCGATGAGGGGCTACCGCGCGGCGCCCGCGGTGTGGGCCGTGGGTCTGCCGCTGGCGGCGGCGACGGGGTACCTCCGCGTGGCCGCCGATCGGCACTACTTCACCGACGTGGTCGGCGGCATGCTCGTGGGCGCGATCGTCGGCGTCGGGATCCCGCTGCTCTTTCACCGGCCCATGTCCGAGCGCGTGGTGCTCGGCAGCGCGGCGGTGCCCGGGGGCCAGGTGTTCTCGCTCACCCTACCCTCGCCGATCTAGACCGGCGCGGGCGCCAGCGGCCGCGGTCCCGGAAGAATACGCTTCGCCCGGCTTTCGGGTTCGGCTAGTGATTCGCGCATGATCCTCGGCGGCGCGGGCGGAAACAGGGGCGGAAACAGGGGCGGGAGCGCGGGGCCGGCGGGCTCGAACCTCAAGTCGATCGGCGAGCGCGAGTTCGAGGTCGAGGTCTTCCAGAGCGAGCTGCCCGTGCTGATCTACTTCTCGTCGCAGCGGGCGGCCGCCTCGGCGCGCGCGACCGACGCCGAGGTCGAGGCGCTCGGCGCCGACCTCGAGGGCAAGCTGAAGATCGTGAAGGTGCTGATCGAGAACGCGCCGACGCTCGCCCGGCAGCTCCGGATCCAGCAGGTGCCCATGTTCATGGTGTTCGCCGGCGGACGCATCGTCGACGGGCAAGCCGGCGCGCTCGGCAAGCGCGCGCTCCGCGCCATGGTCGAGCGGCACCTCCCGCGGGCAGAGGGCGCGCTCAAGGTCGACGAGGTCGTCGAGCTGCAGAAGCAGGGCGCGATCTCGGTGGTGGACACGCGCGACGCGGGCGCGTTCGCGCGCGCGCACATCCCCGGCGCCACGAACCTGCCCGCCGAGGAGATCGAGACCCGCCTGGCCGAGCTCTTCATGCTCGGCGGCCAGCCGGTCCTCTACTGCCGCGCCGGCGACAAGGCGAAGGAGCTCGCGGCGAAGCTCATCGGCGAGGGCACCGAGGTGAGCTTCCTCGAGGGCGGCTTCCTCGCCTGGGAGTCCGAGGGCCTGAAAATCGAGCGCGCGTAGCGCCGCGGGCCAGGCGGCCGCGAGACGCCGCCGCGCGTGCCCCGCGGCTCACGCCCGCTTGCTCCGCGCGCGCGGATCGAGCGCGTCCCGGAGGCCCTCGCCGACCAGGTTGGTCGCGACCACGGTGGCGAGCAAGAACAGGCCCGGGAAGAGCAACAGCCAGTACGCGTCAGGCCGGTCGCGCACGTCACTCATGACCTGACCCCACGAGGCGAAGCGACCGCGATCGCCCACCCGCAGAAAGTCGAGCTGCGCCTCGAGCAGCACGACGGCGCCCAGGCCGAAGGTCGCCGAGACGATGGCCTGGCCGCGCGCGTTGGGGAGCACGTGCCGCAGCAAGACGCGCAGCGGCGAGGCCCCGAGCGCGCGGGCGGCGAGCACGTAGTCGCGCGTGCTCACGTCGACCACCTCGACCCGCACGAGGCGCGCGACCTCGGCGAAGCGGGCGGCGACGACGGTGACGAAGAGCGTCTCGAGGTTCGGGTGGGGCAGCGCCGCCTGGACGCAGAGGATGAGCACGAAGCTTGGGATCGCGCTCATCGTGTCCGTGACTCTCTCTGTAAAAAAGTCAATAGTTCCGCCAAAGTAGCCTGCCGTCGCGCCGATGAACGCCCCGAGCGCGACGTACGCGCACACGGTGAGGAGCGCGAACCCGAGCTGAGTGCGCACGCCGTGGATGGTCTGGGCGAAGACGTCGCGCCCGCGCGAGTCGGTCCCGAACGGGTGCTCGGCCGAGGGCGGCGCGAGGCGGGCGGGAGACTCGGAGGTGGGCCCGTGTCGAACGACCGGGTACACCGCGAACACGCTGCCCGGCCGCTCGACGCTCTGCTCCGCGAGCCGCGCGTTGTCGCGGCCCGTGAGCGAGCGGGGATGGGTGACGGCGGGCAGCACGTACACGACCCCGTCGACCGAGCAGAGCAGCGGGTAGTCGCTCGCGAAGAGCTCGGCGAGGATCGCCACGAGCGACAGGAGCGCGAGCGCGAGCGCGCCCCAGCGGGCGAGGCGCCGCTCGGTGAGCCGGTGGAGCGCGTGGCTCAGCGAGCCCACGCGGGTGCGCCGTCGGGGCGGGCTCACGCGGGCCGCCCGCGGAGCTGCCGCTCCCGCACGCGCGGATCGAGCAGGCCGAGCGCCACGTCGCTCGCGATGAGCATGACCGTCGTGACCGCCGCGGAGAGCAGCACCGTGGCGACGATCCACGCCGTGTCGTGCGCCTCGATCGCGCGCAGGGTCTCCCACCCCATCCCGCGGATGGAGAAGACCTCCTCGATGACGAACGCCCCGCCGAGCAGCGCGGGGAACTGGAAGCCGGCGAGCGTGACCGTGGGCAGCACCGCGTTTCGCAGCGCGTGGACCAGCGCGAGGCGCATCGCGCTCGCCCCCTTCGCGCGGGCGGTGCGCACGTAGTCGGCGTGGATGACCTCGAGCAGCGACGAGCGCTGGTGGCGCGACAGGGTGGCGAGCGAGGTGATCGCGAGGGCGACGAGCGGCACCGCCACGCCGGCGTAGCTGCGCACCTTCGCCAGGGAGAAGAGGACCTGCGCGACCCAGAACGTGGGGAGCGAGTAGCCCACGAAGAGCGCGGCCGTGATGACCCGGTTCCACGCGCGCCCCCTGCGCCAGGCGGCGAACGCGCCGATCGGCACGGCGAGCGTGAAGGCGAGGAGCATCGCGAGGAACGTCATGACGAACGTGACCGGCGCGCGCTCCTTCAGCTTCGCGTACACAGGCTCGTTGTCGCGGGTGGAGAGGCCGAGCTGCCCCGTGGCGGCGCCCACGGTCCACTTCGCGTAGCGCGTGTCGCCGAGCGTCGCGGCCACGCGCGCGGTGCCCTCGCGTTCGACGAAATCGGGCTCGTGGATGAACCACCAGGAGCGCCAGTCGGCCAGCGCGCGGCGCGCCTCGGCGGCCGACGCGTCGACGGGGAGCGCCGCCGACCGCTGCGTGGCGTGCGCGAGCAAGCCCGTGAAGCGCGCGCGCACCTCGGGGTCGTTCGTCTCGAGGGCGGCGGCGAGGAGCTCCGGGAGCGCGTAGGTGTCGAGGATCTCGAGCTCGCGCTGGCGGGCGGGCGTGGCCTTCTGCGCGAAGCGAGCGACGCTGCGGCGCACCGCGGGCGCCGTGAAGTCCGTCGAGCGATCGTCCCAGAAGCGCCGCCAGAAGAGCAGCGCCGCGTCGGGGTCGGTGGTCGTGTCGGGCACCTCGAGGCCCATGCGCGCGGCGAGCGGCAAGAGCGCGCGCGACACGCGACGACGCCCCTCCGGATCGAGCGCGTCGAGCCGTGGCATGAGGTGCGGCAGCGCCGCGCCGCCGAGCCGGACGAGGGTGTTCGCGGCGACGGGCCCCTCGTTGTCGTCGAGCTGCAGGTGGAGCAGGCACTCCTCGGTGACCACGCGCACGTCGCGTGGAACCACGTTCACCACGCGCGGCAGGTCGAGGAACAGCCCACGGCGCCGCTCCTCGAGGGCGAAGTGGGCCTGGGGCGTGCGGAGCAGCGCCTCGCGCTCCTGCAGGCTGAGCCGCGTCGCGGGATCGGGGAAGAGCGTCGTCAACAAGAACACGACGAAGCTCACCCCGAACAGCGTGGGGACCGCCCAGAGGGCGCGGCGGAGGGTGTAGCGGAGCATCGCGTGCGGGCATCATCGCACGATCGACCCGCGAGACGAGGCCGTCCGGCCCGCGACGGGCCGCGGGCGCGCTGGGGAGGCGGCGAACTGCGGTCCGAAGCGTCCGTCATCGTTCGAGTTTTCACGCTGCGCGCGCGGCCTGCGCGGGCGCGGGCGCGGGCGCGGGCGCGAAAATTTTCGGGTTCGCGATCGGGGAGCCCTCGACTACCCTCGACCCTCCGCATGGACGACCTCGAAGCGCTCAAAGCCAAGGCCCGCGACTGGATGAACGGCGACCCTGACGCCGGCACGCGCCAAGAGGTGCGCAAGCTGCTCGAGGATCACGAGGAGGCGCCTGGCTCGAACGACCTCGCCGACCGCTTCGCGCAGGGCCTCGAGTTCGGCACGGCGGGCCTCCGCGGCGTGCTCGGCGGCGGCCCGAACCGCATGAACCGCGCCGTGGTGCGCCTCGCCACGCACGGGCTCGCGCAGACCGTGCTCGCCGAGGTCGACGCCCCCAAGACGCGCGGCGTCGTCGTCGGCTGCGACGCGCGCCTCATGAGCCGCGAGTTCGCCGAGGACACGGCCTGCGTGCTCGCCGCCCACGGCATCCGCGTGTACCTCTTCACCGACGTGTGCCCCACGCCGCTGGTCGCGTACGCGCTCACCGCGCTCGGCTGCGCCGCGGGCGTGGTCGTCACGGCCAGCCACAACCCCCCCGAGTACAACGGCTACAAAGCGTACTGGGAGAACGGCGCCCAGATCGTCCCGCCCATCGACACGATGGTCGCCGACGCCATCGCCGCGGCGCCGGCCGCCAAGGACGTGCCGATCCTCGCGCTCGCGGAGGCGCGACGCCAAGGGCTCGTGCTCGACGTCCCGTTCGCGATCGAGGAGCAGTACCTCGCGGCCGCGGGCGCGCTCGTGCCCTCCAAGGGCGCGCGGCGCGATCTGCGCATCGTGTACACGCCCATGCACGGCGTGGGCGGCCGCCTCGTGGCGAAGCTGCTCGCCGAGGCCCACTTCTCGTCGCTGCACGTGGTCGCCGAGCAGGCGGCCCCGGACGGCCGCTTCCCCACGGTCGCCTTCCCGAACCCGGAGGAGAAGGGCGCGATGGACCTGGCGTTCGCCCTCGCGCGGTCGGTGTCGGCGGAGCTGGTCCTGGCGAACGACCCGGACGCCGATCGGCTCGCGGTCGCGGTGCCGCGGCCTCGCGAGGGCGGCGGTGTCGATTACGTGCAGCTTACAGGCAACCAGGTCGGCGTGCTCCTCGGCCACCACGTGCTCTCGCAAGACCCCGATCCGGCGAGCGCCGTGCTCCTCGCGTCCCTCGTGTCGTCGCCCATGCTGGGCGTGGTCGCGCGGGCCGCCGGCGCCACCTACGAGGAGACCCTCACCGGCTTCAAGTGGATCGCGAACCGCGCCATGGCGCTCGAGGCCACGGGCGAGCGCCGCTTCTTGTTCGGCTACGAGGAGGCCCTCGGCTACACCGTGGGCGGGCTCGTGCGCGACAAGGACGGCGTGAGCGCCGCGCTCGTGTTCGCGGAGCTCACGAGCGAGCTCGTGGCCCAGGGGCAGAGCGTGCTCGATCGCCTCGAGGAGCTCTACCGGCGCTACGGCCTCTTCGTGAGCACCCAGGTGAACCTCACGCGGAAGGGCCAGGCGGGCGCCCAAGAGATCCGCGCGATGATGGACGGGCTCCGCCAGCGGCCACCTTCGAAGATCGGCGCGCTCGCGGTCGTCGCCACGTCCGATCTCGAGGCGGGCACCCGCACCGAGGGGGGCGCGTCCAGGCCGCTGGCGCTGCCCTCGAGCAACGTGCTCGTCTTCGAGCTCGAGGGCGGGAGCCGCGTCATCGCGCGCCCGAGCGGCACCGAGCCCAAGGTGAAGTTCTACGTCGACGTGTGCGAGCCGATGACCGAGGGCGAGGCCCTGTCGGTCGCGCGCGCGCGCGCCGACGCGGCGATGAAGGCCCTCGCGGACGCGTTCGTGGCGCTCGCGGTCCCCGCGGAGCCGAGCCGCTCGACCTGAGACGTCAGGCCGCGAGGCGCGCGAGCCGCGCCTTGCGCGCGGGGCCGAACGGCGCCATCAGGCGGAGCGCGGCCATCGCGCTCTGCTCGAGGGGCTCGGCGAGCCCGGCCTGGCAGTCGGGCGGCACCTCGATGGCGTAGCCACGCTGGAGGGCGTCGGTGGCGGTCGCCATGATGCCGATCTCGGTGAGGCACCCGGTGAGCAGGAGCGAGTCGACCTTCAGCTCGTCGAGCACCTCCTCGAGGCGCGAGCCGACAAAGCCGCTGTAGGTAGGCTTCTTCACCACATGGTCGGTCGGCAGCGGCGCGAGCTCCGGCCAGACGTCGTTGCCGCCGGTGCCGGCGATGTTGTGCGCGCCCCAGCCGGCCAGGTCGGTGTCCTCTGGGCCGTGCTCGTCGACGACGTAGACCACCGGGATGCCCTCCGCGCGGGCGGCCTCGAGGCGCGCCTTGAGGGCGGGGACCACGAGCCGCGCGCGAGGCACCTCGAGCGGCGCGCCCGGCGTGAGGTGGTCGACGAGCATGTCGACTACGAGGAGCGCGGAGCGCGAGGGGGCTCGCGTGGACAGCGTCTGCAGGAGCCGCGACCGCACGCCGGGCCCCGGCGCCTCCGGGGAGAAAGCGCGACCGAGGGCGGAGAGGGTCTCCCGCACTGCCAGATACCCGGCGACGACCTCCGGCGGGGAGAGCTCGAGGAGCGCGCCCTCGAGGCGCGGGTGGCGCGCCGCGAAATAGACGGCGAGCAGCTCCGCGGTCGCCTCGTCGTTCTCAGTGGGGTCGTCGCTCATGGGGTGCCGGGGCTCCGAGGCGGGTTCGGCGTCGTTCCCCCCCGGCAGCGCCACTCTCCTTCTACGCGCTGGGCGGGCGATTGGATCGACCAAACCGACCGAGCGCGAAAGGGCCTCTAGCACGCCGCGGCCAGCGCGTGCCGCGGACGCGACGCTTGTGGTGTGGCCCCACCTTTGGTGTCATCCCCGGGTGACACTCGAACGCATCTTCGCCCGGGGCCTCGAGGTGAGCGAGCGCTCTGCCCCGATTTTTCGCTTCAACGAGGCGCGCGGCGCCATCGTCGACGACGTGGTGGCGCGCGTCGTGGGGGGCGTGAAGGACCCGCTCTACGCCCTCTCCGACGCCGCCTACCTCGAGATGCGCCGCCTCGGCCCGCGCGGCGGCCACGAGCTGGCGGAGTGGAGGTCGCTCGCGGGCAAGCTCGGCCGCATGTCGGAGGGCGAGCTCCGGGCCGCCGTCACGAAGTACACGAAGATGTACGCCTGGGACGTCGCCGGGAATTTCGACCCGCGGGTGTACCAGTTCGCCTCCCGCGCCATGGCGCCGCTCCTCGGCGCGCTGATGTCGCCGCGGGCGATGGTGAGGAACATTCCCCAGTCGCTCGATCTGACGGCCCTCGACAGCCGCATCGTCGTGCAGGGACCGCGCGAGCACGTCCGCAAGCTGACCGAGCTCGGCACCGTGGTCTACACCCCTACCCACCTCTCGAACCTCGACTCGGTCGTGTTCGGGTTCGCCCTCGAGCGCGCGGGCCTGCCGCCCGCCACGTACGGCGCGGGCAAGAACCTCTTCACGAACCCGGTGCTGAGCTACTTCATGCACAACCTCGGCGCCTACCGGGTGGACCGGCGCCTGCGGCACGCGCTCTACAAAGACGTGCTCAAGGCCTACTCGTGCGTGCTGCTCGAGCGGGGCTACCACAGCCTCTTTTTCCCGGGCGGCACGCGCTCGCGGTCGGGCGGCGTCGAGCGAAAGCTGAAGCTCGGGCTCGCGGGCACCGGCATCGAGGCGTTCGCCCGCACGGTCGAGGCGGGCCGCCCGCGGAAGGTGTTCTTCGTGCCCGCCACGATAAACTACCTGCTGACCCTCGAGGCGGAGACGCTCATCGACGACTTCCTCCAGGAGGAAGGCAAGGCGCGGTTCATCATCGACGACGACGAGTCCACCCGCGTGGGCCGGGTCGCGGCGTTCGTGCAGAAGCTCTTTGGCCTCGACGGCGCGTGCGTGGTGCGCTTCGGGCAGCCGCTCGACTGCTTCGGGAACCTCGTGGACGACGAGGGGCGCTCGCACGACGCGCGCGGCCGCGAGGTCGCCGCCGAGACCTTCCTCGAGCGCCGCGACGGGACCCGCGGCCGAGACACCAAGCGTGACGCGGAGTACACGCGCGAGCTCGGAGTCGCGATCTGTCGCGCGTTCAAGCGCGACACGGTCGTGATGTCCACGCACCTCGTGGCGACCGCCGCGTTCGGCGCGCTGCGCCGGCACGTGGGCGACAAAAAGGGCGATTTGTTCGCCATCTTGGGCCACAAGGACGATTTCCGGGTGCCCCGCGCCGAGCTCGTGAAGGAGGTCGACCGCCTGCTCGCGGAGGTGCACGAGCTCGAGCGGCGCGGGGACATCGTCGTGGCGCCCGGCCTGCGGAACCGCGACGCGCCCGGCGTGCTCGAGGACGCCCTGAGAGCCCTCGCGGGCTACCACGTCGAGGACGTGCTATCCCCTCGCGGCGACGACCTCGCCCTGTCGCACACACGACTGCTGTTCTATTACCAAAACCGCCTCGCGCTCCACGGCCTCGGCTTCGACGCGCTGAAGTGACCTCGGGACCACCGCTCTGCTTCTTTTCTGCGCGTCCGCCCGAATCGGCGCTCGCGCAGGGAGAAATATCGGCTATGGTCCGTCCCCCCCGATCGGCAAAGCCATGAGCACAACGGAAAATCCCACCCCGCCGCCCGCCCCCGCAGGCGACCCGAGCGACGCTGCGGCGTCGCCCAGCCCAGCGAGCGCCTCCGTCTCGTCCGAGGCGCCCACCGTCCCCTTCGGCCCCGCCGACCCGGCCGCCGCGCACGGCGCGCAGATCGCGCCCGAGGCGCAGGCCGCGCCCGCCGCGGAACACGAGGCCGACGGGCCCGACGCGGAGGGCGACGAAGCCGACGCGCCCGAGGGTGAAGCCCAGGCGGGCGAGGCCGGCCAGGCCACGGCAGAGGGCGGCGAGAAGAAGAAGCGGCGCCGGCGGCGTCGCAAGAAGAAGCCCGGCGCGCAGGCCGATGGGGCCCCGCGCGAGCCCGGCGAGGCCGGCACCGAGGGCGCCGAGGCCGGCACCGAGGGCGCCGAGGCCGGCGAGCACGCCGAGGGCGAGGCCCGCGAAGGCGGCGAGGCCCGCGAAGGCGGCGAGAAGGCAGGCCGCGGCCCCCGCCCGAAGAAGCCCAAGGTCGAGAAGGAGCGCCCCGCGTTCAACGTCGGCGACGTGGTGTTCGGCAAGGTGCTCGACGTCACCGAAGACGTGCTCTTCATCGACCTCTCGGGCAAGGGCACGGCCCTGTTCGACCTGCGCGAGCTCCTCATCTCCGAGGAGGACGCGAAGGCCGACATGGCGGCCGCGGACGACGACCACGAGCCCCGCGACGCGGCGCCCGCGACCGAGGCCTCCCCCGGCGCGCCCACGGCCGACGAGGCCACGAGCGACCCGGCCCCCGCGCCCGAGGGCAGCGAGGCCGAAGAATCCCCCGCGGACTTGGCCGCGAGCGACGTGACCGAGGCGCCCGCCGCCGAAGCCACCGCCTCGCCCGAGGCCGCTGCCGCGCCTGCGGAGGCCGCCGCGGCCGCCGAAGCGCCAGTCCAAGCCACCGAAGCGGTCGCGGAGGCCTCGACGGCGGTCGCGGCCGAGCCTTCGCCGCAGCTCCCGCGGGTCATCCTCGAGCCCGGCGCGCCCTTCGTGGGCGTCGTGCACAACGACGGCGGCCGCGGCGGCCTCGTCGTGCTCACGCACCACCCGAAGCGCGTGCGCCGCGCGAAGCCGGTCGTGGCCGCCGCGTTCCGCGACAAGTCGCTGGTGTTCGGCATCGTCACGGGCGTCATCAAGGGCGGCGTCGAGGTCGACATCGACGGCCTCCGCGGCTTCGCGCCGGGGTCCCACATGGACCTGCGCCTCGGCAGCGATCTCCACCCGCTCGTCGGCAAGCGCCTCGCGTTCGCGGTCACCCAGTACGGCAAGCGCGGCCGCGACGTGGTCGTGTCCCGCCGCGCCATGCTGGAGGCCGAGTCGAAGGAGCGCCGCGACGAGGCGCTGAAGAACATCCAGATCGGCGTCGACGTGGACGGCGTGGTGCGCACCGTCGTGAGCTTCGGCGCGTTCGTGGACATCGGCGGCGTCGAGGGCCTCGTCCCGCTGAGCGAGATGAGCCACAACCGGGCCGACCAGCCGAAGGACGTGTTCACGGTCGGCGAGACCGTCCGCGTCCGCGTGCTGCGCGTCGACGAGAAGCAGAAGGTGTGGCTCTCGCGGCGCGCCACGGTGAGCGATCCGTGGTCGGCGGTGGCCGAGAAGTACGCCGCGGGCACCCGGCACACGGGCAAGGTCGCGCGCCTCAAGCCCTTCGGCGCGTTCATCGAGCTCGAGTCGGGCGTCGACGGGCTCATCCAGGTGGGCGACCTGTCGGTCAAGCGCATCGCGCACCCAAACGAGGTCCTGAAGGAGGGCGACGACATCGACGTGGTGGTCGCCTACGTCGAGCCGGGCTCGCACCGCATCGCGCTCCACCCCGCGCCCACCGGCGAGGCGGCGGGCGAGACGCCCCAGAAGATCGCGCCGCAGCGCACCGTGCGCGTGCAGATCGTCTCCACCGATCCGGCGGGCCTCACCGTCCGCGTCCTCGGGGCCACGGGGCGGCACGCGCGCGGGTTCATCACCGCCGGCGGCACGGGCACCGCCCGGGGCACCGACTTCCGCAAAGCCTTCCCCATCGGCAAGGAGCTCGACGCGAAGATCATCGAGATCGACCCGAAGCGAGGCGAGCTGAAGCTCTCGATCAAGGCGATGAACGAGGACACCGAGCGCAACGCGTACCAGCAGTACCGCGCGCAGGTGAAGCGCGAAGCGAAGTTTGGTACCCTCGCGGATTTGCTACAGAAACGGAACATCGTCCCGAACAAGTAGCGTCGCGACGAGCGCGGCCGGGCTACCCGCCCGGGTTCCCGAGGCGGTCGGCGACGGCCGCCTCTTCGCGTGAGATGCGCTCGTCGTTGTCCGTGTCGAGCGCGCGCATCACGATGCCGGCGGCGATCTCGGCGCGCTGCAGCTCGCGGGCCCCCGTGTGGTCGGCGATCGCGCGCTCGAGCTCGCCCCCGTCGACGCGGCCGTCGTGGTCCGCGTCGACGGCGTCGAAGCCGCCCAGCGCCCGCCACAGCCCGGCCGCGAAGCTCTCGAGGAGCACGAGCTTCACGTCGCGCCCGGAGCCCGGCGGCGGGAGGAGCTCGGGCCGCTCGCGGGCGAGCGCGAGCAGCGGCTCGTTGCGGTCCATCCCGGCGAACATGTTGCGCACGAGCGCCACCCGGTAGAGGCGCTCGGGCTCGAGCGGCGCCCCCGCCACGCGCGTCACCCGCCCGTCGGGCCCCACCTCGACCGCGCTGCAGACCTGCAGAAAGCCCCCCGACTCGACCGGCGCCCGCGCGCGGGAGGCCGCCACGGCCGCCGACAGCGTGGCGCCCGGCACGGGCACGACCACCATCTCGTTCTCGAACGGCACCTCGGTCTGGAGGTGCCCGTACGAGAAGGCGCCTCGGTACGTGGCGGCGCCGCGGATGCCCCCGCCGTTGAAGATGCCCACCTCGGCCCCGAGCGCGTCGCGCACCCGCGACGCGAGCAGCGTGCCGAGCGAGGTCTGCCGCGCGCGGACCCCCACCGACGTGAGCTCCTCGCCCGGGCCGAGCACGAGCAGCGTGGCCGACGTGAGGGCCTCGACCTTCGCCATGTGCCCGGCCACCCGCGCGCGCATGGCCGGGTCCTCGGGGTACCGCGCGACCTCGCGCAGCGCGACGGTCACCGTCGGCGCGTCGAGGCCGTGGGCCTCGGCCGGCCACGCGAGCTCGAGCACCGCGGCGAGCGCGGCGTCCGCGCCGCCCTTCACGATCCACGTGGCCCCCTCGCGCTCGAGCGAAGGCTGGTGCTCGTGCCCCGCCAGCAGCGCGGGGAAGCTCGGCCAGCGGCGCGCGAGGGCACGGTCGTCGGCCAGCGGCTGGTGGGTGAGCGCCAGCACCGCGGCGCACCCGGCCTCGCGGAGGCGCTCGGCCTCGGCGCTCGCGGCGTCGTTGGGCGGCAGGAGGATCGCGCCCCCGAACGGCGGCCGGCGGTACGCCGTGGGGTCGTTCATCACGACGCCGACGAGCCCCACGCGCACCGCGCGGCCCCCGGGCGCGCGCACCTCGATCACGTCAGAGACGGGCAGCGCCGGCTCGAAGCCGCGTACGTTCGTGCCGAGGCACGTGGCCTCGAGCTCGCGCACGCGCGCGCGGAGCTCCTCGGGCGGGACGTCGTCCTCGTGGTTGCCGAGCACGGCGTGCGTGAAGCCGAGCGCGTTCATGCAGTCGACCATGCCCCGCCCCGCGTCGAGGCTCGAGAGCACGCTCGGCGCGACGAAATCGCCGGCCATCGTCACGAGGAGCCGGTCGGCGGGGTCGACCTCGCGCGCCTCTCGCAGCAGCGAGGCGAGCCGCGGCAGGTGCTCGAGGGAGTAGACGTCGTTCACCGCCACCACACGGAGCGTGGGGCCGCGAGGCGCGGACGCGGCGGGGGTGCGACGGTCGGTCATCGCGCGTGGCTCGCGGCGGGGAGCGCGCCGAGCCCGGCGTGAAAGGTCTTCATGCGCGCGAGGACGCGGCCGAGCGAGAGCGGGAAGGTCATGTGGCCGCCCGGGATCCACTCGATGGGCGGCTTGCCCCACTCCTCCCATTGCGCGGTGACCAGGTCGGCGGTGATGTAGACGTCGTCGGTGGCCTCGATCCACAGCTGCCGCTCGGGGGCGAGCGCGGGCCGCAGGTCGCCGAGGCCGAGCCGGCGAAACACCTCGGCGCGCTGGGCCGCGCCGACGCCGAAGCGCTCGAGGTCCGCCTTCATGCGCCAGAGGATGGGCGCGCGCTCGACGGCCTCGCCGAGCTTCAGGTGGCCGATGATCGGCATGATGTAGTCGGGCGTGGGCGCCGTGCACGCGAGGGCCATCGTGAGGCCGCCGCCGAGGCTGATGCCAGTGACCCCGAGCTCTTCGTAGCCCTGCGCGTGCCGCAGCCAAGCCATGAGCGTGCGCACGTCGATGAGCGACTGCCGCACGGCCTCGACCGTGCGCACGAGATCGGCGCTCCAGAAGAACTCGCCGTGGAACAGCGCGCTCTTCGGGTTGCGGCTGCCGTGGAACGGAAGCTGAATGTGGACAACGTCCACATCGAGCTCGTCGTACAGCCGCGGCAGGAGGAGGGCCTCCTCGACGTGGGGCCCGGGCTCGAGCCACCCGTGCACGTAGAGCAGCGCGCGCCGGCGCGGGCCCGCCTTCGGGTGGATCCAGCGCGCGGTGACCCGCTGGTTTAACCAGTACTCGCCGGCGTGGCGCGTGCGGTAGTGCGGGCAGAGCACCACGTGCTGGCTGTGCCAGCGCAGGGTCTCGGTCACGCGGTTCTTGCCGAACGTGAGCCGCGCGCGGCGGCGCTTCACGTCGCGGGGGACGGCGGGCTCCGGGAACAGCACCTCGAGGGGCGCGTCGAGGTACGGGCCGAGATCGCCCACGGTGTTCTCGCCCGCGCCGCGCACGCCGTGGAGCAAGTGGGAGCCAAGGCCCACGACCCGGTCGACCGCTTCACCAAAGGAGAGCATGGGCCCAACGTAGCCCACCCGCCGCGCCGGCGGGGTCGCCGGCGCGTGGACCCTCGGCCCGCCCTCGCGCCGGGGCGAGACTGTGCTACCGCCACACGCATGAGAGCCTTCGCCTCCGCGCTCGCCTCCGCCGCCGCCCTCGCCCTCGCCGTCGGCGCCTGCTCGAGCGCCCCGCCCGCCGCCCCGCCCGCGGTCGCCGAGGGGTTCGCGGTGTGCGACAACCTGGACGAGTCGGCCTGCCTGTTCCCCTTCCCGTCCGACCACTTCCGGAAGCCCGGCGGCCCCTATGGGCACGCCTTCCAGCTCGACTTCGGCGATCACCTGCCGGTGAGCGAGCAGACCGACGCCATGCTCGATCGCGAGCCGTTCCGGGTGCACGACGGCTTCCCGGTGTACCCGCAGATCGCCTTCCACCTCGAGGGCGCGTCGCTCGAGGGCGCGCCGGCGCTCGAGGGCATCGGGGCCTCCATCGAGCGGTCGAGCAAGACCCTGGTGATCGACGCCGAGACGCTCGAGCTCCAGCCTCACTGGGCCGAGCTCGACTACCTCGCCGAGGACGCGGGCAAGCAGGTGATCGAGCTGCGCCTCGCGCGTGGCCTCGCGCACGGCAAGCGGTACGTGGTGGCCGTGCGCGGCCTCCCCGGCGGCGCGCCGAGCCGCGGCTTTCAGGCCCTGCGGGACGGCAAGCCGAGCCCGGTCGCCGGCGTCGACGAGCGCAAGGAGCGCTTCGACCGCGAGGTGTTCGCGATCACCGACAAGCTGGGCGTGCCCCGCGGGGAGCTGCAGCTCGCGTGGGACTTCACGACCTCCAGCGAGGACAACAGCACGCTCACGCTCCGCACGATGCGCGACGCGCTCTACGAGCGCATCGGCGACGACGGCCCGGAGTACGCCGTCACCGACGTGAAGAAGGACCCCGACGGCCCGACGGGCCTCATCGAGACCATCGTGACCGGCGTCGCCAAGGTGCCGAGCTTCGTGCTCCCGCTCGGCCCGAACGACGTCGCGCGAAAGCTCCGGCTCGGCCCGAGCGGCCTCCCCGTCGCCGAGGGCTTCGAGGACGTCACGTTTCGCGTGCAGATTCCACGCGTCTCGCGCACGAGCGCGGAGCGCGCGAGCGTCGTGCAGTACGGCCACGGCTTCCTCGGCAGCGACGCGGAGGCGAACAACGGCTGGCTGCGCACGTTCGCCAGCGAGCGAAATTTCCTCATTCTCTCGTCGGACATGCAGGGCATGAACACGCCCTCCGGGGTGCTGTGGTTCCTCCACCTGCCGAAGGACATCACGAACCTCGCGACCATCGGCGACGAGCCCCTCCAGGGGCTCATGAACCACCTGGCCCTCGTGCGCCTCCTGAAGGGCCGCTTCTCCCGCGACGTGAACGTGCAGCGCGACGGCGGCCCGCTCTACGATCCGAAGGCGATCTACTACCACGGCAACTCGCAGGGAGGCACGCAGGGCGCCCTCGTGATGGCGATGTCGCGCGATCTCGAGCGCGGCACGCTCGGGGTGCCCGGCGTGTCGGTCGCGTGGATCCTCGCGCGCGCCAACCAGTGGCGCGAGCTCGCGGGGAGCATCGCGCGCAACTACCCGAACCCCTACGATCTCTCGGCGATCATGTCGCTCGTCGCCGTGGGGTGGGACCGCGGCGACGGCTCGAACTTCGCCAAGTACATCTCGGCGACGCCGCCGAAGGACGGCACGCCCAAGAACGTGCTGCTGCACGTGGGCCTCGAGGACGCGCAGGTGAACAACGACGTCTCGCGCGTGCTCGCGCGCATGGTGGGCGCGAAGGTGCTCTCGCCCGCCACCACCGACGTGTGGGGGCTGCCCGTGGTGCAGGGCCCGCTGCGCGGCGAGAACGTCTACGTCGAGCAAGACTACGGCGTGCCCAAGCGCGCGCGGCCGAACCGCCCCGCCGCGCCCGAGACCGACACGCATGGCTTCCCGCGGAAGAGCCGCGCGATGCAGGAGCAGAGCTACGTGTTCTTCCGGACCGGAGAGGCGCGGCACACCTGCGACGGGCGCTGCGACCCCGAATGAGCGGCCGGGGGGCAGCGGCGGGAGCGGCGGCGGTGAGCGCGGCGCGGCGCCTCGTCGGGGTGAGCGCGCTCGTCGGCGGCGGGCTCGCCGGCGGGGCCGTCCTGGCGGGGGGCTGCGCGGG
>DAORJJ010000096.1:0-16016 GCA_035439005.1 Polyangiaceae bacterium | reverse complement strand
GGCGGGCGTCGCGCCTCGGAGGCGCGGTCGCCGAACGGATCGGTCGTCTTGTGGGGGGCCTTGGCGGGCGGGGGCGCGGCCTTCGGGAGCGGCGGCGCGTTGGACATCGCCGACGTGCGCTTGCCGTCGAAGGGGCCGTACGGATCGGTGCGCTTCTTCGGGTCGGCCGGCGCCTTGCCGAGGTCGGTCATGGGGCCGAACGGGACCCTCGGGGTGCTCTCGGGCGGCGCGCCGCTCATGCCCGGAGAGGGCGCCGCGGTCTGCTGGCTCGTGTTCGGCTCGGGCGACGACGACGCGGGGTCGTGCCAGCTCGCGGGCACGCCGGGGACGGTGCCGGGCGACGAGACGCCGGAGCTGGAAATGAGACTAAGATCGCGGACTTCGCCGAACGTGCCGCCGGGGATGGCCTCCGTCGCGGAGGTGTGCGCGTCTTCGTAGTCGGAGAAGCTCGGGACGTGGGTGAGGCCCACGGCGCTGACCGAGCTCACGAGCGACGGCGGCTCGTCGAGGGCGCCGAACCCGCCGGTCTGGAGCGCCATGGGCAGCTCCGGGTTCGCGGGAGGCGGGTTGCTGCCCGCCATCGTGGGCTCGTCCTCGGTCCACCCCGAGTCGGTGAACTCGTCGGCCGCGCGCTTGGCCTCACGCTTCTTGGCGGCGGTGATGGAGTCGTAGAACTCGGAGTGGGGCGGGACGGCGGCCCCCGGGAACGACGGGATGCTCGGCTCGTCGTCGCGCTTCACGTCGTGGATGGCCGCGCTCGACATGTCGACGACGCTGCGCGTGGACACGGGCGCAGCCGGCAGGCTGCGGTTCGACGGGGGCGCGGAGTCGCCGCGGCCGATCGGCGGCGGGGCCGAGCCCGAGCGCGCGTAGGCGGGGGCCGAGGGCAGCTTCATCTGCGTGGAGGTGAACTCCTCGCTCTGGAGGCCGCGCAGCGTCTGGGGCTTGGCGGAGGGCACGCCGGGGGGCGCCGGGATGGGCCGCTTGCCCGCGCCGTCGGTCAGGGCCGAGGCCTGGATGGCGGCCCCCATCGCGACGACCTCGTCGGGGTTGATGCGGTCCATGGGCGGCGCGCCGAAGAACGCCTCGACCCGGCGCCGAACGAGGGGGATGCGCGAGCTGCCGCCCACGAGCACGACCTTGTCGAAGGAGGTGGGCGTGAGGCGCGCGAGCGCGAGGGCGTCTTGGGTGACGCGGAACGTGCGCTCTACTAGCGGCTGGATGATGTGGTCGAGCTCGCCCCGCGACAGGCTGTACTGGAGCGACAGCGCCGCGCCGCCCACCCCGTAGCCGAGGTCACCGACGGTGATCTGGGCGTTGTCTCGGCTCGAGAGCGACATCTTGAGCTCTTCGGCCGCCGCGCGCAGGCGCTCCCACACGCCGGGGTCGGTGTTGGCGTCCACCCGGTGCTGCTTCAGCAGCTTCTCCGCCATGCGCTCGGCGATGGCCGCGTCGACGTCGTCGCCGCCGAGGAACGTGTCGCCCGCGGTCGCGAGGACCTCGAACACGTTGTTGTTGAGGTCGAGGAGGGTGCAGTCGAACGTGCCGCCGCCAAAGTCGTAGACGGCGATGCGCTCGGAGCCGACGCGGCCGAGGCCGTACGCCAGCGCGGCGGCCGTGGGCTCGTTCAGGATGCGGAGGACCTCGAGCCCGGAGACGCGCCCGGCGACCTTGGTCGAGGCGCGCTGCAGCTCGTTGAAATGAGCGGGCACCGTGATGACGGCGCGCTGCACCGTGCCGCCGAGCGCGGTCTCCGCGATCTGCTTGGCCCGCTTCAGCACGAACGCGCTGATCTCGGGCAGGGTGTAGTCTTTCCCGCGGGCGTGGACCAGCGGCCCCTGGGCGGGGCCTTCCCGCAGCTCGTAGGGGACGCGGGCGCGGGCCTGGACGATCTCGGGGCTGCTCCACGAGCGCCCCAGCAGGCGCTTGTGGCTGGCGACCGTGTTGCGCGGGTCCATCGCGCGGCGGGCCTTGGCCGGCCCTCCCACCAGCACCTCGCCGTTCGGGTGGAACGACACGACCGACGGCAGGAGCCGCTGGCCGGTCTCGTCCGCGAGGACGTTGACGCGGCCAGCCCGCATGGACGCCACGACCGTGTTGGTGGTCCCTAGATCGATGCCTACTACACTCACTGCTCCGTTCTATCCTCGCGGACGCCAACAGACAACCGCCGTCGCTCCCGCGCCTCGGCGGTCGCCGCCGTGAGCGCCGACGGAAGCGAGCGAGCCGGGAGGCGCGGCGCGCGGTGCGGCTCTCGGTTGCCTGTGGCGCCTCGGGAAGCTAAGGCTGTGGTCCCATGAAGATGCGCCTCGGGTCTCGTCCCGCCTCGCTCGCCTTGTCCTCGTTGTCCTCCTTCGCGAGGGGCGCCCGCCTCCGGCTCGCGCCGCTCGTCCTCGGCGCCGTCGCCGCGGTCAGCGCGCTCGGCGCGGCCGGGTGCTCGGCCGCGACGGACGAGGAGCTCGTCGACGAGCTCGGCGAGAGCGAAGACCTCGTCACGGGGAAGGACACCGCCGGCATCGTCGCGGGCTCCCCGGAGGAGGCGGCCATTCTGCTGGTGGCGAACGACCGCTCGCTCGACACCACGGCGCTGAAATCGGCCGTGAAGATCACCGCGACGGCGACCAAATCCCTCCTGGCCTTCCGCGCCGGCCCCACCGACAGCGCCGAGGACGACGGCTGGTTTCTCACCCTCGCGGAGCTCGACAAGCAGCGCGGCACCACGAAGACCTTCTACGCGCGCGTCGGCGCGTACGCGAAGGCGCGTGGCTACGTCGACAGCGGCGATCTCGTCGCGCCCGATCGCGCGCTCCTCGAGATCCCCGACAACCTCGGCCGCCCGCCCACGTCGAACGACGTGCGCGTCGTGAAGGGGTTCGACGGCCTCGCGCCCGACCAGGCCTTCGCCGTGTTCCGTGGTCGGAGCACCAACTACATTCACCCCCAGAACGAGCGGCTCATCCAGGACACCTTCGCGTTCTCGCACAAGGCGTTCACCATCGCGCTCGGCAACTTCTTCGCCGAGGACTCGCCGCCCCAGCGCTTCCTCCGCGGCCTCGGCGCCTCGAAGGTGGTGCTGCTCGGGCTCCTGCGGCAGCTCACGCCCGTGGCGATCGAGGCCACGTTCCCGGACGGCCGGGTCGAGTACTACATGAAGAAGTCGGTCGACTACGAGCGTGTCGAGAAGCCCACGCAGCGGGTCATCATGCGGAGCCCGATCTCGCTCGAGCCGTTCGGCGTCCGCGTCTTCTATCCGGCCTGGGGCTCCACGAACCTGAAGTCCCCGGTCACGGTCGTGGTCGAGGGCTGAGCGCCCGTCGCCCTCGACACTTGCGCACGCCCGCCCGAGTCCGCGTAAGCTCGGTCCGTGAGGTACTGCGAAGTCTGTAGGGCGGCGTTCCAGGAGCGCCGCACCTGCCCGCGCGACGACATCCCCACGCGCGCCGATCTCGTCGATCCGCTGCTCGGCGCCGTGCTCGGTGAGCGCTACCGGGTGCTCGACCACCTCGCGTCGGGAGGCATGGGCCAGGTCTACCGGGCGGCGCACACGCGCATCGCGAGCCTCTTCGCGGTCAAGGTGCTCTACGGCGATCTCGCCTACGACGAGGCCATGCGCGCGCGCTTCGAGCGCGAGGCCGAGGTCGCGAGCCTCCTCCAGAGCCGGTACATCGTGCGGGTCGTCGACTTCAGCCAGTCGGACTCCGGCCTGCTCTACCTCGCCATGGAGCACCTCGCCGGCGACACGCTCGCCGATCTCGTGCGGCGGGCCGGCAGGCTCGAGCCGCGCCGCGCCCTCGAGCTCGCCGTGCAGGTCGCGAGGGGCCTCGCGCACGCGCACGAGCGCGGCGTGGTCCACCGCGACCTGAAGAGCGAGAACGTGATGGTGATCCGCGAGGACGACGCCGAGGTGGCGAAGGTCCTCGATTTCGGGGTGGCCCGGCTGCGCCACTCGACGCGCGTCACCGGCAGCCGCACCGTGCTCGGCACGCCCGCGTTCATGTCCCCCGAGCAGTTCGCGGGGGACGACGTCGACGGTCGCACCGACCTCTACGCGCTCGGCGTCACCCTCCACGAGCTGCTCACCGGCGCGCTGCCCTTCGAGTCCGACAACCCGCTCGACCTCATGCGCCGGCACCTCACGGCGCCGCCGCCGCCGCTCGCGCCCGTGCTCGGCGCGTCGCCGCTCGTGGCGGGCCTCGAGGGGCTGTCGCGCGGCCTGCTGGCCAAGCGGAAGGAAGATCGCTTCGCGTCCGCGCGCGCGTTCGTCGAGGCGGCCCGCCGGGTCCTCGAGCCGGCGTCCGCGCCCGCGTCCGCGCCCACGCCGAGCCAAACCGCCCAGCCGAGCGCCGCCAACCGCGCCGGCCCTCCCGTCGATCGCGCGCTGCTCGCCGCCATTTGGGCCGCCATCGAGCTGGGCGCGCCCGCCTACAACGCCGGCGACCACGCGCGGTGCTACGCGCTCTACCGCCAGTGCGTCGAGGCCGCGCTCTCCGGGCAGCGCACGCCCCCCCTCGGGCTCGCGGAGCGCGCGCGCTTGCTCGTCGCCCACGAGCAGGCGGCCGCGGCGCCCGGCCCCACGCGCGCGGCGTGGACGCTGCGGCACGCGTTCGACGAGCTGGCGAGCGCCGCGCCGATCTCCGCGCTCCCCGTGCGCGACGCCGTCGACGCCGCGCTCGACGTGTTCCAGGCGGTCGCCGCGCGCACCTACGCGCTCGGCCGCGCCGACGTGGTGGCGCCGCTCCACGTCCGCTTCGCGACGCTGCTCCGCGACGCCGCCGCGCAGCTGGCCACGCGTCAGGCAGAGCTCCCCGCGCTCGACCGCGCGCTCACCGCGGCCCGCGCGTCGAAGGGTGACGTCGTCGCCGCCGTGCTCTCCGAGACGTTCGAGCGCCTCCGGCAGCCGTACACGCCGTCGATCGCCCACTCCCTGCCCACCGCCCCGACCCGCCTCGGCCCGCCGGCCGCCGCCATCAGCGATCTGGTCCGGGACGCCATCCTCCGCGCCATTCGCCACGGCGTGCCGGCGTACAACGCGGGCGACCACGCGGGCTGCGCGCGCGAGTACCAGCTCACAGCGGACGCCGTGGTCGGGGAATGTGCGCGCGACCCAGGATCGGCCCCGGTGGCGGCGTGGCTCGGGTCGGTCGCCGACCGCGCGCGCGTGGCGTCGCCTCACGACGCCGCGTGGATGCTGCGGCACGCGTTCGACGCGCTGCTCGCGCTCCCTCGCTGAGCGCCGATCTCGTCCGGAAACCCTCGCAAGGGGCGGTGTCCCACCGTACGATGGCCACCCCGTCGACCATGCGCACCGTCTCCTTCTACTCCCTGCCGCGAACCCTCCAGGACCGACTCCGGGGAGCGATCGTGGACGGGCTCGCCCCCGCGCCGCTCGCGCGGCAGGCCGGCGGCCCCCGCCGAGAGAGGCTCGGCTTCGCCATCACGGGCGGCGCGCTCCTCGCCGTGGTCGTCCTCTTCCTCGTCGGCTACGGCAGCCTCACGAGCTCTCTCTCTCGGCACGGCCTCGTCGCGCTCGCGCTCTTCGTCGCCCTGCCGGCCGCGGCGGTGTTCGCGTACGTCGAGGCGCGCAAGCACCTCTCGACCGTCGCGTCCTTCCCGGTGCCGCGCGGCGTCTACCTGTTTCCGTCGTGCGTCATCGACGCCACGACGGCGGAGCTGCGGGTCTACCCGCTCGTGGAGGGCCAGCTCTCGGGCGCGGGGAGCGCCGTGACCGCGGCGTTCCCGGGGCGGAGCTTCACCTTCGCGGCCGACGCGACCAGCCCCGCCGACCTCGCGGGCGCGGCGCGCGAGGCCCAGAGCAGCCTGTCCGCGGCCCTCGCGGCGAACGACCAAGACCGCCTCACCGAGCTCGATCCGCTCCTCGAGCCGCGCTTCTCGAGCCCGGTCGGGCCCGGCGCCGCCTTCCAGCTGCGCATCCCCGCTTGGGAGCGCCTCGGCTGGGCCATCGGGCTGGGGGTCGGCGTGGTCTTCGGCGGCACCACGTTCGTCATGCGCAACGCGACGAGCGACGCCCTCCGCTTCTCCCGCGCGCGCCGCGACGACACCGCCGCCAGCTACCGGTCGTATCTCCTCTACGGCACCACCCACGCCCGCGAGGTCGAGCGCACGCTCCTGCCGCGCGCCGCGCTCCGCGAGGCGTCTGCGCGATCCACGGTCGAGGCGATCCGCGAGTTCCGCGCGACCTTCCCCGACACCGACATCGAGCCCGAGGTCGACGAAGCGCTCCACGTCGCGATGCTCGCGGAGCTCGAGCGCGCGAAGGCCGTGGGAAAGCTGTCGGCCCTCACCGCGTTCGCGGCCGCGTACCCCGACCACGGCCTCGCGAAGGAGCTCGGCGCGGCGAAGCATGCGATCTACATGAAAGAGCGCGCGCGGATCACGGCCGCGCTCCCGGCCTCGGCGCGCGCCCAGACCGAGCCGGCCATCACCGAGCTGCTCGCGGCGGTCGAGCGCCTCGGCCCCACCGTCGAGGTGCGCTTCCGGCGCCGCCCGGGCGGCCGCTTCGGCCTCGCCGACAAGACCATCGCGAAGACCCCCACGTGGAACGGGCCCATCTCGTACCTGACCCGCTACTTCGACGCCGCGCACCACAAGGCGCGGGAGGAGGAGCTCGCGAAGGCGCTCGTCGCGGGGCTCGCGTCGCTCTTCGACCCCGAGCTCGTGACCGTCGTGGCGAGCGCGGCCGAGCCCGACACGACCCGCTTCGAGGACCCGCTCCCGAGCGTCACCGTGCCGACCCTGTTCGTGCTCCACGGCGCCGACTGGTCGGGCCACACCTACACCTCGCGCAAGCCGCGGGTCACGATCATGGGCCTCAACTTTCACTTCGAGGGCGCGCTCGTGCTGCCGCCTGGGGCGCGCAAGTACGACGTGAAAGACAAGGTCTGGAAGGGCGTCACCGTCCCGCAGATCCACGCCTCGGGGAGCGAACCGGGCATCGAGGAGCGCCTCTACGGCGACATGGCTCGCGGCGCCTACGAGGCCTTCCAGAAGCGCCTGCTCGCCGATTTCTTGCCGCCCTGAGCGGCGGTCACCCGTCGCCGCCCTGCCTGCGGCGTCGCACGGCCCGGCCCACGAGGACCGCCGCCCCGCCCACGAGGAGCACGACGTCGATCGGCACGGGCACCTTGCGCGCGAGGGTGATCTCGATGGGCTCGGGCACGAGCTCCGCTTGGACGTCGAGCTTGCGAAAGGTGACCTCGTCGGTGCCCGGCCGCGGCGACGAGCGATCCACGAACTTGGAGAGGAAGCGCCCCCGTGCCGCCCCGGGGACGCCGGCCACGTCGGCGTCGAGCCGCCGCGCGTAAGTGGCCGCGCCCGCCCATGTTCCCTTCTCTCCGAGCGTGCCGCCCACGCGGTCGGGCCCCACGAAGAACACCGCGAGGGACCGGGGGGCCGTCGCGCCGGGCGCCCGCATGCTCTCGGGCTCGCGGTACGGGTAGAAGGGCGTGTCGGTCGTGAAGGCGATGTCCACGGTGCCGGAGCCGATGCGCTTCTCGGCGGTCTCGGGCCCGCCGCCCGCTCCGAGCGATGGCGGAGCGATCCGGAAGGCCGCGAACACCCAGCGCTTCGCCACGTAGGGGGCCACCCACGCCTCGACCTCGGGGCCGTTGGCGTAGCCCCGCGCCCGGAGCCACTCGGCGAGGGCCTCGCTCGAGTCCGCCGCGAGGACCGCAGCGTCGTACCCGGCCACCGTGAGCTCGTCGAGCACGCGCACCGACGACGGCGCGCCGTCGAGCTTGGCGCTCCGCAGGAGGAAGGCGCCGAGCACGAGCGGGGTCGGGTCGATGCCCGAGAGGCGCTCCTTGTAGACGAGCTTCGGCCGCGTGAGCTCGTCGAGCCGCTCGAACAGGGTCGCGTCGGCCTCGGTCAGGGTCGGCCTCGACGGGAGGGGCACGATGAAGCCGAAGTCGGCGACGTCGGAGCGAAAGCTCGCGCGCCGGATGAAGTGCTCCACGCGCGTGGCGGGGTCGTAGGTGATGACCGCCTGCTCCTCGGCGATGCGCACCCAGTGGTGCTCCGGGGGCGCCGGCAAACACGCGCGCGCCGGCGCGGGGGAGTGGCCAACCGCGAGCGTGGTGAGCGCGGCGAGCGCGGCGCCGGCGTGGCGGAGGCGCATCAGCGGCCCTTCTTTGGGGCCTTCGCGTGGACGACCGGGCTCGGCGCGCCGACGAGGAAGCGCTTGTAGGCCTCGTCGTTCGGGGCCCGCCCGAGGAACGCGCGCACGAGCTCCGCCGGCTCCTCGCTGCCGCCGCGGGCGAGGATGGCGCCGCGGTAGTCGCGCGCCGTCTTCTCGTCGAGGAGGCCGGCGGCGCCGAACCGGGTGAGCAGGTCCTTCGCGATCGACAGCGCCCACTGGTAGCCGTAGTAGCCCGCGTCGTACCCCACCAAGTGCCCGAACGTGCCCTGGAAATGGGTGCCGTCCACGTGCTTGAAGGGCGTGTACTTCGCCTGAATCTCGGCGAGCATCGCGGTCGTGTCCATCGGCGTCTTGCGCGTGTGGTACGCCTGGTCGAGCGCGGCGAGGAAGAGCTGCCGCTGCGTGGCGAGGGCCCGCCCGAAGCCGCGCGCGCGCAGCATCTTCGCGTGGAGCGCGTCGGGGATGGGCTTGCCGGTTTTGTAGTGCTTGGCGAAGAGCGCGAGGGTGGACTTGTCCCACGCCCACTCCTCGAGCATCTGCGAGGGGGCCTCCACGAAGTCGCGCGGCACGCTCGTGCCGGAGAACGTGACGGTGTCGGTCTCGCTCAGCAGGTGGTGCAGGACGTGGCCGAACTCGTGGAAGAACGTGGTCGCGTCCGAGTGGCTCATGAGCGCGGGGTTCCCGGGCGCGGGCTTCGGGAAGTTGCACTCGATGGCCGCGATCGGCATGAGGCGCTTGCCGTCGGCCATGCGCTTGGTGTCACGAATGGAGAAGACGGCGGCGTGTTTGTACTTGCCCGGCCGCGGGTAGAGGTCGAAGTAGAAGCGCCCGAGCACCTGGCCCTTGGCGTCGACGACTTCCATCGGCTCGACGTCGGGGTGCCATTTCGCGACGCTCGCCGGCCGGTAGGTCACGCCGAACATGCGAGACGTGATCGCGAGGATACCCTCCTTCACCCGCCCGACCTCGAAGTACTCACTCACCTCTTTCGAGTCGAGTCCGTATTTCGTCTTGCGCACGCGGTCCTCGAGGTAGGTGCGATCGGAGGGGGGAATGGCGTCGGTCTTCTTCCCGCCGAGCGAGACGTGCATGGCGCGAAACTCGGAGAACTCCTGCTCACCCTTCTTGGCCACGTGCGCGCGGAGGCCGTCGAGCAGGTCGGCCACGGCCTTGGGGTTCTTGGCCATGCGGGGCTCGAGGACGTAGTCGGCCCAGGTGGGGTATCCGAGCAGCTTGGCCTTCTCCTCGCGCACCGCGAGCAGCTTCTCGAGCAGGGCCACGTTCTTGTCCGAGGCGCGGTTGTCGAACTGCTTCGACAGCTCGAGGGCGAAGGCGCGGTCCTTCGCGTACTGGAGCACGGGGAAGTAGTCGGGGTAATCGGTGGTGATGGCGATCTTGCCGTCGGTGCCGGGCTTGTGGGCCTCGATGTACGCGGGCGGGAGCCCCTCGAGCTGCTTGGGGGTCGCCGAGACGGTCACCGTCGAGCCCGCGAGGTTGCTGTCGAACTCCTGCCCGAGCTTCGTGATTTGCGCGTTCAGCTCCCGCAGGCGCGCCTGGCCGGCCTCGGGCAGCTCGAGGCCGTTGCGCCGGTAGTCGCGGAGGAGGTGCGCGAGCATCCGCGCGTGCTCCTTCGACAGGGGCGCGTTCGGGCGGGCCTTCTGCAGCGCGTCGAGCCGCTTCACCACCTGCGCCACGGTGGCGTCGAGATAGAACGAAGTCTCGAACGTGCCCGCGAGCGGCTCGCACTCCTCGGCGGCCTTGCGGACGGCCTCCTCGGGGTGGGCGACCGCCATGAGCGCGCTGAAGTCGCCGGCGTTCTTCGTGGCGAGGCGCGCGTCGTCGAGCCCGCCGAGCACGGCCTCCGCGGTGAGGGCGTCGTCCTCGGCCTTCGCGAGCAGCCGGACCTCGCTGAGCTTGTTCTGCGCCTGCGCGAGGCTCTCGCGGCAGAGCTTTCGGATCGCCTCCGCGCTGCCGAAATGTTCGGTCGGGTCGACGTCGAGCGGGAGCATGGCGGGGGGAGGCGGCGGCGAGTCGGTGTGCGCGGGCGTGCGCTGCACCGTGACCTTGGTCTCCGGCTGTACGGGCGGCCGCGCGTGGCTGGGGGGATCGCCGCAGCCGCCCGCGAGCGCGAGGGCGAGCGCGAGGCTCAGCGAGACGCCTCGCTGGTGCCGTGTGAGAGACGCGAAGGGGCCGGCCTGGGTGCGCATGGGCCGGAGAATGCCTCAAGCACCGCGAGAGGCGCCGAAAAAACGCCTCACACGAGCAGGAGCACCCCTCGGGCGGGCTGGCCCGTCGCGCCCCCGATCGCCTCGGCGTAGAGCGCGAGCTGCGCGCGGTAGCTCGCGAGGCGCGGCCCCTCGTCGACGTCGGTCTTGAAGTCGACCACGGTGGTGCTGCCGTCGGCCTCCTGGAACGCGAGGTCTACGACGCCCTCGATGAGCCGCCCGTCGGGCGCGCGGAGGGTGATCCCCACCTCCCGGCGCGCGTCGGACGACGCCCTCGCGCGGCCGAGGAGCTCGTGCTCGAGCGCCGCGGCGGCGGCGCGCGCGGCGAACGCGATCTCCTCCGGCGTGGCCCCGAGCGACCGCCCGTGCGCGCGCGCGAGCGCGGGCAGGAGGGCCGCGTGGGAGCCGTCGAGCGGGGCCTCGGCCAGCAGCGCGTGCACGAGCACGCCGTAGCGCTTCCCGTGAGGCCGCCCCTCGCGGGGGGTGTCCGTGCGGTGCACGGGGACGGGGTCGACCGCCGCCGCCGCGCCGGCCTCTTTGAGCTCGGTCGGCGTGACGACCCGAACGGAGGGCGCGCCCGCGCGCTCGCGCAGGGCGTCGCGCGCGGCGACCCACGCGTCGTAGCGCGCCTGCGCCGCGGCCGCGCCGCCGCCGTCGTCGGGGGCGAGGATCTTCTGCTGCCGGAGGCCCGCCTCGTCCTCCTTGCCGAGGCCGAGCGCCGCCGGGTCGAAGAAGAGCACCTCGTGGTTGCCCGCCTCCGGAGCGTGCCACCCGGGCCGGACGGGACGCGGGTTCCACGCCTTCTCGGGCCGGTCGAGGACCGAGTCGGCGCCGAAGGGCAGGGGGGTGGGCTTGTCGTCGTTCGGGCGAGCGCGCCGGTCGCGCGGCGGATACACGGCGGGCGCGAGGGCCGACAGCCAGCTGTCGGCGAGGGGATCGTCGCCCACCACCGGCACGACCAACATGTCGCGGGCGCGCGTCGTCGCCACGTAGAGGAGCCGCACCGCCTCCTCGTGGTCCTGCGCGAGCACGCGGTCGCGGTGCTCCGACAGCTCGAGCGGGGCGGCCCCGCAGAGCGGCGCCGCGAAGAGCCGGCGCTGCGCGTCGACGAACCGCGAGGGCTCGCTGTGGGTCGGCCTCGCCGTGGGGTCCGCGAGGATGACGACGGGGAACTCGAGCCCCTTCGCGCGGTGGACGGTCATCATCCGCACGCCGGCGGCGTCTTCCTCGACGACGAACGCCTCCGACACGTTGCCCCGGGTGGCGTCGTCGTCGAGGGCCCCCACGAACGCGCGGAACGAGTGGACGCCAGGCGCGTGCGTGGCCTTCCGCGCGAGGTCGAGCACGCGCAGCACGTTCGCGAGCGCCTGCTCGCCCGTCGGCCAGATGGCGAACCCAGCGTGCGCGCGCGTGCGCTCGAGCAGCTCCGCGAGCGTGTCGGCGAAGGGGCGCCGGTTCCGCGAGCGGTGCAGCTCGCGCAGGATGGCGAGGGCCTCGGCCACGGGCGCGGTGAGCGCGTCGAGCTCCGGCGGCGGCCTGCGCGGGTCGAGCGAGCGCGCGAGGGCGCGGTACGCGAACAGCGCCGCGTCGGGCACGGCGAAGAGCGGCCCCTTCAGCGTGGCGTACACGGCGTACTCGTCGAACGGGTACTCGATCGCCGTCGCCGCGTTGCGCAGCGCGAGCACCTCCTCCCGCTCGTGGAAGCCGCGGCCGCCGACGAGCACGTGCGGCACGTGCCTCGCCTCGAGCGCGCGCACATACGGGCGGGTGACGTCGCTGCCGAACGACGAGAAGCGCTTGAAGAGCAGGCACACGTGGCCCGCGGTGATGGGCACCTCGATCCGCCGGCCGTCGCGCTGCTCCTGGCACGTGTACCCGCTCTTGGTGACGAGCCAGTCGACGAACGCGCCCACGGCGTCCGGCAGGGAGTCTTCGACCGCGTAGCTCGTGACCTTGCCGGTCTTGGTCGAGTAGGGGCGAGGCACGGGCAGCGAGATCACCGCCGGCTGCGACGCGGGCCCGGGGCCGCGGTGGTTCGAGAGCGGGACGTACTCCGCCTGGCTCCCGTCGGGGCTCGGCACCATCGCCCGCGCGAACGTCGCGTTCACGAGGCTCTGCACCGCGGGGGTGCTGCGGAAGCTCGTCGTCAGGTGCACGAGCCGCGCGCCGTTCTCCTGGAGCGCGCGCTTCGTCGCTTCGTAGAACGCCACGTCGGCCCGCCGGAAGCGGTAGATCGACTGCTTCGGATCGCCGACGAAGAAGAGCTTGCCGGGCGCGGGGGCGGGCGTCGCCGCGCCGTGCGCGTCGCGCTCGTCTGGCGCGTCGGGCGCGCGCCCGAGGGAGAACAAGATGTGCGCTTGGAGGGGATCGGTGTCCTGGAACTCGTCGACCAGGATATGTGTGTATCGTGCACGCAATGCGCGGCGCGTGGCGGCGTTTCCGTCGAGCAGATCGCGCGTCTTGAGGAGGAGGTCGAGGAAGTCGAGCTTCCCGGCCCGGGCCTTCAGCGCCTCGTAGGCGTCCGTCAGGGGGCGGAGCTCCTCGCGCAGGCACGCGGCGAGATCCGCGTCGGTCGTGGCGAGCACCGCGTCGAGCCTCGCCTTCACGGCGGCGCGCCGGTCGATGACGTGCTCGCGCGAGAGGCCCTTCGCGCGGCAGTACCACTGGCCTCGGCCCCGCCATCCCCAGTGCCGCTCCTTCGAGACGCGCCGCAGCTCCGCCTCGAGGCCGTCGTAGTCGCGCTCGCCGCCGCGCGCGCCCTCCTTGCCTGCGAGCTCCGCGCAGAAGCGCGCGACGGTGTCGAGCGACAGGTAGAGCCAGTTCGCGTTGTTGTCGCGATCGGAGGAGGTGTCGTCGGCGTCGGCCGCGAGCGCCCCGAGCGCGGCGAGGGCTCCGCATAGCTCGTCGAGCGCCGCCTCCCGGTCGAGCACGGGCCGCGTCCACGGCGCGTCGAAGTCGCGCTGCTCGACGAGCCGGTAGCCGGCCTCGAGGAGCAGGTCGTGCGGGCTGTCGTCGCGGCTGCGCCGGCGGAGCACGCGGTGGACGCCCGGGAAGCTCTCCCGCGGCGCGCCGAGCACGCCCTGAAACCATGGCTCGAACGCCTCGCGGTACAGCCGACGCGTCTCGCCGTCGTCGGCCACGGTGAAGAGCGGATCGATCCCCGCCTCCACCGGTCGCTCGCGCAGGAGGTCGGCGCAGAAGCCGTGGATCGTGCCGATGTGGGCGACCTCCAGCTCCCGGGCGGCCGCCTCGAGGCGCTCGCGCGGCGCCGGGTCGGTCGCGTCGAGGCGGGCGCGCTCGATCGCCGTGCGGAGCCGGAGCTTCATCTCGCCCGCGGCCTTCTCCGTGAAGGTCACGGCCACGATGGTCGCGATCCGCGCGCGGCCGGTCTCGAGGAGCCCGAGGATGCGGCGCACGAGCTCGGTGGTCTTGCCCGCGCCCGCGGCGGCCTCGACGACGAGCGTCGCGTCGAGGTCGTGGCGGACCGCGTGCCGCGCCTCTTCGTCGGCGAGCGGGGGCCTCATTGGTCCGGCCCGCTCATGGCAGCGCGCGCACCGCGTTCAGCAGCGGCAGCGCCTTCTTGTCGCGCTTTAGGCGCACGCGCGTAGCCTCGTAGGGGCCGCACACGTCGAGGAAATCGCAGTACGTGCATGCCTTCTCCTTGGGCGCGGCGGGGAGCATCCCGGCGGCGAGGGCGTCGCCCACGGCGGTCGCCACGGACTGGGCGGCCGCGCGCGCGGCGTCGTTGAGGGGCACGTCGACGGCAGAGTAGTCGCCCGTCGACGTGCAGTAGTAGAGGCGCCCGCTCGTGACCTCGCCTCTCAGGATGTGTTCGATCGCCAGCGCGTACAGCACGGGCTGCAGGATCTCGCCGCCGCTCACGATCGAGCCCGCGGCGGCGCGCACCTTCCCGGTCTTGTGATCGGTCGCCCGCAGGCGCCCGTCGGCGTGGGTCTCGACGAGGTCGATCGACCCGCGCAGGCGCAGGCCGCACTCGAGCTCGACGGGGTCCTTCACGCTGGCGGCGTCGCGCCCGCCGTCGTGCTCGACGAGCCCGAACGACAGCTCGAAATGGGTGGGGGTCCAGCTGGTCTCGGCTGGCATGCGCCGGAGCCACTCGCGGAGATCGGCGCGCACCTGGGCGATGCCGTCGTCCCAGACCCGCAGGATGGCCGGGAACAGGCGGTCCTTGTGGAGCCCCGCGACCTCGGCGAGCGTGTCCTCGAGGAGCCCCTGGGCGCGCGCGAGGTTGCCCGCGCGCACGGGCAAGAGCCCCTCGGTGCGAAGCCGCGTGAGGAGGGCGAACTGGGTCTCGTGGACCAGCGTGCCTCGCTGGAGCGGATCCAGCTCTTCGAGCGGCGCCGGCTCCTCGCGCTTCGCGAGCTTGAGGAGCGCCGAGAGGTAGAAGCGGTACGGGCACGCAGCGAAATTCTGGAGCGCCGTGGGGGAGAAGCTCCGCGCCGAGAGCGAGTGCGCTTCGAGGGCGGGCCGAGCGGCGGACGGCACGTTCACGAGGCCGTCCCACTCGACGTAGGGGCCCCTGCGCCAGCGGTGCGCGCGCGCGCGGAGGGCGCGCTGGAGGTGCGGGTTCGCGCCGAGCAGGAAGCGCGCGGCGCCGACGTGCTTCCGCTCGTCGTCGTAGAGGAGGCCCGCCAGCACGGAGAGGTCGTGCTCGGCGTCGTCGATGGCGTCGACGGGGCGCTCGGGCGCAGGCCACCCGAGCCGCGCGCGCGACGAGGTGTCGGCCATGCGACGCAGCGCCTCGTAGGTGGGCAGCGCGCCGTGGACGACGCGGAGGATCTCGAGCCCGTAGAACGAGGGCGTGCGTGGCCGCCCCGCCTCCGCGTCGACGCGCGGGTACGAGTAGACGAGGAGCTCTTCGGCGGCCCCCGTCGCCAGGCGGAGCATGAGGCGCTCGTCACGGGAGCGGTCGGCGTTGGTCCGCAGCGCGGGGGAGGAGGCGGCGCGCGCGTCGTCGAGGAAGAGGGGGTCCTCGAGGACCTTCTTGGGGAACGACTTCTCCACGAGGCCCGGCACGAACACGGTGTCGAACGAGAGGCCTCGCGCGTCGTCGATGCCGCCCACGAAGAGCTTGCCGAGGCGCCGGCCGCGGGTCGCCTGGCGCGCCTCGGCGAGCCGAGGCTCGAGCACCGCGCGGACCTCGGCGAGGCTCACGGTGGCGTCGGAGTCGAGCGGCGAGAGCTCCGACAACACGGAGAAGACGCGCTCGGGCCGCCGGAGGGCGCGCTCCGCGAGGGCGGTCAGGCGCGCGAGCCACTCGGGCCACGAGGCCGGGAGGGTCAGGCGGTCGAGGTCGCCGAGGAGGGGGAGGGCGAACGCCTCGAGCTCCTCCACCGACGCGAGATCCCGGGCCGCGTGCTCGGCGCGCGCGTCGCCGTCATCGGTGTAGAGTGCATGTTTTTGCCGGAGCTCCGCGCGGAGGCCCGCGAGCCTCCGCTCCCACCGGTCGCGCCCGCCGATGACGGCCGCCTCGACGACGAGCCGCTCCCAGCGGTAGGGCGCGCGCAGGGTCCCGGTGTCCTCCTCGTCCTCGTCCGGCGGCGTGGCGGCGAGGGCCTCGCCGTCGAGCCTCGCGAGGGCGGCCTCCGCCTCGTCGTCGTCGGCGGGGGCGTAGG
>DAORJJ010000095.1:0-16112 GCA_035439005.1 Polyangiaceae bacterium | reverse complement strand
CCCCGCTGCACCCGCCGAACCCTCTTCGGCGCCGCCGGCCGACCCCTCCCCCACCCCTGCACCGGCCGACCCAAAGGCCGCCCAAGACACCACGCCGCGCGAGCCGCTGCCCACGCGCGCGCTCCGGTGGCTGCGCGACTACTTCCTCGGCGAGGATCCGCAGTTCCTCGCCGCGCTGGTGCCGTTCTGCTTCCTGTCGATGTTCCTGTTCACGCGGCACCCGTTCCGCACGAACTTCATCTTCGACGAGCAAGAGGCGCTGCTCGCGAACCCCTACGTGCGCAGCGTCGCCGACGCGCACCCCAAGTTCGGCTGGTTCGACGCGTTCCACCGCGATTTCTGGGGGCTCGGCCCCGAGCGCAGCATCGGCTCCTACCGGCCCATCCCGAACCTCGTGTGGCGCTTCTTGTGGATGTGCGGCGCGCGCGAGCACAACCCGTTCCTGCACCACTGGGTGAACGTCCTCTTCCACGGCGCCAACGGCGCGCTCCTCACGATCATCGTGTGGCGCGTCACGAAGCGGAAGGGCGTCTCGTGGCTCGCGGGCATGTTCCTCGTGGCCTCCGCGGTGCTGACCGAAGCGGTGAGCGGCGTGGTCGGCATCTCCGACGTGTTCGGCACGTTCGGGTGCCTGCTCGCACTGCTCGCGCTCACCACGCGGCTGCCGGCCATGGGCCCGCTCGTCTTCCTCGCCACGCTCTTCGGGCTCTACTCGAAGGAGAGCGCCCTCGTGTGCGTGCCGATGGTGCCGCTCTTCGCGCTCGCCACGGCGCGCGATCTGTTCCCCGAGAAGCCGCGGCGCGTGGTCCGCGTGCTCGTCGCCTTCGTGGCGGCCGCGGCGGCGTTCGTCTTCTACGTCGAGACGCGGCGGCGCCTCTTCCCCGCGGCCGTGCCGCCCGCGTTCACCGCCGCGGCGAACGAGGGGCGCTCGGCCTCGCACCGCGCGTTCGCGGCGCTCATGCGCTGGTACGGGCAGCCCGTGCTGCCGCGCGACCTCCTGAACAACCCGCTCGCCGCCACCGACGCGCCCCACCGCATCGCCGGCGCCCTCCGCGTCTACTGGCGCGGGCTCGGCCAGGTCGTGTTCCCGAAGACCCTGTCGGGCGACTACTCGTCGCCGCAGGAGCCGGTGCCGGCCACGCTCGTCTTCCCCGAGAGCGTTTTGGGTGCACTCTGCATGATCCTCCCGCTCCCCGTCGCGGCGGCCCTCGCGCTGCGGTCGTACCGCGCCGGGAAGGCGAAGCCCGCCGAGGCCACGAAGCCCGCCGCCGACTCACCGTACCGCGAGCCGGCGGAGCCCGCGCCCGCGGTGGTCGCCGGCAGCCTCGAGGTCGCACCCGACCAGGTCGACTACCGCCCGCTCGTGGCGGTGAGCCTCGTGTGGGTGATCGCCTCGTATTTCCCCGTGTCGAACATCCCGATCGTGCTGCCCACCGTGCGCGCGGAGCGCTTCTGGTACTTCCCCGTGGTCGGCACGAGCATCCTCCTGGCGATCGCCGCGGTGCGCGCGTTCGAGCGCGCGCGCGCCCTCGACGTCGCCCCGCCCGCCGGCGGCGCGTGGGAGACCGTGCGCCAGAAGATAGGCCTCCGACGCGCCCACGCGGTGGGGCTCTTCGTCGCGGCGTTCACCCTCTTCCAGAGCGTCGCCGCGCGCCTCCACGCGAACGACTACACGACCGATCTCACCTTCTGGGACGCCACGCGCAAGGCGGTGCCTCGCAGCGCCAAGGCGCACCTCAACTACTCGGTCATGAAGGGGGCGCGCGGTGACCTCGAGTCCCGGCGCGCCGCGAACGTCATCGCGCTCGAGCTCGCGCCGGAGTGGCCGATGGCGAGCATCTACCTCGGCGACACGCTCTGCCGCATGCACCGCGCGCCCGAGGCCTGGCCCCACTACAAGAAGGGCTTCGAGATGGCGCAGAACGACGTGAACCTGCTGTCGCTGGGGCTGCAGTGCCTATGGGACGAGAAGCTCATCACGCCGCCGAAGGCCGAGGCCGGCGAGCCCACCCCGCCCGAGTCACAGACGCGCGCCGAGCTCCGCGCGATCGCCGCGCGCCACCCGGGCTCGTGGCTCGAGTGGCTCACCAACGACATCGTCGCGAACGGCGAGACCCACAAGGGCGTCGACCCGAAGCACCGGCCCCGAGGGTACAACGAGGGGCCGAAGGAGTAGCCTCGGCGCGGCGATGACCCCGAAGACCAAACAGCGCGTCGCGTTCCTCGCGAAGCTCGCGTTCACCGGCGCGCTGCTCACGTGGCTCGTGCGCAAGGGCGCGCTCGACATGCGCGCGCTCGGGGTCTTCCTCGAGCACAAGTGGCTGTTTTTGCTCAACATTGTCGTCTTCTGCACCGCCTCGGTGCTCATCGCCACGGTGCGCTGGCGCATGCTCGTGAGCCTCTCGGGGGCGCACGTGGGCTTCTGGCGCTCGGTGTCGCTCCAGTTCGTGTCGCTGTTCTTCAACGTGGTCATCCCCGGCAACGTGGGCGGCGACGTGCTGAAGGCCCTCTACGTCGCGCGCGACGAGCCGAAGGAGCGCCGCGCGGGCCTGCTCCTCGTCGCGTTCGTCGAGCGCGTGGTCGGGCTCGCGGGCCTCATCACGGTGGGGCTCATCGTGGTGCTCGTGCGCGGGCGCACGCTCTGGCAGGACGAGCTCTTCCGCCCGCTCATCTCCCTCGTGTTGCTGCTGGGCGCCGGCTTCGTCGTGGGCCCGGCGGTGTTCGTGCTGGTCATGCGCTCGTACGGCGAGCGGCTCGAGGCGCTCGCGGCGGGCAGCACGTCGCGCGTCGCGCTGCTCGTCCAGAAGCTCGTCGCCAGCTTCCGCCTCGTGTCGGCGCGCCCCGCGCTGCTCCTCGCGTCGCTCGGCCTCAGCATGGCCCTGCACGGCACCAACATGCTCTTCTTCATGTTGCTCGCCGCCGTCGTCGGGCACCAAGAGGTCACCCTCGGCGCGATCGCCACCATCTACCCCATCGGGCTCTTGAGCCTCATGCTGCCCGTGTCCGCCGCCGGCATGGGCGTGGGGCACATGGCCTTCGAGAAGCTCTTCGCCGCGGTGTCGCTCCAGCACGGCGCCGACGTGTTCAACGTGTTCTTCTTCGGCCAGATCGCCCCGTGCGTGCTCGGGGTCATCCCCTACTTGTCGCTCCGCGCGAAGGCCCCGCTCCCGACGGCCGCCGAGGCCGCCGAGGCCGCCCAGGAGCCGCCCGCTCCGTGAGCGCCTCACGCTCCGTGCGCGCAGCGCGGCTGTGCCCCTCGCGAGAAACGCGCTAACTCACAGCGACGTGGACGAGCGCGCGCCTCACGCCGAGCCCCCCGGCCCGACGGACGTCGGCGAGCTGCTCGTGTCCGCCGAGACCCCTGGCCCCGGCGCGGTCGCCGCCGCGCAGCCCGCGGCGCGCGAGACGAGGTCGCAGGCGCCGCGCGCGGTGGCCCCGGTGCCGCTCGGACTCCGCGACAAGGCGCGCGCGTTCCTCGCCCGCCACGGCAGGAAGCTCTGGTGGCTGCACTCGGCGTACGCGCTCTGCCTCGGCACCGGGGTCGTGCTCTTCGCCCAGAAGGGCTTTCAGCAGGCGCGCCTGCTCGCCATCTCCGCGGGCGGCGCGTGGCTCCTCGTGCTGCTCTTCTTCCGCCTCCACGGCTCGGGCAAGGCGCAGGCGTCGCTCGAGGGCGCGGAGACCAAGACCAAGCTCCGCTTCTACGCGCTCACCTACGCCCTGAAGAACCTCTACCAGGGCATGTTGTTCTTCCTGCTCCCGTTCTACTGGAAGTCGACCACGCTCGACTCGCGCAACGGGTGGTTCGTGGCGCTCATCGCCGCGTGCGCGCTGCTCTCCACGCTCGACGTGGTGTTCGATCGCGTGCTCCTGCGCTGGGTGGCGCTCGCGTCGCTCTTCCACGGCGTCGCGCTCTTCGGGTGCGTGAACCTGATCGTGCCGGCGCTCTTCCCGGACACCCGCACGCTCACGTCGCTCATGATCGCCGCGGGCATCACGACCCTCGCGTTCTGGACCATGAACCTCGAGCTCGCCGCGTACCGGCGCCGCGGCGTGTTGCTGGCGATCGGCGCCTCGGCGGGCGTCGCGGTGCTCGTCGCCTACGCCGCGCGCACGTTCATCCCGCCGGTGCCGATGTACCTGTCGCGCGCCTCGGTCGGGCCGATGACCCTCGCGGACGGGCGGCTCGCGATGGAGGTGCGCTCGCTCCACCCTTCGGTCATCCAGCAGCTCCAGGCGGTCACCGACGTGGTCGTGCCCGGCGGGCGCGGCGATCGCCTCCGGCACGTGTGGCGCCACAACGGCCACGAGGTCGTGCGCGCCCACGAGGAGACCTCGCGCGTGCCCGGGCCCGCCGGGTCGGTGCGCCTCCGCTCGCGCCTCTCGGGCGACAACCTCCCCGCGCTGCTCGTGGGCGCGTGGTCGGTCGACGTGGAGACCGAAGACGGCCAGCTCGTCGGGCGCGCCACCTTCGTCGTCGAAGACTGACCGCGGCCCGCGCACGCGGCACGCGCTTGCGCCCGCGGCGTAGCGCCTTACGTTCTTGGGGAACGTTTGCCCGAAGGAGGCCCCGCATGTCGAACCTGTCTCGCGCTTCCCTCGCTCGCCCCTCGCGCTCCTCGCTCGCCAAGGTCGGCCGCCTGTCGGCCGTGAAGCGCTACTTCGGCGACAAAGACGCCTCGTTCTTCGGCAAGGCCTTCGTGCTGTTCGCGGTGGTCTACGTGGTGATGCCCTTCGACCTCATCCCCGAGGCGATCGTCCCGGTGCTCGGCTGGCTCGACGACGTGGGCGTCGTCGCCCTCGCCCTCGCGCACCTCGCGCGGGTCACCGCCAAGTACCGCGAGGTCGCGGAGCTCACCGCCACCACCGGCTGAGCGCGACGTCAGTTGCGCGTGTACGTGACGCGCTGGCCGAGCGCCCGGTCGACCTCCTCGCAGAAGGCGCGGAAGGCCGGGTACTCGGCGGCGGCGATGCGAGACTTCTTCAGCGCGACGCGCGTCTTCGTGCGCACCTGCGCGCCGCTGACCTCCACCTCGACCTGGTACGAGCCGAAGGGCGAGTCGCCCTTGGCCGGGCGCGGCTGACCTGTGATCTTCGAGCCCGCCGGCAGGTGCAGCGTGGTGTCGGTCTCGTCGGTGGTGAGCGCGAAAATTCGGATGTCGCGCTTGCGCGCCGAGAGGGTCGCGTACTCGCGCACCATGTGCTCGCGCGGGCCGGCGGACACGGTCATGGTGGCCCCGTCCTTGCGCACGAGCTGAGAGACCTTGCCGCGCGCGCGGATGGCCACGGGCTCCTCGATCTTCTCGAGGTCGTTCGCGGTCACCTGCGCGAGCTCGAGCCCGGGGAACTCGTTCGCGAGGTCCTCTTGCACGCGCTTCTTCTGCGTGGAGAGCGAGTGGTAGCGGCCTCGCCAGCCGCCCGCGTGGACGCCTGTCACGTCGCCGCGCCACTCGAGCTGCGCGGAGCCGTCCGCGGCGATGGTGGCCTCCACCTTGCGCGAGGTGACGCTCGCCTCCGGAGGGGGCTCCGGCAGGTGCACGAGCACGGGCTTGCCCTCGTGGATGCGCAAGCCGAGCGCGCCGCGGTCCATGGAGGGCAGCTCGCGCGAGCCGGTGAACTCGGCCGTGCCGTCGAGGTAGAGGTCCAGCGACGGCACGTAGGCGATCGCGTGGTCGAACGGGGCGAGGCTCGCGGGCGACGACTCGAAGTCGCCGCGCATGCCGGTGCGCAAGATCACGATGGTGGAGGGGATGCCCGCCTCCTTCAGCATGGTGACGATGAGCGTCGCCTTGTCTTTGCAGTCGCCGAAGCCGCGCGCGAAGATCTGCGCGCAGCGGTACGGCTTGAAGCCGTGGATGCCGAACTCCAGGGCCACGTAGCGGGTGCGCTGCACGACGTAGTCGTAGATGGCGCGCACCTTCTCCGCCTCGGTCGTGAGGCCGCGCGTGACCTCGGCGACGCGGCGCTTCACCTCGTCGTCGGCGACGAACTGGTCCTTGACGAGGCCCCAGTACCACTTGCCCATGTCGTCCCACGACTTGTACGTGGACACGTGGACGTGCCCGAGGAACGACGCGAACGGGGGCTGGAGCGGCTCGGGGTCGACGGGGGCGAGGTTCCGCGCGACGAAGCGCTCCACGCGCTGATCGCCCTGCTCCGTGGCCGTGCGCACGACCCCGGGGATGGCGGGCTCGTTGAAGTGGAACGTGCGTGACTTGGGCGTCATGAGCACGTACTCGGCGTACGCGACGGGCTCCTGGCTCTGCATGTAGACCACCTCGCCGAAGTAGTCGGCGAAGGCGTTGCGCGGGGCCACGTCCTCGGTGCGGTAGAGCAGCTCGACCACGTCGCCGGGGAACAAACGTGGAAAGTGCACGTAATAGACGCGCTGGCTCGTGTACATCGCGATCTGCGGGTTGTCGGCCGGGCCGTCGCCGCTCTCGGCGGCCTCGTCGACCTGGCCGTTCTTGCGGTACACGCGCGCGCCGCGCAGCTGCACGGTCTCGGTGTCGGCCTCGAAGCCGAAGGCGTACTCGCGGCCCTGCGCCGCGGCCGAGTCGGTGAGCGGCTGGTAGACCACCTGGTGGTAGCGGCTGGCGAGCCCGTTGGGGAACACGGTGGTCACCTGGAGGTCGACCAGCGTGCGCCGATCGCGGCCCGCGGAGGGCGAGGAACTCCTTCGCCGGGCGCGTGTAGACCTCGTCGGGGCGCGGCTTCTCGGGCTCGGTGTGGGCCACGTACTCGCGCACGTCCTTCTCTTGAGGGCGGAGCTCGAGCACCTTGCGGAGGAGGCGGAGCTGCTCGTCGGTGGCGCCCCCCACGGCGTACACGTTCGCGAGCGCGCGCATCGCGTCGGTGTCCTCGGGGGCGAGATCGAGGGCGCGGCGGTACGAGGCGATCGCCTTCGGGCGGTCGCCGAGGGCGACGTACGCGCGCGCGGCGTGCCCGAGGGTGAGGGCGCTGTCGGGGTTGGCGGCGAGCAGGCGGTCGACCCAGTGCCCCGCGGCGGCCTTGTCGCGCCTCGCGAGGGCCACGTCGAGCTTGCCCTGGGCGATGTGCGGGTCGTCGAAGCGGAGCGCGGCGTAGCGGTCCTCCACGGCCTCCGCCTCGCTCGTGCGGCTCAGGTCCTCGAGCGAGCTCGCCGTCGCGCGGAGCAGGGCGACCGACTTCGGCCGACGCGAGAGCGCGCGCTCGAGCAGGGCGAGGGCGGTCTCCTTCAGGTTGGCCTCGGAGTAGAGCTCCACGCGCGCGAGCGTCGCGCGCACGTTGTCGGGGTCGAGCGCGAGCACCTTGTCGTACGAGGGGATGGCGTCGCGGAAGTTGGCGCCGGAGCGGGCGTGGGCGGCGCGCGCGAGCAGCACGTCGACGCGCTCCTCGACAGGCACGCTGGCCCCGCCCTTGCGGACGAGCTCCTCGGCGCGATCGAGGAAGGTGGCGGTCTGGTTGCGGCCCTCGGTGAGCTCGCTGGCGAGCAGGAGGCGCGCGATGGTGGGCGCCTTGTCGGCGGCCTTGCGGGCGTGGGCGCGCGCCGCGTGCTCGGCCGGGTCGTCGGAGGCGGTGAGCGCGAGGTAGCGCGCGTAGGCCTCGAGCAGCGCGGGGTCTTCGCTCTTCGCGAGGCGCTCGAAGGCGGTGATGGGGCCCTCGAGGGTGCCGCCCGCGACCCGCGTGGCGTCCTTCTTGAAGCGCTGCGCCGCCGCCTCGCTCGCCAGGGCGGGGTCAGCCGAGGCGCGCACGAAGGGCTCGACGCCGCCGTCCGCCGCGCCGACGCGCAGGGAGAAGAGCGCGCCGTCCTCGTCGCCGCAGGTCTTCACCACGAGGCGATTCGCGCCCTCGCGGAGCACCACGCGGGTCGCGAAGCGCTCGGCGTCGAGCGAGCGGTATTTCGTGTCCTCGAGGACGGCCTCGCCGTTCCAGAACACCTTCGTGGCGCCCGCGCTCCCGAGCCACAGCGACACGGTGCGCGCGCCCTGGCCTTTGCGTGTATCTTGCACGAAAGAGGTCGCGTACACGCAGGCCTTCTCGGAGGGGCGCACGAGGGCGCCGGCGTCGAGCCACCCGAACTGGGCCACGTCGGGGACGGCGCGCCAGCGCACCGGGCGCTCCTTGCCGTCGTAGGTGCGCCCGAAGGAGAGCGGCTCGCGGAGGTCTTCCTCGGGGCCGAACACGCGGGCGAAGCCGGCCTTGCCCTCGTTGTCGAACGGGCCCGCCACGAGCCACTTGCCGACGTAGCCGAGCCGCGCGACCTGTGCGCGCGCCCCGTCGAAATCGCCGCGACGGCGGCGAGCGTAGGCCTCGAGCAGCCCGGCGTAGACTCGGGCCGGCGGCGAGAGCGCGCGGTCGGTCGCGAGCTCGCGGAGGGCCTCTTCGAGCTCGGCGGGATCGCCCTGGTCGTACTCGAGCCACAGCGAGCGCAGCGCCGCGTAGACGCGGGGGCCCTGCGCCCGGTGCGCCTCGTCGCGGAGGCGCCCCAGCTTCTCGAGGCGGTCGCCGAGGCGCGCGCCGGGCGCGGCGGCGGCGACGCGCGGCGCGGGCGCGACCAGGGCGGAGGCGCAGGCGGAGAGGGCGGAGAGGACAAGCGCGAGCCCAGCGCGTCGCGCGCCGTGGACGGTTCGGGACTTCACCCCCAAGGTTTTCGGCCCCGCACCGCCGTCACGTCAAGGAGCGCCTAGGCCTCGGCGGTCGTTTTCGGGCCGCCTGGCGCGAATGTTTGGCCGCCGGTAGGCCGGCGTTGGTATACCCATCGGCTCGCATGGTCCGAGGCCTGCTCAAGACGATTCGCCCCCACCAGTGGGTCAAGAACCTGTTCGTGCTGGCGCCCATGTTCTTCCACCGAGACGTGTTCGTCTCGGCGGACGGCGTCCCCGCGCTGAACCTCGTGGTCACCGGGCGGGCGCTGCTCGCTACCTTCGTCTTCTGCCTGCTCGCGGGCGCGGTCTACACCATCAACGACCTCGTCGACGTCGAGCAAGACCGCATCCACCCCGTCAAGCGCGAGCGCCCCATCGCCAGCGGCGAGGTGCCCGAGGGCATGGCCAAGATCATGGCGGCCACCCTGGTGGTCATCTCGCTCGGCGTGGCCCTCCGCCTCGACGTGCGGTTCGCGGCCGTCGCGCTGGTCTATTTCCTCGAGAACCTCGCCTACAGCTTCAAGCTGAAGAAGGTGGCGTTCCTCGACGTGGGCCTCATCGCGTTCGGGTTCGTGCTGCGGGTGCTCGCGGGCGGGTACGCCACGCACACCCCGAAGATCTCCACCTACATGATCGCCTGCACGGCGCTCCTCGCCCTGTTCCTCGGCTTCGGCAAGCGCCGGCACGAGCTCGAGGGCGAGCACGCGGGCAAGCAGCGCTCGGCCCTCGAGGCCTACTCCAAGACCTCGCTCAACATCGCGCTGGGCATCACCGGCACGGCCACGGCGATCACCTACGTGGCCTACACGCTCGACCCGGCCACGCGCGCGTTCTTCAAGTCCGACAGCCTCTGGATGACCGCGCCGTTCACGCTCTTCGGCATTCTCCGCTTCCTCATGCTGGTGTCGGGCAAGGCGGGCGCGGGCAAGCGCGCCGAGTCACCCACCCAGGACATGCTGCGCGACATGCCGTTCGTGCTGAACCTGGTGCTGTGGGTGGTCGTGGTCGTGGCGGTGGTCTACCGGCTCCACCCCGCGGACTGACGCCTCTCGAGGCGCAAAGCCGCGCAGCCGTGCAGCCACTTGCACAGGCGAGGCGCCGCGTGCACACGGCGCTCACACGAGCGTGCGCGCCCGCAGGCGCTCCCTCGCGCCTTCGCGGAGGGCGAGCGTCACGAAGAGGGTGTCGAGGACGGCGACGAGGCTGAGCGTGTCGGCGAGGGCGCGCTCGGCCTCGATCGCCCGCTCGGCGTCTCCGCGCACGTCGGTCATCATGATGCGCGTGGCGCGCGCCGCGACGCGCTCGCGGAAGGCGCGGACATGCCCGTTCCACGGCGCCTCGCGCTCCAGCCAGAGCGTCTCGTTGGGGGCGTAGAGCGCCCCGTCGCGCCAGGCCCAGCCGCGCTCCTCGAGGACCGCGAAGACGAGCGCCTTGTCGTCCGAGGGCGTCGAGAGCGACGGGGCGGGGCCGGACGAGGGCGGGGGCGGAGCGAGGCCGTCGCCGAAGGAGGGGAGGTTCGCCGAGGGCGGGACGGGGGTCTCCTCCACCACCGCGGGCCGGGGGACCCGGCGCGTGGGCCGCTCGGCGGGATCGCGCTCTCCGCTGCGTGGGCTTTGGTTCATGCAGACCCCTAAGCAGGAACGGTGCCAGCGCGGTCGCGAGGGTTTGTGGCACCGCGTGACCGACACTACGCCACAAGTGGCGCGCCAGAACTGGCGTACTACGCCAGAAGTGGCGTAGCTCCGGGCGCGCCGACCTCGGGTGTGAGATGGGGGGTCGAGGCGCCAGCGCGCCGATCACGCGCGGCGCGCGCGCGCGACGAGCTCGGCTCGGGACGCGACGCCGGCCTTCCCGAACATCGCGCTGAGGTGCGTCTCCACGGTGCGTTCTCCGACGTCGAGCGCGGCGGCGATCGTGCGGTTCGAGCGGCCGTCCACGAGGAGCGAGAGGATGTCCTGCTCGCGTGGAGTGAGGTGCCAATCGCTCGGGCTCGTCGCCGCCGGCGCGTCCGACGGATCACCCGGAGGCCGAACGAGGAGGACGACCCCGCTCGCGCCGTCGATCGCGGTGAGGGCGAGATCGGCAGTCGATCGCCTCCACCGCGCCGCGCGAAGCGCCTCCTCTCGGGCGCCGGCGCTCTCGAGCCACTGGCGCGCGTGGGCGTTGGACGCGACGAGACCGCCCTCCGCAGTCACGAGCAGCGCGGGCCCAGGGATCGCGTCGAGCACCGCGCCGAGCTGGCGTGCAGCTCCTCCGAGGTCGTCTGCTCGGCGCGAGGATCCACGCGCTGTGTGCGGCCTGCGGCCTCCCCGCGGGCGAACGCGGGCGCGGGCGCGGGCGCGCGAATGGTGCTCACTCTTGGCGCAGCCGCCCCCTCGGGCCCTCGATCCCGTCCGTTCATGATGGTCATCGTCCTCCCCTTCGTCCGTCCATCCTGAACGCATCTGCGCGCCGCGCGGTAGCGTGGAAATCACGGAGTTGGGTCACATTTTCGCGAACTGACGCCCAGTCCGCGTGGATTGGCCTCGGCGGGGAGACCCGAATGAACGTGACCACTGCGGAATACCGCACCGGCGCAGTCGACCGTGACACCGCACGATGACTCCTCCGCAGCTCAGCGCGAAGGACGCTCGAAGGCCTCGCGCTCGAACGCGCCCGAGACCGTGAGGCTCCGTCCCCCGACGCGCACGAGGCGCGCGTTCTTCACGTCGTACGCGATCGCCGACTGGTGCACATCGAAGGCGAGTGGCTGGGAGGTCGTGTCCCACCAGCACACCCCGTTCCACTCCCACGCGCGCAAATCCCCAGCAGCGGAGTGCCCGAGCGAGACCATCACGCGTCGGAGCGGGTCGTACGCGCTCCCCGCGACGTGTCCAAAGGTCCCCCCTGGGAAGGGCGGCGCGGCGACGCTCCAGACGCGGGCCCACCCGGCCCCGTCGTATTCGTAGGTGAGGCTCGGCACATGCTCGTGCAGGAACACCGTGCGCCTGCGGACAGGGTCGTAGATGGCGCCGCCGAAGAGCGCGTCCGACGCGACGAATCCACACGACGGGAGGGGCCCGCCGCAGACGCGTGTCCACGCCGCGCCGTCCCACTCCCATGTGTCGTCCGCGGGGCCGCGCTCCCCTCTCCCGCCGATCAGCACGAGTCGACGACGCTCGGTGTCGTAGGCGAGGCCCGCCGTGGCGCGCGCGGAGGGCCTGGTGGCGCGGCACTCCACGTTCGTGCAGAGCTCCTTCCACGTCGTGCCGGTCCACTCCCAGAGCTCGGCGCTGAGCTCGGACGCGCCCTGGCCGCCGAACAGAAAGACGCTCCCCTCGCCCGTCGTCATCGCGTGGTCCATTCGGGCCGACGGCCTCCGCGGGGGATCGAGCGCGGCCCAGATGTTGCCGGTGAGTCGGAGCGTCTCGCTCGTGAGCGTGGTCTCGGCGCCGCTCCCCACATCGCCACCGAAGAGCACGAGGCTCTGGTCGCTCGGATCGAACGCGAGGCGCGCGCTCGAGCGCCCGGGGGGCGGCGTGTTCGTGATGATTCGGGCCCACTCGGCGGCCGCCGCGTGCGCGCAGGCGTCGCCGGCGTCGCCTGCGTCCGAAGAGGCGCACGCGTCGAGGCGCGCGCAGTCCTCCGGAGCGGCGTCGCGCGGCTCGGCCTCCTCACCGCCATCGGCTCCCGGGGTGGCCGCGGACGCGTCGGGCGGTCTCGCGCGGGGATCTCCGTACCAGCACGCGCCGTAAGCGCACGCGAGCGCGACGACGGCGAGCGCCATCTCGCGGAGCCCGCGCCCGCGAATCCCGAGGATCCCGCGGCTCCTGTGCCCCGCGAGTCGCCTCACCACGCCACCGGAGTAGGTAATCGGCGGTCCTCGCGAGTGCCATCTCCGAGCTGGCCATAGGTATTCTGGCCCCAGCACCGGACGGTGCCGTCGGTGAACCGCGCGCACGTGTGCGACTCGCCGACCGCGATCTCCGCGACGCTGCTCAGCGCGGGGAGCTCGACCGGCGGGCCCCCGTCGGCGGATCCGAGCGGGAGCCGCCCCCACGCCCAGATCGCGCCGTCCTCAAGCCGGGCGTAGGTGCGCGAGTCGCCGCTCCACACGTCCGTCGTGGGCGGCAGGTTGGGGACCGACTCGGGCGCGGCGTGCGGAGTGGGGGTCCCCAGCTGGTACACAGCGTCGCTCCCCCAGCACCGGACGGCGCGATCGGCCATGCGCGCGCAGGTGTGCTCGGCGCCCGCGGAGAGAGACAGAAACCCCGTCCACTCGAGCTGGATCGGGCGGTTCGTCTCGCGGCCCCCGGAGGCGACGCCGATAAGCGACGAAGAGCCCCAGCAGAGCGCGTGCCCAGCGCCGTCGAGCGCGCACATGTGAGTCCCACCCACGCTGAGGCTCGTGATCCCTGTGAGAGCACGCGCGCCGGCGTCTCCGTCGGCTCCCGCGGGGGCGAGCACGGGGGTCGCGACCGCCCGCGCGCCGCGGGTGCCGTCCCCGAGCTGACCGTTCTGGTTGATTCCCCAGCAAAAAACGGCGCCCGACGCGGCGCGGGCGCAGGAGTGCCCACCGCACGCGAGCTTCACGACCGGGGGCAGCTCACGGACGCGCTGGGGAGTCGCGCGGTCGTCGAAGGTGCCGTCGCCCACGGACCCCGCGCCGTTGGCGCCCCAGCAGTACGCCGCCCCGTCTCGAGTGATCGCGCACGAGTGGCCGCCGCCGACCGCGACGTCGGTCGCCGCGGAGACGCCCACGACCGGCGTCGGGCGGAGTCGGTCGGTCGTTGTGCCGTTTCCTAGCTCCCCGCGGCTGTTGGCGCCCCAGCACCGGAGCGAGCCGTCGGCGAGGCGCGCGCAAGTGTGGGAGCCGCCGGCCGCGATCTGCACGACGCGCGGGAGCGTGCACCCGGCCTCGTCTGGACACGTGGGCACGCCGGCGTCGCTCGGCGAGTCCGCGTCGGTCGGCGTCGCGGCCGGAGCGCCGTCGACGGGGGGGCCTCCCCCATCGACGGATCTCTCGCGTGGCTCAGCGTAGAAACAGGCGCCAACGACTCCTAACAAGGAGATCGCGGCGACGACTGGACCTCGCGCGTTCGCCACCCTCCCCACTCGCCTCCTACGTGCGCCCCCCGCGAGAGACACGGTATCACCTCCTCGCACGCGCGCTCGTCGCGAAAGGTACCCGGGCGACCGAAACACCATGTACGGTGGTGGAATGAAAAATGGGCGGGGGATCGTGGGCGTGGGGTCGTCTCTTTTCACGTTGGTTGCGGCCGTCGGGTGGTCGGCGTGCACCACGACCAGCGTCGGTGGCGCGGGAGACGCCTCGACGGACTCGCCAATCGCGGACGGCCCTGCGGTCGACGTGGCGCGACCCACGGACGCCGTGGCGCCCGTAGACGCCGCAGACGCCGTGGCGCCCGTAGACGCTGCAGACGCCGTGGCGCCCGCAGACGCCGCGGACGCCGCGGACGCCTTCGTGGTGACCCGCGTCACGGGATGGCACGTCGAGTACGACGGCCAGCCGGTCGTCGGCGCCACCGTGTCCGTCCTCTCGCCGTCCGCCGCGACCACAACCACAGATGCCAGCGGAGACTTCAAGCTGACTGTCCCGGTGGGCGCGGCCGTGGTGGTCAAGGTGACGCCCCCCGCGGCGGCGACCGCGGCGGGGGTCCTCCCGATGATCCGAGGGCTCGTCGTGGGGGACAGCAACCGGATCCGAACGCTCTATCTGGCAGGCCCCCCCGAGCGGCAGGCGGCGATCGCGCTCGGTCACACGCCGGACGCCGCGAAGGGCATCGTGGAGGTCGACTTTCGCAACGCGGCGGTTGGGGGGTACGGCTCCACGCTCACGAGCGGGGGCGCGCCCCTCACGCCGGGCTATGGGATCGCGCTCGACGCGATGGATAATCCGGTGTCGTCGACGATCACGGTCGTGGGCGGCGGCGGGAGCACGCTCCTCCTCGGAGACGTGACCGCGTCGGCCAGCGTCGCCTTCGGGATCACCACGCCGGCGGGGCGGACGTGCACGCCCTGCGACGCGTCGCCCCTCCCGATCCAGGCGGGCGTCGTGACCTGGGTCGACTTCGAATGTGGGAGCGCGACCGACTGCAAATAGGCTTGATTCGAGCTTGGGGGCGCGGGCGCGGGCGCGCTCTTCAGAACGTGCCCGCCAACGCGACACCTGCCTGACTCCCCACGAGCGGGCCAAGCCGCAGCGCCACGGTGCCGGCCCGGCGTGGGGGCGCGACGAGCGCGAGCACTACGCCCCCGAGCACGAGCCCGGCCCCCGTGAAGAACGCGACGGTCGCGACGCCGCCCGCGCGCTGCGCGTCGCGTCGCCGCTCGGGCAGCTCGCACAGATCGGTCGGATCGCACATGGCGTCGCGGTTCGCGGCCTCCGCGACCACCGCGAAGCCCGTCCCGATCCCGAGCCCTACGAGGCCCGCGGCGGCCGCGGCGAGCCCGGCGACACGGAGCGGCGACACGCCGACGGCGGCCGACGAACCTGGCCTCGTCGGAGCCAGGCCTGGCGCTCGCCCGGCGCCGGTCGTGATCGTCACGACGAGCGGGATCCCCCGCTCGCCGTACCGCGCGATGACCCCGCGAGTCACATTCACACCGCGCCTCGAGAAGACGAAGGTCCGCTCTCCGGCGTCGACCTCCAGCGGCTTGCCGTCGAGCGGCAGCGCCACAGCGCCTCCGTCCATCGTCACCCGGACGTCCCGCAGATCGGCGCCACTCTCGTCGCGCGCGCCGAGCACGATCGTCGGGGTCTTGAGCAGATCCTCCTCGAGCCACGCCGCGCAGTCTCGCTCGATGGAGCCGGGGCTCCCGGGCTCGGGCCCGCACGCCGGCCGCGCGCAGAAGAGCAAGGCCTCGCGCGCCTTCGTGTACCGCCCGGCCGCGCGCTCGGTCTGGACTTGCTCGTAGGCGGCGTCGCACGCGGGGACCGCGGCGCGCGCGGGCGTAGACGCGAGCAGCGCGAGCGCAGCGGCGAAGCAGCGCGCCGCGAACACGGCCCTCCGGCGCTGCCTTTGTCGACTCACCACGTCGGCCACGTCGGCCACGTCAGCCACGTCAGCCACGTCAGCACCATGGCTTTCGGCGCTTCTTGCCGTCCTCGAGGATGAACCAGGGATCGCAGCTCGGCTTCGGCTGGGACGCCGGGGGGACGGCCGGCGGCGCGGGAGTCGCCCCTGACGAAGTGGGGTGTGCGGCCGCGGTCGAGGAAGGCGTGGGCTGGGCTGTCGCCTGGGCAGTCGAGGCAGCCTGAGTCGAGGCAGCCTGAGTCGAGCCTCGAAGTGCCGTCTTCGCGGGTGCCGACGAGCTCACGGCGGACGCGGACGCCGTCGCGCTCGGGGCCGCCGACGCGCTCGCGACGCCGCTGGGTGCCTCGGGGACCTCGGCCGCGAGCCGCGCGCTCGCACGCGCGGGCTCGGCGCTGCTGGGCGCGGGCGCGCCGGAGCGATCGGTCAGCGCGAGGCGTACGGCGCCCAGCGT
>DAORJJ010000094.1:0-16230 GCA_035439005.1 Polyangiaceae bacterium | reverse complement strand
GCGATAAGTTTCAATGGCTCCGCGCACTTACTGTTCTGGGACGAGAACTAGCTAGATCGGGATGTCCTTCAGGGTCACGCGGTTGCGGCCGCCGCGCTTGGAGTCGTAGAGGGCCGTGTCGGCCCCGGCGACGAGCTGCTGGGCGTCGTCGCAGCGGGTCTCGGGGAGGCCAGCGACGCCTACGCTGATGGTGACCGGGATGGAGATGCCCTCGAAGCTGAAGTTGGTCTCCTCGACGCGGGCGCGGATGCGCTCGGCGAGCAGCGCGGCCTTCGCGAGCGACGTGCCGCGCGCGAGCACGGCGAACTCCTCGCCGCCATAGCGGGCGAAGACGTCCTCGGTGCGGAGCATGCTCTGCACGACGCCGGAGAGCTCCATGAGCACGGCGTCGCCCGCGAGGTGCCCACGGCTATCGTTGATCTTCTTGAAGAAATCGATGTCGAAGAGCAGGAGGGATAGCTCGGCGTGGTGGCGCTTCGCGAACGCGTATTCGGTCTCGAGGCGCTCGAGGAAGTACCGCTTGTTGTACGCGCGGGTGAGCCCGTCGCGCAGGGCGGCCTCGATCATCTTCTGCTGGAAGCTCTCGTCGAGCGTGTCGTTGAACGAGAAGCGCACGACGGTGCTGGCGCCGATGCTGATCTTGTCGCCGTTCTTCAGCACGCGCTGGGTGATGAGCTCCCCATTGACCATCGTGCCGTTGGCGCTGTTCAGGTCCTCGATGACGACGTCGGCGTCGGCCTTCAGGATGCGCGCGTGCCGGCGGGAGATGCCGTCGTCGGTGAGGCGCAGGTCGGCCTGGTTCGAGCGCCCGAGCACCGTCTCGGCGGCCTCGAGCTTGTGCATCGCGCCGACGTTCGACCCCGTGAGCACGACGAGGTAGGCCTGCAGCGCCTGCCGCTTGCGCGCGGCGATCTCGCGCTGCAGCTCGCTGAAGTTCGTGATGCTCGTCGCTTCACTGTCGAAGTCTACCGCATGCATGCGACCGGAAGAGCGCCGGCGGGGCGGTTGACTGGCCATGACTTCTAGGAGAATCGCAGAGCCGCCGACGGGTTTCAAGACCCTGGAGCGCTCGGCTCCGCGGTCGGTCGTCGAATGTGCGTGGGGGTCGTACCGCGCGCTCGGTCCGGGCCTCGTCGAGCCCGCCGGCCTGCTAGCGTGCGGGCATGAGTCGTAGCCCCTTCGAGCAAGCCCTCTCGCACCTCTTCGCCGCGCACCCGTGGCACGGACCGGACATCGGGCCGAAGGCCCCGGCCCTGGTGACCGCGTACGTGGAGATCGTCCCCACCGACACGGTGAAATACGAGCTCGACAAGGCCACGGGCATCCTCAAGGTCGATCGGCCGCAGAAGTTCTCCAACACGTGCCCCACGCTCTACGGCTTCATCCCGCAGACGCTGTGCGGCCCCGTCGTGGGCGGCCTCTGCGACCAGAAGACCGGTCGCAGCGGCACGCGCGGCGACGACGATCCGCTCGACATTTGCATCCTCACCGAGCGCAACATCCCCCACGGCAACATCCTCGTGCAGGCCGTGCCCATCGGCGGGCTGCTGATGGTCGACCGCGACGAAGCCGACGACAAGATCATCGCGGTGCTCCAAGGCGACGACGTGTACGGCCACCTGCGCGACCTCGCGGAGTGCCCGAAGGCGCTCATCGATCGCCTGCACCACTACTTCCTCACCTACAAGCAGCCGCCCGGCTCGCAGGAGCACGTGGTCGAGATCGCGCGCGTGTACGGGCGCGACGAGGCCCACGCCGTGATCGCCGCGAGCCAGGGCGACTACGAGACCGAGTACGCGAGCATCACGGGGCGGCTCCGGGCGAAGTAGCGCAGCGCGCGCCCGCGACCGCCCGCGCGGCCAGCGCGATCAGCGCCTCGGCCGAGAGCGCCTCGGGGTCGAACGAGAGCCCCTCCGCGGCGAAGCGGCCGCGGGAGAGGGCGAGGGCGGCGATCCGCGCGCGCTCCCACGCGGCCTCGGAGAGTCGTGTGACGTCGGCGTTCAGGCGGAGCCACACGAGCGCGGTCGCGTCGCACTGCAGCTCGGTGGCCGCGCGCTCCTCGAAGGGGCCGTGCGCGTGAAAGTGCGCCCAGTCGTGGAGGCCCCAGAAGAGCGCGGCGAGGCTCGTGGTGGCGAGGAAGAGCGCGTCGCCCGGGGGTGTGCGCGTCGCGTACAAGAGGTCGGTCGCGTCGTCGATCGCCCACGGGGCGAGCATGCGGGCGCCCTCGGGGAGGGGAGCGCGCGGCAGGTGCAGCGCCGCGAGCTCGGCGGGTAAGAAGTCGACCTCCGGCGGTCGAAGCACGAAGCCGAGGCCGGGCGGGTTCTCGGGCCCTGGAGGCGCGGGGTCGCCGAGGCCGTCGGCGGAGACCCACGTGAGCGTGTCGCTCGCGCACCACCCGAAGGCGTCGAAGACCGATGCATGCACAATGTTTGGAATGGGCGGCACGTGGAGAGGAGCGCTCGGCACGCGCGGAGGCTACCACCGCGCTCATGGCGAGACGGCGCCTGCGGCTCGTGCGCGCCATCGACCTTCGTTCGCCCCTGCGGGGCTCACCTCCGGTTGCATGGCGAGACGGCGCCTGCGGCTCGTGCGCGCCATCGACCTTCGTTCGCCCCTGCGGGGCTCACCTCCGGTTCAGTGTGGCGTATCGCCCGCGCCCGCGCTAAGAGCGGGGGGGAATGTCGTCCCCGCTGCCCCCCAAGAAGGACGTAGCGCTGGCGCTCCTGGAGCGCACTAGCGTGTTCGTGTACCTCGACCCGCGGCGCGAGGGTGTCGTCACCCCGATGGGGTTCAAGAACCAGCACAAGCTCGTGCTGCAGGTGGGCATGAACATGCCCGTCCCCATCCACGACCTGAAGTTCGACGACCAGGGAATGAGCTGCACGCTGAGCTTCAACCGCACGCCGTTCTTCTGCATCGTGCCGTGGTCTTCCGTGTTCGCCCTCACGGGCGAGGACGGGCAGGGGCTCGTCTGGCCGGAGGACGTCCCGCGGGAGCTCGTCGAGGCGCAGCAGCAGCAGCAGCGTCGCGCGGCGCTCCACGCGGTGCCCGCGGCGCCCCCGTCGGCGCCCGAGGTCGAGGAGGCGCCGCGCGCCGACGCGAAGGCGAAGAAGCCCGCGGCGAAGAAGCCCGCGGCGAAGAAGCCCGCGAAGAAGCCCGCCGCGCCCGCGAGCACGGAGCCCGCGGCGAAGAAGCCCGCGGCGAAGAAGCCCGCGGCGAAGAAGCCCGCGGCGAAGAAGCCCGCTTCGACCGCCGAGAAGCCCGCGGCGAAGAAGCCCGCGGCGGCGAAGAAGCCGGCGCCGCCCGCGGCGGCGGAGACGCCCACGCCCGACGCCGCGCGCGAGGCGCCTGCCGCCCCGTCGCCCGCTCCCGCGAGCCCGCAGCCGCGCGTCGCGGGCAAGCCCAAGCGCGAGCTCCCTCCGTACCTCCGCGTCGTGAAGTGAGGAAGCGCGGGCGCGCGCCTCGCGTCGAAGTCGCGTTCGACGCGGCCGCTTCGTGGTAGACCCGACGCACGATGGCATCGGGGAAGACTCCGGCGGGCGAGCCCCGCGGAGGGAGCAGCGGCAGCGTCGGTGAGGGCAAGCGGGGCGGAGCCGGCGCGCGAGGTTGGGCGTTCATGGCCGGCGCGCTCGTGCTGTTCACGGTGCTCGACTTCACCCTCGATCGCATCCTCCCCGACAGCTCCATTCGGCAGCTCCTGTTGCTCGCGGCGTGCAACGTGCTCGTCGCCCTCTCGCTGAACGTCATCAACGGCATGGCCGGCCAGTTCTCGATCGGGCACGCGGGGTTCCTCGGCCTCGGCGGCTACACGAGCGCCGTCGTGAGCTCGCACCTCCACGAGGCGCTCGGGGGCGGCGATCCCACCTTCGCGCGCTCGTTCATCGTGGTGCCGGTCGCCCTCCTCGCCTCGGCCCTCATCGCGGGCGCGTTCGGGTACCTCGTAGGCTTGCCCAGCCTCCGCCTGAAGGGCGACTACCTCGCCATCGTGACGCTCGGCTTCGCGGAGATCGTGCGCCTGCTCATCGCGACCGCGCAGCTCGGCGAGAAGCAGACCGTGGGCGAGGCCTTCGCCCAAGTGGGCGGGCCGAAGGGCGTGGTGGGACCCTTCTTCCACGCGCTCAGCGTGGCCATCACGAGCCTCGGCGGGCAGAACGGCTACGCCGGTCCGAAGAACATGGGCGTCCCCCTGTACGCCGGGCCGTTCTGGATCTTCGGGCTCGCGCTCGTGCTCGGTATCTTGGCGTATCGGCTCAAGTTTTCAGGCTGGGGCCGGGCCCTCCGGGCCCTCCGCGAGGACGAGATCGCGGCGGCCGCCGTGGGCGTCGACCCCACACGCTACAAGGTCCGCAGCTTCGTCATCGCGGCCGTCGGGGCGGGCATCGCAGGCGGCCTCATGGCGATGAACCGCGACGGCACGCCCACCGTGCAGCCCGACAACTACAACTTCGCGGCGTCGTTCGACGCCATCACCATGGTCATCCTCGGCGGCTCCGGCAGCGTCACGGGCGCGGCCATCGGCGGCGTGCTCATCACGTTCACGATCAAGGCCATCGAGGCCATCCAGTCGACCAGCGTCATCCAGTCGTTGAAGCGCTCGGCGTCTTGGCTCGACCTGAACGCGCTGCGCATGATCATCTACGCCGGGGTGCTCATCGCGCTCATGATCTGGCGGCCCGAGGGGCTCCTCGGCGAGCGCGAGCTCTTCCAGAAGAAGAGGTCGCCCAAGCCGTCGCCCAAGCCCCGCGGGACGCCGCCGAGCGAGGGTGGCGACACCCCGCCCGACGCGCCGCCGGACGCGCAAGCAGGCACGCCATGACCGAGCTCACGCTCAAGCACGTCACGAAGGACTTCGGCGGCCTGCGCGCCGTGGGCGACGTGACCTTCACCGTCCCCGAGCGCAGCATCTTCGGCCTCATCGGGCCGAACGGGGCCGGCAAGACCACGGTGTTCAACCTCGTCACGGGCGTCTACAAGCACGACGCGGGCAGCATCCATTTCGGCAAGACCGACGTGCGCCCGCTCGCGCCCGCGAAGATCGCCGAGGTGGGGATCGCGCGCACGTTCCAGAACATTCGGCTCTTCTCGCAGCTCACGGTGCTCGAGAACCTGCTCGTCGCCTGCGAGCTCCAGAAGCGCGCGCACCTCACGGCCGCGCTGCTCCGCACGAAGGTGCACTACGACGACGAGCGGGTCATGCACGCGCGCGCGATGGAGCTCCTCGAGGTGTTCGACCTCGCGGGCGTCGCGGACGAGCCCTCCACGTCGCTCCCGTACGGCAACCAGCGCAGGCTCGAGATCGCACGGGCGATGATGCTCAAGCCGAAGCTCTTGCTCCTCGACGAGCCGGCGGCGGGCATGAACTACGGCGAGGCCGAGGGCCTGAAGGCGCAGATCCGCTGGCTGCGCGACACGTTCGCGCTCACGGTGGTCTTGGTCGAGCACAACATGCAGGTGGTCATGGGCGTGTGCGAAGAGATCCACGTGCTCGACCACGGCGAGACCATCGCGCACGGCACCCCCGAGGCCGTGCAGAACGACCCGAAGGTGCTGGCCGCCTACCTCGGCGGCGACGACGACGAGGCCGACGAGCCGCCCGCCGCACAGGCCGTCGCCAGCGGCGCAGGCGAGAGGAGCGGACCATGAGGGTGGAGCACCCGACCCGCCGGGACGAGCCCCTGCCCGAGGGCACGCCGCTGCTCGAGCTCGTCGACGTGCGCGTCGACTACGGCGGCATCAAGGCGCTGAAGGGCGTCTCCATGAAGGTGAACTACGGCGAGATCGTGGCCATCATCGGCGCGAACGGCGCCGGCAAGACCACCACCTTGAAGAGCGTCGTGCGGCTGCTGCCGCTCGCGTCCGGCCAGATCCGCTTCCGCGGGCAAGACATCGCGGGCCTCGCCACGGAGGACCTCGTCGAGCTCGGCGTGTCGCTCGTGCCGGAGGGGCGGGCCATCTTCCCGAGCCTCACGGTGCGCGAGAACCTCGAGCTCGGCGCGTACGTGCACCGCGATCCGGTGACCATCAAGGAGTCGCTCGCCGACGTCATCGAGCTCTTCCCGCGCATCGGCGAGCGGCTCGGGCAGGAGGGCGGCACGCTCTCGGGCGGCGAGCAGCAGATGCTCGCCATCGGCCGCGCCCTCATGGCGAGGCCCTCGCTCGTGCTCCTCGACGAGCCGTCGCTCGGCATCGCGCCGAAGCTCGCCGGGCAGATCTTCAAGGCCATCCGGGAGATCGCGCGCGCCGGGGTCACGGTGCTCGTCGTCGAGCAGAACACCCGCATGGCGCTCGGCTCGAGCGCGCGCGCCTACGTGCTCCGCACGGGCGAGGTCGCGCTCTCCGGCGACTCCAAGACGCTCGCGAGCGATCCCGAGATCCAGAAGGCGTACCTCGGCGGGTGACGGTCCGCGATCCGCGGGGAGGGGGCATGACATGAGGGTGGTCGTCACCGGCGGGACGGGGTTCATCGGGGAGCGGCTCGTCCGCGCGCTCGCGGAGCGCGGCGACGAGGTCGTCGTGCTGAGCCGCCGCGCGGGCAGCTCTCCGTCGGCCGCGATCGTGCCGTGGTCGCCCGCGGAGCCGGGCGGCGCGCCGTGGGTCGACGAGCTCGCGCGCGCCGACGTGGTGGTGCACCTGGCCGGCGCGGGCATCCTCGACAAGCGCTGGAGCGAGGCGCACCTCGAGGACGCGCGGAGGAGCCGCGTCGTCCCCACGCGCCGCGTCGCCGAGGTCCTCGCCGAGGCGGCGGGCGCGCCCGACCGCGCGCGACCTCCGGTGCTGGTGAGCGCCTCCGCCGTGGGCTACTACGGCTTCCTCGAGGACGACCGCGTGTGCGACGAGGCGGCGCCTTGCGGGTCCGACGTGCTCGCGCGCATGTGCCACGACTGGGAGGCCGCGGCCGAGCCCGCGGTCGCGGCCGGCCTCCGCGTCGTGAAGGCGCGCATCGGCGTCGTGCTCGGCCCCGAGGGCGGCGCGCTCGCGCAGATGTTGCCCGCGTTTCGGGGGTTCGTCGGCGGACCGCTGGGCTCTGGGCGGCAGTTCCTCTCCTGGATTCACGCCGACGACGCCGTGCGCGCGCTGCTCTTCGCGCTCGACACCGCGGGGCTCTCCGGGCCCGTGAACGTCACGGCGCCCGCGCCCGTGAACATGAACGAGTTCGCGAAGACGCTCGGGCGTGTGCTCGGGCGGCCGGCGCTCTTTCGGGTGCCCGGGTTCGCGCTGCGCGCCCTCATCGGGGCCGGCGCCGACGTGGTGCTCACCGGCCAGAACGCCGTCCCGACGAGGCTCACCGCGGCGGGCTTCACGTTCCGCTTCTCCGAGCTCGAGGCCGCGCTCCGCGACGCGTTGGCCTCCGGCTGACGCAGAAACTTGGCCGGGGCGCCTACCTTTCCGCACACTCCCGCGGTGCTCGCCCCGTTTCGACGCCTGATGGCGGCCTTGGCGCTGCTCTCCACCGCCGTGCTCGCAGGCGGGTTCGGGTATTGGCTCATCGGGCACGGGCGCTGGGCGTACTCGGAGTGCGTCTACATGACGACCATCACGCTCACCACCGTGGGCTTCGGCGAGCTGCCGAACATGTCGGAGGTGGCCGGCGCGCGCCTGCTGACGGGGCTCGTGGCGGCGTTCGGAGTCGGCGTCGTGGCGTACGCGCAAGGCAACGTGACCGCGCTCGTGATCGAGGGCGCGTTCGGAGAGGCGCTGAGGAAGAGAAGAATGCAGAAGGCGATTGCGGCCCTGCGCGGCCACGTGGTGATCGCGGGCGCGGGCTCGACCGGGCGGCACGTCGTCGAGGAGCTCCACAGCACCGCGACCCCTTTCGTCGTGATCGACCAGAACGAAGCGCACATGAAGCGCATCTCGGAGGAGCTCTGCGACGGCCGGCTGCTCTACGTGCTCGGCGACGCGACCGACGATCACGCGCTCATCGCCGCGGGGGTGCGCCGCGCATCGGGCGTCGTGGCCGCCCTCACCGACGATCGCGACAACGTGTTCGTGACCCTCAGCGCGCGCAGCCTGAACCCGACCGCGCGGATCGTGAGCAAGGTCATCGAGGACCCGTCCGAGGCGAAGATGCTGAAGGCGGGCGCGACGGCCGTCGTCAGCCCCACGCAGATCGGCGGACGCCGCATCGCCTCCGAGCTGCTGAGGCCCAACGTGAACGAGTTCTTCGACCAGATGTTCCGCGACACCCGCACGCTCCGCCTCGAGGAGGTCGCGATCCCCGCAGGCTCGACCTACGACGGGCAGGCCCTGCGCGACACGCCCATCCGCAAGGAGACGAGCCTGCTCGTCATCGCCGTGAAGACCGACGACGGGGCCTTCGTCTACAACCCCGATCCGGACCTCGTGCTGACCGGCGGCTCGACCCTCATCGTGATGGGCGAGGTGGCCTCGGTCGTGAAGCTCCGAAAGCTCGTGGCCGAGTCGCTCTAGGGCGCTCGCGTCCGGACGCGCCCACGACCACCGCGGCGCTCGCGTTCGGGACGGCGTTCGATCCCGGGCTGACCGAGGCCGCGTTCGACTACGCGGCCGAAGACTGGGCCGACGACGACGGCGACGCAGACGAGTAGCCGGGCGCGAGCCGATCAGGCCGCGATTCCCCGCGAGCGCAGCACGTCGCGGAGCGCGGCCTGCACGTCTGGCGCGGAGGCGGGGAGGGCCGAGCGCGCGAGCTCGATGAACCGCGCCCCCCGGGAGCGCTTCAAGGCCTCGACGGCGGCGACGCGGTCGGCGGGGGCGCCGTGCTCGAGGATCGAGAGCAGGAACTCGGCGGCCTCCAGGGTGTCGACCTTCGCGAGCGCCCGGACGGCGCTCGCCCGCACGAACGGCTGCGGCGCCTCGCGGATGATGCGAGACAGCGGGTCGAACGCGTGCTGAAAATAGAGCGCCTCGACCGCCCGCGCCGCCTGCTCCACGACGCCGGGATCGCTGTCGCGCAGCCCCTGCCTCACGGTGATGAAGCTCCGCTTGAAGAAGAGCGTGCCCATCGCGACGAGCACGGCCACCTTCACCGCGCGCTCGGGGCGCGCGAAGAGCTTCTCGAGCGGCGAGAGCACGGCGTAGAGCTGCAGCTGCGCGAGCTGATCGGCGAGGCGCGCGCGCGCCGCTTGCGACGCCGGGCCCGCGTCGTTCGAGGCCTCGACGGCGAACGCGGTGAGCCGCGCGAGCATGGCGCGGCGGCGGATGAGGTCGGGCCAGCTCCGGTTCAAGAGCACGTCGGCGCACGCCTCCGAGGCCTGGCCCTGCTGCTCCCACTCGAGCAGGTCGACGTGCCAGACGTCGGGGAAGTGGTTCTCTTGGCGCAGGTGCGAGGGCAGGGGCGCCGCCTCGAGGGCCTCGTCGCGCACGTTGTCGTACCTGCGCGCCGCGCGCGCGTAGTGCGCCTTCCTGCGCGGCTCGAGGTCCATCGCGGCGAGCTCCTGATAGAGCTGACCTACGCGGCTGAAGTGGCCCACCTCGCCGAAGGCGAGCACCGCCGCGAGCACCGCGTTCTCGGCGATCTCCGCGGGCGCGCCGCGCGCGAGGTGCTGCCGCGCCACGCTCCGCCAGAGATCGGCCTGCACGAGGATGTAGTGGGCGGCGGTGGAGGACATGCCGAGCGAGCGCGCGTACTCGGAGGCCTCGCGCGCGAGGGTGGCCGCCGCGGACAGCTCCCCCTTCTCCTTGGCCGCGCCGAGGGCGTCCTCGAAGTACTGGAGCGCGAAGTATTTGAGGTGGTCCTCCCTCAGGATGCGGATGCAGTTGACGAAGCCCTCGAGCACGTCTTCGAACATCCCGCTCTCGCGGCCAATCTGCACGAGCACCTGAAAGCAGTCGAACGCGCGCTCGCGCAGCCCCACGGACTCGAAGTGGTCCGCGGCCTCCTCGAGGAGGCGCACGGCGGAGACCGTCGCCTCGCGCGCCTGCCGCGCGTCGCCACACTTCTTCGCGCACCGCGCGAGGTTGAACTGCACGAGCGCGCCGTTGTAGGCGTCGGCGCCGCTGCCGGCCACCTGGCCGAGGCGCGACCACAGCGCGCGGGCGCCCTGCCAGTCCTCGGCCTTCTCGCGGTAGATGGCCGCGGCGGCGACGAGGCCGGCGTTCTCCATCTCGCGGGCGGCGTTCGCCATGTCGTTGGAGGCCGCGAGGGTGCGCGCTCGGTCCTGGGGCGGCACGTGGGGCAGCTTCTGGTAGCACCGGCGCATGGCCTCGGCGTCGTTCAGCGCGAGGTACCACTCGACCGTGAGGGCCGAGCGCACGTCGCCTCGCCGCTCGAGCACGTCGACGAGCGGCCGGAGGACCGACACGTAGTCGTGCTCGGCGACGTGGGTCTGCTGCGCGGCCGTCACGAGGGCGTTCGCCGCGTCGTCGAGGTTTCCCCGGCTCAGCGAGACGCGGGCGCGCTCACGGAGGTGGTGGAGATCGTCGAGCATCGAGGGCGGAGCTTATCGCACGAGCGCCGGGCGCGTGGCGAGAACCCGCGCCGGCCCGTAGGCTCAGGGCGAGGGGGGGAGCTTCCGGGGCTCGTCGCGCTCGGCGTCCCGCGCGGCGCGCCGGCGGGCGGGGATCGTCACCAGCGTCTCGACCACGCCGATCACGATGTAGAACGACAAGAGCCACACGAGCACGAACGCCGGGCCCGTCTTTACCGAGACGATGACGCTCGACCCGACCGCGAAGAACACGAGCCCGACCGACCGCCAGTTGAGCTTCATGTCCTTGAAGGACCGGAAGCGGATGGTCGAGACCTGCAGGAACGCGAGGAAGAGCGTCAGGCCGATCATGCCCCACACGTACTCGGGCCCGGCGAGCTTGCCGGCGACCGCGTGGTTGGCCACGATGATGGAGATGAGAATGCCGGCCGCCCCAGGCACGGGCAGGCCCACGATGTACTTCGGCGGCGTGGTCGGCTCGCCGTTCTCGCCCATGCTGAGGACGTTGAACCGGGCGAGGCGCACCGCGCCCGCCGCGGCGAACACGAACGACACGACCAGCCCGAGCGTGCCCTTCTGGTGGAGCGACCAGCTGTAGACCATCATCGCCGGGGCCACGCCGAACGAGATCACGTCGGCGAGCGAGTCGATCTGCAGGCCGAACGCGCTCTGCGTCTTCGTGAGGCGCGCCACGCGCCCGTCGAGCATGTCGAAGAAGAGGGCGTACACGAGCAGCAGCGACGCCTTGTAGAAGTCGTCGTCGCCGTGGGCCGAGGCGCTGATGCGGATCGAGTCGAACCCGCAGAAGATGCTCGACAGCGTGATCATGTTCGGCAGCAGAAAGAGGGTCTTTCTGAGGTCGAGCTTCTTGCGCTTGGCTGGTGGCAACGGGGGCTCCTCGATGGGGGCCAGAGCCCCCGGGTGTCGCGCGTAACACTGACCCAAACCCCGGCCCGGGTAAAGGCGCCGTCGGCCGATTTCTTCCACTGGGGGACGCAACGTGGCCGGGTGGCGGGTTGTTCCCGCCTGGCGAGGTTTGCCGTGGGGACCACGATCGGGCACGCTCGCCCGCGTGAGGAGCGCACGACTCGAGCTGAGCGGGCGTCGACGCCCGCCGCGTGGGGTGGGGCCCCAGTGGGCTTTGCCCAATGGGGCGGGGCGGCGCGTGCCGCCCCGGAGACAAAGGGAAAGGTCTGGCGCCGGATGGCCGAAGGCCATCTGGCGTCACGCCTTGAGCGCGGCGATGCTGTTCGTGGCCGCGTGCTCCCCGCCGGACGAGCCGCCCCGCGCGCCGTCGCCGCGGCCGCACGGGAGGACGCCGACCGTGGCGGACATCACCTCCTTCGAGGACGGCCCGGGGGCGCGCGCGCCCGCCCCCGCCAGCCCCGCGGGCTGCGGGGACACCGAGGTCGGCTTCGACGCGTGGCTCGAGGGCTTCCGGCGCCGCGCGCCCGAGGAGGGCCTCTCGCAGGCCACGGTCGCCGCGGCGCTCGCCGGCGTCACCTACGACCCCGAGGTGGTGCGGCTCGATCGCACGCAGCGCGCGTTCAAGCTGTCGCTCGAGGAGCTCGTCGCGAAGCGGGTGACGCCCGCCCGCGTGAAGCGCGGCAAGGCGCTGCTCCGGGCGCACGCGCCGCTGCTCGCGCGCGTCGAGGCGCGCTTCGGCGTGCCGCCCGAGGTCGTGGTCGCGATTTGGGGGCTCGAGACCGACTTCGGGGCCAACACGGGCTCGATGTCGAGCCTCCGCGCGCTGGCGACCCTCGCGTACGACTGCCGGCGCGCGCCGAGGTTCCGCGCGGAGCTCGTCGCCGCCCTCCGTCTGGTGCAGCGAGGCGACCTGACAGCGGCGGAGATGGTGGGCGCGTGGGCCGGCGAGCTCGGCCAGACCCAGTTCTTGCCCTCCTCGTACGAGGCGTTCGGCGTCGATTTCGACGGCGACGGTCGCGTGGATCTCCTCCGGAGCACGCCGGACGTGCTCGCGTCGACGGCGGCCTACCTGCAAGGGCACGGCTGGCGACCGCGCGAGCCGTACGGCGAAGGCACCGCCAATTTCAAGGCGCTCGAGGGGTGGAACGCCTCGGAGATGTACCGCCGCACCATCGTGGTGTTCGCCTCGCGCCTCTGACACCGGCCGGGGGCGTGCGCGGGCGGAGCCGGCGACACGCCGCGCGCCCGGTGCTAGACGGCCGCAGCAGACCCCATGAGCGCCCCGCCCGCCCCCGTCACCGCTCCACCCTCGTTCGCGCGCGAGGTCCTCGAAGACGCGTCGCGCCTCGGCCCCGTGGTCGCCACGTCGCGCACGGAGCGCGACGGCGAGGTGCTCGCGTGGGCGTGCGCCGTCGAGCGTGAGGGCGCGCTCGTCGCGTGCGCCGTGGCGCGGCGCGACCCCAAGGTGGTCGTGGCGGTGCGCGTGGCGGACGGCGCCGAGGACGCGATGCGGCTCGCGCGGTCGCTCGCGCACCGCAGCGGCAAGAAGCTCGCGGAGGAGGCGCTCGTGCCCACCGAGCTCGCCGACGTGGAGGACGTCGCCCTCGAGCGGCTCGCCCCACAGTTCGCCGTGAGCGCGGCCTCGCGCTGCGGCCTGCCGCTCCCGTACGGATGGATAGCTGTAGGATGCACGTGGTCGGACATGGCGCTCGAGCCGGCGTCGCGCGCCGGCGCGGTGCTCGCGCGCGCCGCGGGATCGCGAGGCCTCACCGGGGGCGTGACGAGCCCGCCCGACCGCGCGTTCGAAGGGCTCGCGCGCGCGCTGCGGAAGGCGAAGGAGCCGCTGCTCACGACGGCCGCGTGGACCGCGCAGGCGCTCGTCGTGGAGGAGCCCGCGCGGGTCCGCGCGCTGGTGTCGGCGCTCGCGCTCCTCCCCGGGCTCTCGCAGGAGCGCGGAGAGCTCCTGGGCGCCGTCATCGACGCGCTGAACCCCGCCCTGGTCGCGCTCGCGAGCCTTGGGGCGAGCGCGGCCCCGCCCGTGGTCCTCGCGCGCCTCCGGCTCCCGGGCGGCGTAGGAGGGCCGGGGCCCGTCGTCGTGGTCTATTTTTACGCGGCACCGCTCCGCTGCGGCCTCTTCGAGCGCCACGCCGAGGCGCCGCTCTCCGAGCCGGCGACCCGCGCGGGCTTCGCGCACCTCGACGCCGTGTTCGAGCGGCACGAGGTGGTGGTGCGCAGCGCGCTCGACGCCACTGGAGAGGTGACGCTCCAGCGCGGCTTCCACGGCGCCGTATCGCTCGAGGACGCCGCGGCGTCGTTCGAGGCCGACGGGTTCGCGCCCGTCGAGCTCGTGCTCGACGCGTGAGCCGCCGCGTCCGGACGGGCGCAGGACGTTGAAGCCGGCCGCGATCGGCTGGTAGCAATGGGAGATGAGCGGAGCGAGCGAGGCGGGGCCGAAGCCCTACGACGTGTGCGTCATCGGCGCCGGCCCGGGCGGCTTCGCCGCCGCGATGCGCGCCCACGACCTCGGCAAGCGCGTGCTCCTCGTCGAGAAGGGGCGCGTGGGCGGCGCGGGCCTGCACGCCGGCGCGCTCTCGTCGAAGACGATGTGGCACCTCTCGAACGACTACGCCGGCGCGTGCCGCACCGATCGCGGCTACCGCGCGCGGGACGTCGAGGTCTCGTACCGCGCCGTGATGGACTCGGTGCGCGCCGCCGTGCGCGAGCGCGAGGAGCTGCTCACCCGCCAGCTCGAGGGGCTCGCCACGCCGGACGCGCGGGGCGGCGTGGTCGACCTCCGGCGCGGCGCGGCGCGCTTCGTCTCGCCCCACGCGATCTCGGTGACGGACGCCGAGGGCCGGGCCACGCGCTACGAGGCCGCGAACTTCGTCGTCGCGACGGGGTCGCACCCGCGCGTTCCCGAGGGCATCACGGTCGACGGCCACCGGGTCGTCACGAGCGATCAAATCGAGGACCTGCCCGGCTTCCCGGAGAGCCTCGTGGTCGTCGGCGCGGGCGTCGTGGGGTGCGAGTACGCCACGGTCTTCGGGAACTTCGGGCGCACGCGGATCAACCTCATCGATCGTCAACCACGGATCTTGCCCTTCGAAGACGCCGACGTCGCCGAGGTCGTCGCCGCGTCGTTCGCGAAGATGGGCATCACGGTCCACCGCGAGTCGCGCCTCGTGTCGCTCGCGCTCGTCGACGATCACGTCGAGTACGTGATCGCGGGGCCGTCGGGTCAGGAGGAGCGGCTCGAGGTGGAGCGCGCGCTCATCTCCGTGGGCCGCGCGCCGAACACGGCAGACCTCGGCCTCGAGGCGATCGGCGTCACTCTGGAGAAACACGGTGGCGTCGCGGTCGAGGGCACACGCTCGGTCACGGTGCCCCACATTTACGCGGCGGGCGACACCACGATGGACGTCGCGCTCGTGAACGTGGCGGAGCTCGAGGGCCGCCACGCCGTCGAGCGCATGTTCGGCCTCGCGCCGACGCCGCTGCGCTACGAGGCGCTCTCCGCGATCTACTTCCTCCGCCCCGAGGTGGCGGCGGTGGGCCTGAACGAGACCCAGGCGCAGCGCCGCGGCGTGCCGTACCGCGTGAGCGTGCTCCACAACCGGCTCATCTGCCGCAACATCGCGATGCGCAGCACCGACGGCTTCATCAAGCTCCTCGCCTCGCGCGACACGCCCGGTCGCGTGCTCGGGCTCCGCGTCGTGGGGCCGCAGGCGTCGAGCACCATCCAGGGCATCGCGTTCCTCATCGATCAGGGCGCCACCATCGAGGACATCGACCACTGCGTCCACCCGCACCCGGCCATCACCGAGGGCGTGCAAGAGTGCGCGCGCCTCTTGCTGGGGCGCTCGGTGAACAAGGTCGACGTGTTCGGCCTCGACTACATGCGCTGCGGCGAGGGCTGACGCGGGGCGGTCTTCTGGGAGCTGGCTCACGTGCTCGTGTTCGTGTGCGTGCGCGGCTGCGAGTGCGGCTGGGGCTTGGGGCTCGCGGCTGCGAGTGCGGCTGGGGTTCGCGTGCGGGGCTCGCGGCTGCGTACGCGGCTGCGGTTGGGGGCAGCGCGTCGTGGAACACGATCTCCGGTCCGGCACGTGGACACGCACGCGCACGCCTCCCGCAGGCCGCGGCCTCAGCCGCGCTCGCAGCCGCACACGCACACGCGGGCCTCAGGCCTTGGTTCGCGCTCCCTCTCTCCAGCCGTGACGCTGCAAGCGGGCGGCGCGGGCCCCGAGAAGGCCCGCGCCGGGCCGCTCAGCGCCCCCAGCCGCCGAGCCTGGTGAGCATGGCCGCCAGGCGATCGAGCGAGACGAGGAGCTCCTGCCCCTCGGACTCGGCTACGAGCCCGAGGGCCACCGTGGCCTCGACGGCCGCTGCCGCTTCGTTGCACTCGGCGCGGGCGCACCGGAACCTCTGGCGGCGGTCGTTTCCGTCGCGCGCGGCGGCCTCCGTGAGCTGGAGATAGGTGCCGAGGAGCGCGCGGCGAAGCTGATCCCCGAGGGTGGCGTATCCCCGGGGGAGCTTCTTGACGAGGGTGTCCCCCGCGCAGAGCGCGGAGCGGGCCACGTGGAACGCGTCGAGCTTGTGATGGGCGAATCGCATGAGTGGAGCCTCCTTGCCCGGAGTCCCGGGCCTCGACCCCCGAGCGCAGACGCCGTGACGACGCCGACGTGGGTGGAGAGCGCGGAGATGGGAGGCGTTGGCGCGGCGTGTGCGCGTTGGTCGCGGCCCGGGACGGAGGGCAAGGAGGCGGGCGTGGAGGTGCCCCGCGATGGGCTCCGCGGAGTGCGGCGCCGCGTGCTCGTGTGCGTGTGCGGCAGCGTGTGCGGCTGGGGTTCGGGGCTCGCGGGTTGCGTGTGCGGCTGCGAGTGCGGCTGCGTGCGCG
>DAORJJ010000093.1:0-16258 GCA_035439005.1 Polyangiaceae bacterium | reverse complement strand
AGCGTCGAGCCGCGGAACGGCGCGTCGAGGCCGAGCTGCCACACGAGCCGCCGCGACTCCGCCACCTCGTCGTGGGTGAAGTCTCGGACGAGGTCGCACGCCTCGGCGAGCGCGCGCTCGTCGTAGTAGAGGCCCGTGTAGAGCGCGGCGAGCGCCGGGGTCATGGCCTCGCTCTGCGCGTCGGCGCCCCGCACCTCGAGGGTCTTCTTGAGGCGCACCTCGGGGAAGACGGTGTTGATGTGCGTGGTGAAGTCCGAGACCAGCGCGCGGTGGCCGGCGAAGCCGTCGCGCATGAAGGCGCGGAAGGTCTGCCCCGCGTTCTCCACGCGCGCGCCGTCCCGCTTGAACATGAACATGGGGACGTCGAGCGCCCACTCGACGTAGTCGCGGAACGTCGCCCGCTCGCTCCACATCGCGGGCAGCAGCCCGCTGCGATCCGGATCCACGTCGAGCCACACCCTCGCGCGGTAGCTCTTCCCGCCGAAGACCCGCCCCTCGTAGAACGGGCTGTTCGCGAACATGGCCGTGGTGACGGGCGCGAGGGCGAGGCCGAGGCGGAGCTTTCGCATCGCGTCTTCCTCCGACGAGAAGTCGTAGTTCGCCTGCACCGTGCACGTGCGGAGCATCATGTCGAGCGCGTGGCTGCCACGGGTCGGCAGGTACGTCTTCATCACGCCGTACCGGAGCTTGGGCACGAATGTGTAGTCTGCACGCTTCGAGAACGGCTGAAACCCGAGGCCGAGCCAGGTGACGCCGAGGCGCTCCGACACCGGGCCGAGCTCCGCGAGGTGCTCCCGCAGCTCGTGCGCGATGAGGTGCGCGTCGGCGAGGGGCGCGCCGGAGAGCTCGAGCTGGCTGCCGGGCTCGAGGGTGATCGACGCGCCCGCGCGCAGGAGCGCCAGGAGGGGGCCACCCTCCGACTCGCGCGACTCGGCCCACCCGCGGGTGGCGAGGTCCTCGAGCACGTCGGCCACGCCGCCGCGGCCCACGCCCTCGTACGGCAGGTGCGCGAAGTCGGCGAACACGCCGAACTTCTCGGCCTCGGCCCCGCAGAGGAACGCGGAGGGCGGCTTGATGGCCGACACGAACGGCTCGAGCAGCTGCTCGTAGGAGGTCAAAGGGCGGTCGTCGGTCGGGTCGGCCAAGGGGAGCTCCAGGGGGCCGCGAACGACGCAGCCGCCCGCGCTACTTACCCAAAGGAAGCGCCGAAAGCACGCCGGACCTTCAGCGACGGGACGTTCCTCGCGCGGCCGCCCCCGCGGGTGGCCCGGAGGTGACTTCGTGTGACGCACGGCGTAGGGTGATCGGAGGTGGATCATGCGTGACTCGTCGCCTTCGTCCCCAGCGCGCCCTCGAAGGGGGCAAGCGGGGCTGCTCGCAGCGCTGGGCGTGTCCGCCGCGGTCGCCGCGGGGGCGTTGGGTTGCGAGACCTCTCCGAGCGACGCCGTGCCCGTGGACGCCGGGCCGCCCGTCGACGCCGCCGCGACCCCCGACGCCCTCGCGCCTCCTCCCGATCTGCCGTCGCCCCCGCCCTACGATGGCGGCGGGTGCCCGGCGGGCATGAGCGAGGTCCCCGCCGGCACGTTCATGATGGGCGGCACGCAGAACGTCGACGAGGGGCCGCTCCGGTCGGTGTCGGTCCGTGCATTCTGCATGGACACGACCGAGGTCACCGTCGACGCCTACGCCGCGTGCGTCGGGGCCGGCGCTTGCTCCGCGACGGCGGCCCTGGCGCAGTGCAACGCGGGCGTGGCCGGCCGGGGCGCCCACCCCATCAACTGCGTGACGTACGAGCAGGCGCGCCGCCACTGCGCCTTCGCGGGCAAGCGGCTCCCCACGGAAGAAGAGTGGGAGTACGCGGCGCGCGGGGAAGACGGGCGCATTTACCCTTGGGGCGGCTACGTGCCCACCGCCAACGCCTGCTGGAGCGGGCCGGGCAACGACGTCGGCGTGGGCGACCGCCGGAGCACCTGCCCGGTGGGGAGCTTCCCCGCGGGGGCGAGCCCCTTCGGGCTGCACGACATGGCGGGCAACGTGATGGAGTGGACGGGCAGCGGGTACTCCGTCCGCTACGATCTCCCTCGCGACCCCGCCGCGCCGGTGTACCGCGGCGGCGCGTGGAGCCACTCGGACCCGAGGCTGCTCCGCGTGACGACCCGCGTGCGAGGCTCGACGACCGACGCGAACAACGCGATCGGCCTGCGCTGCGCCCGCTGAGCGGGCCACGCGCCGGCGCTCTACGCGCGCGAACGCTCAGCGCCTCGGCGCGGGCGCGGGCACCGTGGCGCGCGCCGTGACCTTGCGATCGAAGAAGCGCACTCGGCGCACGAGGAGGTCGAGCAGGTACACGATGAGCGCCGCGAAGATGAAGCGCGGCCACAGGTCCTGGTGGTAGCGGATGGTCTCGCCGGCGGGGTCGAACACCGCCTCCGGCGCCGGCGAGAACGCGCCGCCCGTGAGCTCCGCAGCGCGCCGGAGCGTCACGACGTCGGGCGCGAGCGCGAGATACTCGCGCGGGTAAGGGTTCTGCACGTGGCCGAAGCTCTCCGCCACCTGCACGGACCGGGTAGCCCCCTTCGCGTCGGTCACCTCGCGCTCGAGCGACGCGTGGAGCAAGAAGGAGCCAAACCGCTCGAGCGGAAAGTCCGCCTCGTACCGGCCCGGCGCGGTCTGCTTCATGGGGACCGATTTCTTCTCGCCCGAGGGCTGCGGCCCGACGACGGTGAACTTCGCGTCGAGGCCGTTCTGAAAGCGATCGTCGCCGCCGATGGCGTCGATGTGCGCCTTGACGTGCCCGGTCGCGGGATCGATGGCCGCCTGCATGTCGAGCTGCTGTCGGCGCTTCTGCCGCATGTGTTCGCGCACGAGCTGGCCCCAGAACTGCCCGTAACCAGGCCACTTCAGCCACTCGACCGCCCACAGGTTCTTCACGTCGCTGGTCCACGCGAGCGACCACCCGAGGCCGACGTGCCACCGCGCGAGGATGGGCTCGCCCACCTCCGACTGGAGCAGCTCCTGCGCCGGGGGCGGCTTCATCTTGGTCGCGACGTAGCCGTGGAGGAACGGCGCGGAGGCGAGATCGACGCCCCGCATGAACCCGGCCGAGGTGACGACCTTCGGCTGGAAGTACTCTTCCACCGCCGCCGAGCGCGACACCATCTCGGTCTCGCGAGTGAACACCCGCGGGAGCTGCTGAGGGTCGAGCACCTTGTAGAAGCGGCCTCCGCCGAGATCGGCCACCATGCGCAGCAGGCCCTCGTCGACGCCGCCGCCGAGGCCGACGCTGGACACGGTCATGCCCTCCGCGGCCATCGCCTGCACGAGGTCTCGGATGCCGCCCTGCGGGGCCTGGCCGTCCGTGAGGAGGATGACGTGCTTCTTCCGCGCGCGAGTGACCGTGAGCGACTGGTACGCCGCGTCGAGCGCCGAGAAGATCTCGGTGCCGCCGCCCGGCTGGATGCGCGCGATGTCGCCCTGGATGCGCGCGCGGTGCTTCGCCGGGGTCATGCGCACGACCCGCGTGGGCGACGAGTCGAACGCGATGACCTCGAGAAGATCGTCGCCCGAGAGGGTGTCGGCCGTGGCCTTCGCTGCCGCCTTCGCCATCTCGAGCGGAAGGCCGCTCATGCTGCCCGAGCGGTCGATCACGAGCGACATCGCCACCTGCGGCTCGTCGCGGCGCTTCTCGGCGTCCATGCGCACCGGCAACATGCGCTCGACGGTCGTGTGGTACCAGCCTCCGAGGCCGTAGCCGCTCTCGCCGCCGGCGAAGAGGAAGCCGCCGCCGAGGTCGCGCACGTAGCTCTCGAGCGCCTCCTGCTGCGTGAGGCTCACCGCCTCGGCCGGGGCGTCGGAGAGGATGACGAAGTCGTACCGCTCGAGCTCGCGGATGCTCTGCGGGAGCTCCCGCGGGCCGCGCACGTCCACGTCGAACTCTTGCGCCGACAGCGCGCTGGCGAGGTAGCTCGCGCGGGACACGGTGCCCTCGACGTAGAGCACGGTGGGCCGCCCCGGCACCGCGACCGACACGGAGACCCCGTTGTTCTCCTTGAAGCGGTCCTCGGGGATGTCGGAGAGGTCGAGCTGGTAGGTGACCTCGCCGGCCACGCGCACCACGCTCTTGAAGGGCACGTCGTTGTCGCCGGCGACGAGGTCGATCGAGCGCACGCCGTCGAGGCCGTTGATGGCCTCGCCCTGCTTCAGGACCGCCTTCACCTTCTGCGGCCGGCTGGAGAAGATGTGCGCGTGCAGGTTGAAGGGCTCGCCCACGCGCACCTTCGGGGGCACGAGCAGCTCTCGCAGCGCCACCTCGCCGGGCACGGGGCGCGTGTAGGGCACCGCGAACAGCTTCACGCCGAAGCCGCGGGCGCGGTTCGCCTCGGCGAGGACGTCGCCGTCGGTCTGTACGCCGTCGGAGAGGATGACCGCGCGCCGCAGCATCCCGGAGGGGTAGAGGCCGTAGGCGAGCTGCAGCGCGCTCGCGAGGTCGCTGGCGGCGCCCAGGCCCTGGCGCTTCTTGTCGAGCTTCGGGTCGCCCGTGGCCAGGCCCTCGTGGCGCTCGATCGCGGGGGCGTCGAGCGAGGCGTCGTCCATCGGAAGCGCCCGCGCCCGGCGCGCGAAAGTGACGATGCGCACGAGGTCGTCCTTGCGCTTCGCCTTGAGGCCCTTCGCGATCTCGGCGCGCGCGTCGGCGAGCGACTCGTCGGGCACCGACTCGGAGACGTCGACGAGGTACACCGTGCAGATCTTCTCGGTCGTCGCCGTGCGCGCGAGGCGCGAGAGCCCGAGGGCGAGCAGCGCTACGAAGGCGACGCGGAGCAGCACAGAGAGCACCCGCTGCACGACCGGCAGGTCGGCGAGGCTCTTGCCGATGACCCACATGAAGTACGGCGCGAGCAGCGCCACCGCGAGCATCTTCGGCGACAAGAGCTCGTAGTCGACGCCGGCGCGCGACCAGGTCAACGATGGACCTGCAGAATACACGTACCGGTAGTAGGCCCACAGAAGGCCGACGAGGACGGCGAGGACGACCCCGCCGTACGCGGCCCGGCGGAGGCGCTCCTTCGGGTCGGCGCGGGTCATACCGTGAGCCTCCGGTGGTAGGTCGCCCACTCGATCGCCGTGAGGATCACGGCCGCGATGAGCAGGTAGATCCAAATCTCACGGCGCACACCCACCGTGAAGCCCTCCACCGCGCTGGCCTTCTGGCCGTCCACGACGAGGTCCGCGGTCTGCACGAGCGTGCTCTCGTCGCGGTCGAGCAGGTTGGCGGCGAAGGACGTCTTGCCGGCCTCCGCGCCCGAGCCTCCCGGCTTGGCGTCGGGGGCGGTGAGCTCGTAGAAGCCCGCCTGGGCGCCGAGGTACACCGCGCGCCCCTCGAACACGGGGACGAGCTCCTTGCGGCGGTCGGGGAGCTGCAGCTCGGCGCGCGCCGACTCGGTGACGAGGGGCACACGGAAGACCTCGCCCGTGCGGAAGCTCGAGATGTAGTTGGCGTCCTCCTCGAGGAAGAAGTTGATGCTGTTCAGGAGGAGCAGCGGCCACGCGACGCGGAGCGGGAGATCGCTCTCGCGGATGTCGAAGCCGAGGGCCACGAACTTGAAGCCCCCGCGCGCCCCGGTGACGAGGATGGGCCCGGCGTCGCTCGCGCCGACCACCTTGTCGTTCGCCTCGGGCACGAGCTTGTGGCCGCGCGCGATGTTCACGTCGTCGAGCGCCGTCCAGCGCACGATGGGGTGCTTGCGCTCGATGCGATCGAAGCCTGGGCCCTTCAGCTCGGCGTCGACCTTGACCGGAGCGCCCGGTCCGCGCGGATCGAGGTAGATCGCGTGCGCGCGCGGCGGCGTGGCCGGCGTCACGCCGTCGAAGATGATGACCTCGCCCTTCGACTCGCCGCCCTTCGCGAGGTAGTCGCGCGGGCTCATCAGCGTGACGTCGAGGTACTCGTCGAGGAGCAGCGCGGCCTCGAGGTACGTGTTGCCGGCGCTGACCACGAGGATCTTCGCGCGGCGCCGCTCGGGCAAGAGCGCGTATGCGCGATCGTCGGCCGGGAGCTCGTCCCTGGAGCCTTCGATCGGCTGGATGCGGGCCTCGAGCGTCCGGCTCGCGCCGGAGAGGTTCGGGTAGAAGCGCGGCAGGCGCTCACCCGGCTGGAGCCGGAGCTTGGTGAGGTCGACGAGCTGGCCGTCGCCGAGGAGCTTCATCTCGATCTCCTCGGCCTCGGCGCCGGTGTTGGTGACCTCGAGCATCACCTCGTACCGGCTCTTGTCGAGCGGGTAGCGGCGCACCGAGAACGCCGTGATCGCCACGTTGCGCGACGCCTTCCCCACGGGAATGTACGACAGCTTCGCGTCGCCGAGGCGCACCGGACCGGTCGCGTCGGACGCAGGGCCGAGCGCCCCGTCGGAGACCACCACGATCTCGGCGTTCTCGACGCCCCGGAGCGCGTCGGTCGCGAAGCGGAGCGCCCGCGGGAAGTCGGCGCGCGTGTCCGAGGCGCGGATCTGGTCGAGGGCGCGCTCGAGCTCGGAGGTGTCGCCGCTCATCGGCCCGGTGGGCGTCACCGTGGCGTCCATCTGCGCGATCAGCATGCGGTCGGCCCCGCCGAGGCCGCGAATGAGCTTCTTGATCTCGCCCTTCGCGGCGCCGAGCCGGGTCGGCGCGACGTCGGTGGCCTGCATCGACGCGCTCGCGTCGACGAGCACGACGAGGTTTCGCCCCTTGATGAGCGTCGCCGCCGCGCGCGGATCGCCCAGCGACAGCGCGAGCAGCGCGAGCAGCGCGAGCTGGAGGAGCAGCGAGAGCAGGCGCTTGAGCTTCGAGAAGAGGCTCGTCGCCTCCTTGTCGCGGAGGATGCGCTCCCAGAGCTTGGAGAACGGCACCGCCACCGCGCGACGGCGGAGCTTCAAGATGTAGAGCGCCGTCGCGAACGCCCCGGCCACGCCGAGGATCGCGAGCAGCTGCATGAGCGGGAGGCCAGCGAGGATCACCGGAGGAACCCCCCGCGGCGGAACACGCGCAAGATGAGCTCCTCGAAGGGGACGCCGACGTCGGCGCGAATGTAGGGCACCTGTCGGGTGCTGCAGAAACGTTCAATCTCGCTCAGGTATTCGCCGTACACGTGCTCGAAGCGCTCCAGCACCTTCGCCGTGACGGTGACCTCGCGCTCGTCGCCGGTCTCGCAGTCGTAGAGCAGCACGTCGCCCGCGAGCTTCGGGCGCGCGTCCGCGGGATCGGTCACGTGCACGACGAAGGGGTCGAACTTGTTGTACCGGAGCACGTTGATCCCCGCCTCGAACCCCGCCGGATCGTAGAGATCGCTGATGAGCACCGCGAGCCCCCGCCGCTTGTTCTGCGCCACGAAGGTCTTCATGGCCTCGCCGAGGTCGGTGGTGCCCTCCGCCTTCAGCTGCGTGAGGAAGCGGAACACCTTGAAAATACGCGCTTTTCCGCGAGTCTCTTGCATGCGCTCGGTCACGCGATCGGCGGTCGCGACGATGCTCACGCGGTCGAGGTTGGCGAGCCCGACGTACGCGAGCGCGGCCGCGAGCCGCTTCGCGTAGCGGAGCTTCTGGCCCTCGCCGAAGGCCATGCTCCGGCTCTGATCGATGATGAAGTAGATCGCCAGGTCCTCCTCCTCCTCGAAGAGGCGGACGAGGAGGCGGCCGAAGCGCTGGTAGACGTTCCAGTCGAGGTAGCGGAAGTCGTCGCCGGGCTGGTACTCGCGGTGGTCGGCGAACTCGACGCCGGAGCCGCTCTTCTTCGTGCGTCGCTCGGCCCGCATGCGGCCGGCGAACACGCGGCGGCTCACGAGCGCGAGGTAATCGAGCTTCCGCTGGAACTCGTCGTCGAAGAGCTCTTCGTCGCCGCCGCGCGCGGCGGACTTCTCGGTTCGCCCGAAGACGCGGTCAAGGAGCCCCAATGCGGGCCTCGCCGTTGTCGGTGGCGCGCTCGCGCAGCCCCGCCTTGGTCTCGGGCACGCTCTTCAGGGTCGCCTCGATCACCTGGTCGGTCTTGATGCCCTCCGCCTCGCCCTCGAAGTTGAGCAGGATGCGGTGGCGCAGGGCGGGCAGCGCCTGGCTGCGGACGTCGTCGATGCTGGCGGCGAACCGGCCCTCGAAGAGCGCGCGGATCTTCGACGCGAGCAAGAGGGACTGCGCGCCGCGCGGGGAGGCGCCGAAGCGCACGAAGCGCTTGCCGAGATCCGCCACGTCGACGCCCCCAGGGTGCGTCGCCTGGATGACGCGCACCGCGTAGTCCTGGACGTGCCTCGCGACCGGCACGCGGCGCACGAGCTGCTGCATCTGCAGGATGCGCGCGCGGTCGAGGATGGCCTTGCCCGTGGTGGCCTCGCTGCCGGTGGTGAGGTCGAGGATGCCGTGGAGCTCGTCGCGGTCTGGGAAGGGCACGTGCAGCTTGAAGAAGAACCGATCGAGCTGCGCCTCGGGCAGCGGGTAGGTGCCCTCCATCTCGAGGGGGTTCTGGGTGGCGAGCACGACGAAGGGCTTCTCGAGCACGTGTGTGGTGCGCCCCACGGACACGCGCTGCTCGGCCATCGCCTCGAGCAGCGCCGACTGCGTCTTGGGGGTCGCGCGGTTGATCTCGTCGGCGAGGAGGATGTTGGCGAACACCGGCCCCTTGCGGAACTCGAAGACCTTGCCCCCGCCCTGCGAGTCGTCGATGACCGTCGTGCCGAGGATGTCCGCCGGCATGAGGTCGGGCGTGAACTGCACGCGCGAGAAGGAGAGGCTCAGCGTCTCGGAGAGGGTGCGCACGAGCATCGTCTTGCCGAGGCCGGGCACGCCCTCGAGCAGCGCGTGGCCGCCGGCGAGCAGGCACGTGAGGACGCCGTCGATCACCTCCTGGTTGCCGATGATCTGGCGGCCGATCTCGGCGCGCAGCGCGTCGATGCTGCTCCGAAACTCGGCGACCTCGGTCTTCACGTCTGCGGGCTGCGCGTCGTCGGTCATCGTCTCTCCCTGCCTCGTGTCGTGTCGTGTCGTGGTGCAAGTCGCGTGGCGGCCGCGGCTACTCCTGGCCCTCGCGGGGCCGAATGAGCTGAAAGTACCGCCGAACGTAGAAGCGGTATCCGCCGGGGATCTCGTCCTTGTCGAGGGCCTCTTCCGCGACGGTGTTGTACTCGCGGTAGACCTTCTTGTACCCGCGCGACGCGAAGCCGCGCTCCGCCGCGCCGAGGATGACCTCGCTCCGGCTGCCGCCCTGGCCCGTGTCTTGGCCGGCGACCTGGGTGTCTTGTGTGCCCATCTTCGGGTTCGTCGCGCCCCCTTGGACCTTGTCGTTGTGGCCGGTGCCCGCGCCCTGGCCCTGGCCGCTGCCTTGGCCTTGACCACCTTGGCCCTGGCCGCTGCCCTGACCGCTGCCCTGGCCGCGCGTGATGAGCATCAGCTTCTCGCCGTTGGGGCCCAGGATCCAGGTCTCGCCGCCTTGACCGCCTTGGCCGCCTTGGCCTTGCCCGCCCTGACCTTGCTGCCCGCCCTGCCCCTGTTGGCCACCCGCCTGCTGGCCTTGCCCCTGTTGCCCGCCCTGCCCCTGCTGCCCGCCCTGCTGGCCTTGCCCCTGCTGACCGCCCTGTTGGCCTTGCCCTTGCTGGCCCTGGCCCTGCTGGCCCTGGCCCTGCTGGCCGCCCTGGCCGCCGCCCTGGGCGCGACGCTGGAACACACGCAGGCGCTGCATCTGCCCCTGGCCGCCCTGGCCCTGCTGGCGGAGCATCTGCCGGAGCTCCTCGAGCTTCTGCTTGAGCTCCGCCTTCTCCTGCTGGCTCATCTGCTGGCGCGCCATGCGGTTGATGTCCTCGGCCGCCTGGTCGAGATCGTTGGCGGAGAGGTTCAGGTCCTTCATGAGGTCGTCGGCGGCCTGCTGCAGCTCGCGGTCGAGCCGGTCGAGCTGGCGCTGCTGCTCGGTCTGCTGCTCGCGCTCGCGGTCGAGCCGCTGCAGCTCGCGCTCCTTCTTCTGGAGCAGGCTCCGCTCTTGCTCGTTCGCGCCGCCGTCGCCCATCTTCTGCTTCTGCTGGAGCAGCGATTTCTCGAGCTCCTCCCGGCGCTCCTGGAGGGCCTCGGCGCGCTTCTTCTGGTCGCCGGCCGCGGCCTTGAGCGCCTCGCGCATCTTCTCGAGCTGGGCCTTGTCGATCTTGCCGCCCTGCTCGCGGAGCTTCTTCGCGAGGTCCTTCAGCGCCTTCTCCGCGTCGACCATGTTCTTCTGGTCGAGCGCCTCGCCGGCCGGCTTCGTGAGCTCGGCCTTCTTCATTTCTTCGCCGATCTTCTGGAGCGCCGCCTCGAGCGCCTTCTTGTCGGCCTCGCTGCCCTCGAGGAGCTTGTTTTCAAGGGCTTCCATGCGACGGAAGGCCTCGGTGCGATCGAGGCGCTTGGCCGCGAGGTCCTCGATGAGCTGGTTGAACTCCTGGGTGGCCGCCTTCGCCTCTTCGGTCTGCTGCTTCTGCTCGAGCTCCTTCAAGAACTCCTTCATCGCGTCGATGTCGTCGGCTGTGACGTCCACCGCGTCGATGGTCTGCGCCTTCTTCACGGCCTGGTGCACGCGCACCTCGAAGAGCGCGACGAGCACCACGAGCCCCGCGAGGCCGAGCGCCACGAGGGCGTCGGGCGGGAGCGGGATGGGCACGGCGCGCTTCGGCTCGACCTTGCCCGCGTGCGCGAGCGCGTCGTCGATCGCCGCGTCCATGAACGCGGTGCGCTCGGCGGCCGGAAGCTCCGAGAACGACAGAGCGCTCGCGATGCGGTCGGAGAGCGCGTGGTGGCGGTCCAGCGCGACCGCGCCCGCCTGGGGAGGGAGCCGGCGGAGCCCAAGCGCGGCCGCCACGACGAGCGGGGCGGCGGCGAGGACGGCGAGCGCGACGCGGGTGGCGCGCTCGGGGAGGACGCCGAGCTTGCGGAGCGCCAGGGCGATCGCCGCGGCCGCGAACGCGACACACAGGGTGGTGGAGGCCCCACGGAGCGCGCGGGAGAGCCGCATGCGGAGCTCCGCGCGGCGAACCGGGGCCCGGAGGGCGTCGAGGCGCCCCTGCGGCGTGTCGGGATTAGTCATGGGAAGGGCTCCGTTTCGGCGTGCCCCCCGGCGCGATCGCCGACGCCACACCTACGGCCCGCTCGCTCGAGAGCCGAGACCGAACCGCTCTGACGTTGAAGTCGCAAGAAAGTTCCCCCTTGGATGACACTTCGCCGCACCCCCGGAAACCTGCCCACGCGCTCCTGGTCACGATCATACGCGATCCGCCCCTCCGCCCCTCGTTGTTGTCTACGCTATCAAAAGCGTGGCCCGCCGCCGGGCGATCTGCGCGACCGACGCGACCGGCCTGTCTGCGGTGCGCGGCGCGCGCACGCCGCGCTCACGCCTTCTCCACGAAGGGGCGGGCCTCGTACCAGCTCCGGCCTCCGCGCCCCACGGCGAGCCCGACGGCCAGGAGGCCGGCCAGCGCGACGCTCAGGACGAGCGCCAGGCGCGCCCACGAGAGCGTCGGCACCGGCCCCAGGAGCGTCTCGGACCCCGCGCGCACGCGGGTCACGGTCACCTCCTCGCTCCCTTCGACGAGCTCGACGAGCTCGCGACGGGCGGGCTCGGCCAGCGGGGGCCCCGCCTCGCACGCACCCACCACCAGGGGACCTCCGGAGAGCGGCCGAGGCGGCGACACGACACCGGTGACCGCGCAGCGCTCCGGCGCGCTGAGCGCCATGCGGTAGAGCGGGAGGAACGCCAGGTGGACGACGACGACCAGCGCCCCGAGGTAGCCCGCGTACGCCCACAGCCGGGACGCCTTCCGCCCCAGCTCGGCCGCGAGGGAGCCTCCCGACACCCACATCCCCTCCCGCCCGGGCGGGCGCACGAGCACCCAGCCGCCCTCCGCCGCTCGGTAGGTGCCCGACCCACGCGGGTTGTACCCGCGGCGCAGCACCCCCGCGCAGATCGCGGTCTCGCCATGGCGGAGGCGGGCCGCCCGGAGTCGCAGCGCCGGTCCGTGCTCGTCTCTCTCCAGGCTCGCCGCGAGGGTCGGGCTGGGCCCCGGCTCGACCCGCACGACCTCGCCGCCCGCCGTGGCCAAGTAGAACGGCGTCGCCTGCGTCGCGCGGGCGACCTCGGTCGCCACGCCGGCCTGGACGCGCTGCGTCAGCATCACCCGGATGGCCACGCCCGGCTCGGGCGGATCGGCCTCCGCGACGGCGACCTCGCCCACCACCACCGCGGGCCCCTCCGCGAGCACCGACGACTGGAGGCGCTGCGCGCGCGACGCCCGGCGCTGCCACGCAGCCACCGAGAGGGCCCGACCGAGCGCCACGATGAAGCCGACGCCCGACGCGAGCCCCACGAGCCCCACGAGCAGCAGGCTCGCGAGGTACCCAAAGTGCCCCGGCGGCACCAGCAAGTCGGCGGGCAGCGGGCTCACGGGGTTGCAAACGCCCGAGCGATGAGGGCTGTTCCAGCGCAAGGAGCGCGCACGCGGCCGACTCTCCGACCGCGACGTTCAGTTGGCCGAGGGCGCCACCGACTCGCCACCCTTGCCGAGGTCCTCGGGCCGGTAGCCCTCGTTCCGGTACGCATAGTACTGGTAGTAGTGGCTCGACGCCTTCCGGTAGTCGACCGCGTTCAGCACGCACCCGATCACGTTGGCGTCGACGTCCGTGAGCGCGCGCAGGCCGTGCTGGCTGATCGAGACGGCGGTGCGGAAGGCGCGCACCACGAAGATCGTGCCATCGACGAGCTTCGCGATGATCGCGGAGTCGGTGACCGCGGCCAGAGGCGGGCTGTCGATCACGATGCGGTCGAAGCGCCCCGAGAGCTCGGCGAGGAGGTTCTTGAAGCGCTCCGAGTGGAGCATGTCGGCCGGGTTCGGGGGGATGGGCCCGGCCGGGATGGAGAAGAGGTTGGGCACGACGCTCGGCAGCGCGATCTCGTCGATCGTCGCCTCTCCGACGAGAGCGTTCGTCAGGCCCGCGTCGCCCGCTCGGTCGAAGATGCGGTGAAGGCGGGGGCGCCGGAGATCGCAGTCGATGATGCACACGCGCTGGCCGCCCTGGGCGAGCGCGATCGCGACGCTGCACGCCACCGTCGTCTTCCCCTCCGCCGGGACGGCGCTCGTCACCAGCACGACCCGGTACGGGTTGTCGGGGTTCATGAAGAGCAGGTTCGTTCGGAGGGCGCGCGCCGCCTCCGCGACGCCCGACAGGGGCTCGTAGTGGACCGTGAGCTCCGGCGGGCGCTCGTCGGCGCCGCGGCGCAGGCGGCGCCCCTCCTTGCCCCCCGTGTCGCGCGTGGGGAGCAGGCCGAGGAACGTGGCGTGGAGCTCGTTCTCCACGTCGTCGGCGCCCTTGACCGAGTTGTCGAGGCGCTCCCGCACCAGGGCGAACACGATCGCGAGGATGAGCCCCATGAGCGCGCCCGCGGCGACGTTGACCGGCACGTTGGGCCGGAGCGGCAGCAGGGGCTCTTGCGCGGGGTCCACCATGCGCACGTTGTTGACGTTCATCATGCGCACGAGGTCGGCCTGCTTCATCTGCTCGAGGAGCAGCGTGTAGACCTTCTCGTTCTCCGAGCGCGTGCGGTCGAGGCGCCGGTACTCGAGCTCCTTCAGGTTGAGCTCGACGGCCTTCTTCCGGCTGCCCTCGTAGAGGGCAGACTCGCCGCCCTCTTGGCGCTGGACGACGGCGAGATCGCGCTCGATGGCGCCCTGGATGTTCCGCACCTCGTCGAGGAGGTCCTTGCGCGCGGCGGAGATCTTCTCGTCGGCCTTCTTCACGGCCGGGTGGTTCTCGCCCTTGCCCTCGGCGACGAGCTCGCGGCGCTCGCGCGTGGCGAGCTGGAAGGCGCCGCGCAGCTGCGTGAGGTAGCCGTTCGTCAGGAACTCGGAGGCGGGCACCCGGTCGGGGTTGTCGGCGTCGACCTTGCGCAGCTCGGCGACGCGCGCCGCGAGCTCTTGCCGGCGCGTGCGGGTGCGCGTCAGCGCCTGCTGGTAATCCGCCATTTCCATGCGGATCATCTTGCTGACCTCCTCGAGCGTCGAGCTGGGCAGCTGGTTGCGGCTCTTGAACTCGTGGAGCTGGTTCTCGTTCGCCTCGAGCTCGACCTTGAAGTGGTCGAGCTGCCCGCCGAGCCACACCACGGCCTCGGCCGTGGCGACCGAGGACTTCTCGAGGTTCTGTCGGATGTAGGCGCGCGCGACGGCCTCCGAGAGCTTGCGCGCCATGCGCGGGCTCGAGTCTTGGACACGCAGCGCGACCATGTGGCTGCCGATGAGCGGATCCACCTTCACGCGGGGCCGCAGCATGAGCACCGCCTCCTCGGTGGTGACGGGCTTGGTCGGCGGCGCCTTCAGGAACTCGGCGTCGGTCGTCAGGTTGAGGTCGCGGACCACCATGGCGAGGACCTTGTCGCTCGACATGATGAGGTTCTGCGTATTGTAGTACTCCGCCGTGTCGACGAGCATGTTGCTCTGGAGCCCCGTGGACTTCTCCGAGGCGAGCGGGCGCACGGCTTGCGGGTCGAACTCGATGGTGGTGATCGCCTCGTAGACCGGCGACATGGCCTTCGACGCCGCCATCGCGATGCCCGCGCCGAGGAGCGCGGCCGCGACGAGGATGGGCCACGCCTTGAGCACGGCGCGAAGCATGCGCGCCGCGGCCTGGCCGTCGGCCCTGCGCTCGCGTCCGGTGGTCTCCTGCTCGTCCTGTTCCATCTCGAATCGCCCCTAATAGGCCGATCCCGGCCCGAGCGCCAGTTGTGATGCGGGGCGACGCCGGGACATTCGCGCGGAGCGCGCCCACACACGCGCACATGCCCCCCTTCAGGCCAGCGCACCCGGAATCGAATGGAGCCCGCCCACCCGTTGCGCTACGAGAGAAGTGGGTGGACGGCACGACGCACGAGGACAGGCGGACCACGTACGCGGCCAGGGCTGCGTTCGTGCTCGGCCTCGTCAGCTGTGGGCTCGCCCTCGGTTCGATCCACACCCAGGCGCTCGCGGTGGCGACCACCCTGATCGCCCTCGCGTTCGGGCTCTCCTACCTGCCCCGCGCGCCGCTGCTGCGCCCGCGGGCGAGCGCCTCCCTCCTCGTGCTGCTCGCGGCGGGCCTCGTCGCCTACACAGCCGCCACGACCGTTCCGCTGCCCGCGTCGCTGGTCAAGCTCATCGCGCCGGCGAACGCGGACGTGTGGGAGCGCGCCCTGCGAGGCTTTGGCCAGCCTGGGCCCGAGACCTTTTCGATCAGCCTGGACCCCCAGGCCACCCGCGTGGAGGTGCTCCGGGGCCTCACCTACCTGCTCACGTTCGCCACCGCGCTGCGCTTCAGCACCCGCCGCGGCGGGGTCGCGTTCCTCGAGCGGGTGGTCGTCGGGTGCGCCCTGTTCATGGCGGCCGCCTCCATCCTGCACCCAGTGCTCGGGGCGGAGCGGGTGCTGGGCGTGTACCGCCCGGAATACGACTACGGCAAGCACCTCGCCCCGATCCTCAACGGCAACCACCTCTCGGCTTACCTGAACCTCGGCCTCGCGACCGGGCTCGGCGTGCTGGCGATGACCCGCTCCGCCCAGGAGCGCGTGCTCCTCGCGGGGTGCTGCCTCTTCCTCCTCGGCATGGAGTTCTACGTCGCCTCCCGCGGAGGCGTCGCCACCAGCGTTCTGTCCGCGCTCGTGGTCGCGCTGCTCGCCGTGCGTGCGCGACGGGGGCGAGCGGCGACCGCCTCGACGGGGCCGGTCGTGCTGGTGCTCGCCGCCAGCGTCGGCGTCGGCCTCCTCATCCTCGCGGGGAGCGAGGACGCGCGCGTCGAGCTGGCCAGCAAGGACACCTCGAAGCTCGACCCCATCCTCCAGTCGCTCGCCATGATCCGGCCGCACGGCGTGTTTGGCGTCGGCCGCGGGGCGTTCGAGTCGACGTTCCCCGCGTACCGCACGAGCGGCGGGTTCATCACCATGACCCACCCGGAGAACGTCGTCGCCCAGGTGGTCGTCGAGTGGGGGCTGCCGTGCGCGGCGATCTTCTTCGGCGTCTTGCTGTTGGCGTTTCGCCCGCGCTGGGTCCTCGCGAACGCGAAGGTCTCCGTCGGCGCGTACGCGGCCCTCGTCGGGCTCGCGGTCCACAACCTCGTCGACTTCTCGAGCGAGCTGCCGGGCGTGATGGTCCTCGCCGCCACGTGCGCGGCCATCGTGACGGGCCGCGAGGCCGAGGGCGGGGAGATCCCCCGGTGGGCGCGGCACCCGCGCGCGGCGGCGGGCGCCGCGCTGCTCGCGACCGGGCTCG
>DAORJJ010000092.1:0-16274 GCA_035439005.1 Polyangiaceae bacterium | reverse complement strand
CGAAGACTCGACGAGGCCGCGGCGCGCGGCAACGCGGCAGCTGCGCTGTGGGCCGCGCGCAGCGTGCGGGACGCGAGCGGCTGCGGAGCTGCGCTGGCCCGCTTCGACGCCGTCGCCGCGCGGGGTGGCTCGACCGGGCACGACGCGACCTTCGACGGCGCGCGCTGCCACGAGGCGGTCGGCGATCTCGAGGGGGCCCGTTCGCGATACCGCTCGTTGCTGGGCGTCCCAGCGTACGCCGCTCGGGCCCAGGCCGCCCTCGACTCGCCGACGGAGCTGGCCTCTCGAAAGGCGGCGGCGCGCGCAGCCACCACGCCACCCGCCGGCGGAGCGCGAGAGCCGTCGAAGAACGCCGCGCCGAAGCCCGCGGCGCCGCCTCCCGCGGTCGACAGGGCCTCGTCGTTCTAGGCATGAGCGCGCGCGCTCCACACCCCCTGCGCGGCAACCCGTCGGAGGCGCCCGCCGCGCTGGGCGTGACGGCCGCCGACGCCCGCGCGCTCGCCGCGACCGCGAGCCTCCGAGAGCGCCTCCTCGGCCTCGAGGAGTCCCCGCTCGACAAGGACACGCTGCTCCTCGCTTCGATGGTGGGTCGCGTCCTCGCGCAGGCGGGCGCTTCGCCAACGCTCGCCGCGACGCTCCTCGACCCGGTGGTGGCCCGATGGCCCGCGGCCGGTCCGCTCCGCGCGGCCCTCTTCGAGTCGTACACGGCCGCGCGGACGGAGCACGCCGCGCGCGAGGCGACGGCCGCGTGGCGCTACCCGAACTGCGTCGTCCCCCTCGACGACGGTGCGTTCGCCGTGTGCGCGAGCGTCCCCACCGACGACCCGGAGGAGCTCGCCGACTGGGCCGACGGGGTGGCGGCGGGCCTGGCGCGCGCGGGGGCGAGGCACGTCGTGCTGGCGGGCGCGACGGAGGCCGCCAGGACGGCGCTGCGCGACGCGCTCGAGCTCGTCGGCGTGTCGACCGGGCCTCGTCGCCTCCACCTCCGGCTCCCGTGGGGAAGATGACCGCAGAGACCGTTGGCCCGGGCTGGAATCCCAGCTACGTTGCGCAGCGAATGGTCCTTCGGGTCGTAGGTGCAGGGGGTGGGTCACGCCGGCGCGCACGGGTGGGGCTCGGCGTGCTTGGCACGGCGCTGACCACGGCGCTGCTCGGGGCCTGCGGGGCAACCGACGAGCGCGCCGACATCGCGCTGGACGCGCGCTTCGTGTCTCCGAAGGGCCTCCTCGACACGGTGAGCCGCATCACGCTCGTCGTCTACGACAAGACCGACGCGGTGACGTGCGACCCAGCGAAGGGCACGTCCACCGCGAAGGCCGACACCCCGAAGGTCGCGACGAGAGAGCTCTCGCGCGCGGGCTGCGCCGACCGCGTGAAGTTCTGTGGCGACGTCCGCGTGACTCGCTCCGACCTCGATCGCGTGTTCGTGGCCGCGGCCTTCGACGACGCGAATGACACGATCGCCCAGGGCTGCGCCGTGGCGAAGGTGAATCAAGACGCGGTCCCGCTCGAGATCAAGATGGTGCGCGCGATCCCCCCTTCGACGTGCGGCAACAAGGTCGTGGAGGGGCTCGAACAGTGCGATCCGCCCGGCGCGGCGTGCTCGGCCAGCTGCAAGACCGACGAGACCCCGCTCTCGGTCGGCTCGACCCTCGGCAACACCAAGACCGGCGGGCCCAACGAGAAGAGCGAGACCTCGCTGCTCGCGACGAAATCCCGTTTCTTTACGCTCTTTACCGACAAGTCGAGCGGCAAGGCCGACGTCGGCGTGAGGGTGCTCGACGAGGCCTTCGCGCCCGTGGCCAGCCCGCCTGCCGCGGCGCAGGGCTTCATCTATCTGCCCAACGGCTCGAGCCCGCCGGAGCCCGCGGCCCGCGCGGCGGGCGGCGCGGAGGCCGCCGCGCTCGGCGACACCACCTGGGTAGCGTTTCACGCGGTGGCGGCGGACGGCGCCGCAGACATCTTCGTTCGCTCGTTCGACGCGACGCTCACCCCTGGGGAGCTCACCCCGATCGGCGTGAACGGCGCGAGCGGGGCCGGCGAGACGGGCGCGCAGACCCTGCCGAGCGTCGCGGCGGGCGCGAACGGCAAGCTCTACATCGCGTGGCAAGACGAGAGCGGCGGCGCGGGCAACGGGCGCATCTTTGCGCGCACGTTCACGCCGCCGAACGTGCTCGGCAACCAGCAGGAGATCTCGACTGGCACGTCCAACTCGCGCGTGAGCGTGGCGGCGCTCCCCACCGGGTTTGTGATTGTGTGGGAGAGCGGCGGCGACGTGAAGCTTCGGGTCGTCAATGGCGACGGCATCCCAGCCGGGGGCGAGAGCGTCGTGAACGAGAAGGCCTCCGGCGTGCAAGAGCGGCCGCATGTCGCTTCTCTCGACGACGGGCGCTTCGCTGTCGTCTGGGCCGACAAGGCGGGCGGCAACGCGGACATCGTGCTCCAGCGCTTCACAGCGCAGATCGTGAAGCTCGCGGGAGACCAGGCGACGCCGCTGAACGACCTCGTGCGCGACGGCGATCAGACGTCCCCGCGCGTCGCCGCCACCGCGGCCGGCGCGGGCGTGTACTTCGTCGCGTGGGCGGACGAGCCCCGCGGCGACATCCGCGGTCGCTACGTGCGGCTCACGACCGGCTTCCCGTTCAACCCGGTCGACGGCACCGACAGCGAGTTCACGGTCGGCACGCGCTCCGGGCGCAAGCGCGCGGCGCCCTCCGTGGCGATCGGCGGCGCGGCGCCGTTCCTCGCGGTCGCGTGGGAAGACCAGGCCGCGCAGAGCGCGGGCATCTACGGCCGCCGGCTCCCCGTACCGTCGAAGTAGGCGTGGCGCCCGCGCGCGGCCGGAAGATGTAGCAAGCACGATGGCGTCCACCCCGCGGGACGCCCCCGGGTCCGCGGGGCACCCGGGTTCGCGGGAACGCCTACTGGACGTTCAGCTGGCCGGCCACGATGCGGTTCTCGCCGTCGTGCGGCCCCGACTTGACCTTGAGCCGCGTCTCGCCGGTGTAGAGCCCGAAGTAGATCGTGTACGTGCCCTGCGTGAAGTTGGGCTCGAGCGCGAACACGTGGTCGTCGACGATGATGTCGCCCTTGTTCCACATCGACAGCGGGTACTTGCCCTCGGCCATCTTGTGGTCGCCGTTGTGCCGCCGGCGGTAGCCGTCGATGTGGATGAAGCCCTCCCACTCGACGGTGATCGGGGCGAGCACCTTGAAGTACGTCTTCATGTGGTATTTGCGCCCCGGCCCGATCGCGTCGACGAGCCGACCGCGCTCGTCCGTGAGGTCGATGCCAAGGACCTCGAGCTTGTCTTCGAGGTTCACGTCGAGCCGGCGCTGCGGCTTGGGCGCGACGCTGAGCACGATGTTGTCGAGCGGGCTCTCGCTCGTCTCGCCTGGGCGCAGCTCCGAGGCGATGAGCACGATCTGGCTCGAGCGACCGTCCAGCACGGGGACGTTCACCCCGCGGGTCGCGCGGTAGAGTTGGTTCAAGCGGGCGAGCTGGTCGGCCTTGGCCGAGATGAACCGGCGCGAGCCTGCAGGCGCCCCCGTGAGCCACGCCTGGGCGGCGTTCGCGTCGGAGAGGAGCAGCGGCTGCCCGCCCGCGTAGTACGCCGCCGTGCGCCCTCCCACGCCGAGGAGCGCGAGCGGCTCGTCGCCCTTCTTGAAGCGGCGGTAGCTCTCGAACACATCTTTCGGGGAGAGCTGGTTCGCCAGCGCGGGGTAGTACCCCGCCGAGAGGACGAGCCCCGTCACGACGCCGAACACGACGAGGAAGGCCCCGCGGCTCCGGCGGAGGAGGTCGCCGACGAGCCCGAGCGCAAGGAACGCGAGGACACCCGCGGGAAGGGCGAGCGCGACGGCGACCAGCGGGCGCACGCCGCCCTTGTGGAGCGCGACGTACACCACCGCGGGGAGCTGCAGGAAGAGCAGCGGGGCGAGGATGCCGAGGGAGGTCGCAGAGAGGGCCTCTTCCTCGGTGGCCTTGTCGGAGAACGCTACCCGAAACAGCGCCACCGGCGCCGGCACGGGCTTCTTGCCCGGCGGTGTCGACCCCCCACGGAGGCTCGCGACGAGCGCCTCGAAGGGCTCGAAGCCCCGGCCGAGGCTCTTCTCGCCGCCTTGCCGAGAGAACGCCCAGAGCCACACGTCGCACCAGAAGAGCAGCCCGAAGAGCAGCGCGGGCGGGCCGAGCGCCGCCTTCCACCACGCGCCCACCGCGATCTCGCGCACTTGCAGCGGCACCGTCGTGAGCCACCGCGCGTGGTTGCGGGTGCCGAACCACACGGCGAGCCCCGAGAGCGACGTGCCCGCGACGAGCGCAAAATACGCGAGCACGAGGAAGCCGTCCCAAGCGTCGCGGACCGAGCGGAGCACCTCGAGGTAGGTCTTCGGATCGAACGGTCGGCGCTTCGCGTCGCGCTCGACCCAGGTGAGGAACGCCACGCCCGCGAATCCGACCAGCACGACCGTCCACAGCGCCAGGGACTTGTCCTTGAACGACTCGGGGAACGGGATGGCCTGGGCGATGCCGAAGGCCTGGTAGGCCTTGTCAGGGACGTTGTGGTAGTCGTGGTGAAGCAGGCCGAGCAGCACCATCGTGCCGACGCCGAGCGCGACCGACGAGTGCGCGCCGCGCTCGTAGTCGCGGAGGGCGACCCCCGCGATGGCCGCCAAGAGCGCCGGCGCCGAGAAGGCGATGAGATCGGCCCGCGCCGCGAGCACGCCGTGCGCGACCAGCGCGGCCGTCGCGCCGAGCAGGAGCGCCATGCGCGCCGCGCTCTCGCGGGCGAGCGCAGGGGTCGGGCGGCCTTTCGGAGCGATGAACAGGCGGCCCACCGCGAAGGGAATGAACGCGCTCCACGGCGCCATGGCGTGCGCCAGGTGACCGATGATGTAGTCGAAGGTAGGGTACTTGGCGGGGGGACGGAGCGTGGTGCCGAGCCACGGGCTCATGTCCAGCGGAGGCGTGTCCGCGAGGAGCACGCTGGATACTTTGTAGAGCGCGAGGCCCGCGAGGAGGCCGCTCGCGGCCCCGACGGCGTGCGCCAAGGGGTCGAGGCGACGCTCGGCGCCTACGAGCACGGCCCACGTGAGGCCCACCGCGCCGGCCGGGACCACGACGCCGAGCAGCGCACCGCGGCTGTAGTAGCCCGCGACGAGCCCAAGCACGCCGAGCGCGAGCCACCCGAGCCGCACACCGTGGGCCGGCGCGCCGTCGTCGTCGTGGCCGAACGCCGCGACGGCGAGCCCGCCGAACGCCATCGCGAGCGACGCCATCGTCGTGATGTCGCCGAGCATGGTGCGCGCCTGAACGAAGTAGAGCGGCATGGTGAGCAGCGCCACCGCCGAGAACACGCCCGCTCGCCGATCGACGAGCCGCGCGACGAAGGCGTAGGTGACGACCGCGCCGACCAGGCCCCAGAGCGCGAGCGGCGCCCTCCCCGCCCACTCTTGCAGGCCGAAGAACGAGAACCCGAGCGCGATCGAGGTGAACGGGAGCTGCGGGCGACCGAGGTCGTTCAGGTGCGGGAGGGAGTTGTCGGCGCCCTCGAGCGCCAGGGAGGACGCGCCGTGCAGTTTGAGCGCGACGCGACGCGCGAGGTCGGCCACGTTGAGCTCGTAGGGGTCCCAGATGCCGGCCTTCGTGAGCGGCGGGAGCACGAACAGCACGAGGGTCGCGGCGGCGAGCACGACGAGCAGCGGCGCGAGCCACCCTTTGGCGTCCTCGACGGGCTCCGGCTCCGGGCCCTCCTCGGCGGGCGCCGCCTTCTCGGGCGCCGCGGCGGCCGGGGGCTCGGCCGGGGGGACGGGCTCGGCGACCTCCTCGACGGGGGCTTCGGCGGGGTCGGCGGGGGGCGTTTCGTCGTCGGATGCCATGGAAGCTCGTCGGTGAAGGAAGGCCAGCGCCGCGCTCGGCGCGACCGGGAGGCGCATCGCCTCCGAGCGCGAGAGGGGGCAAAGCTCGGCGATAGCGTCATACCGAGAGGCGGCAGCCGAAGCAACCGCGCTCTTCAGAGGGTTTCGGCGAGGAGCAGCGGACGACGCCTCGCGAGTGAGCGTGGCCCCGAGGGGTGTGCTAGAGGGCGTCCGCCATGGCCGAGTCACGCAGCGCACCGGGAGGGAAGAGTCGCGAGCCGCGGAGATCCGCGGACGCGGAGGAGCCCCGCGTGCCACGCCGCGCGGGCACCGTCGCGCTGCTCGGCCGACCCAACGTGGGCAAGAGCACGCTCATGAACGCGCTGCTCGGCGAGCGGCTCACGATCACGAGCCCGAAGCCGCAGACCACGCGCGACCGCATCGCGGGGATCCTGACCGTGGGGCAAACACAATACGTGCTCCTCGACACGCCGGGCGTGCACAGCGCCAGGACCAAGCTCGGCGTGCGCATGAACCACGTCGCAGAAGAGGCCGCGCGCTCCGCCGACGTCGTGCTCTTGCTCGTCGAGCTCTCGAGCGCGCCCAGGCCCGAGCTCGCCGCGGAGGACCTCGCGCTGTTCGACAAGATCCCGCCCGGCACCCGGACCGTGCTCGTGCTGAACAAGGTCGACCGGGTCAAGGACAAGGCGGCGCTACTCCCGCTCCTCGAGAGCGTGGGGCGCGCCCGCGACTTCGCCGCGATCGTGCCGCTCTCGGCCCGGCGCGCCGACGGGGCCAAGCGCGTGCTCGCGGAGATCGCCCCGCTCCTGCCGGAGGGCGACTTCCTCTACGCCGAGGACGAGCTCACGGACAAACCGGTGCGCTTCTTCGTCGCCGAGTACGTGCGCGAGCAGGTGCTGCGGTATACGCGCAACGAGGTGCCGCACGGCGTCGCCGTCGAGGTCGAGTCGTTCGAGGAGGGCCTGCGGGTCCCGCGCATTCAGGTGGTGGTCCACGTCGACAAGGAGTCGCACAAGGCGATCGTGCTCGGTGAGAAGGGCCGCTTGATGAAGGAGATCGGCACCGGGGCGCGCGCGCGCGTCGAGGAGCTGCTCGGCCGGCAGGTCCACCTCGCGGTGCACGTGCGCACCACGGCCGGGTGGTACGAGAACGACGCCCGGCTGAACGAGCTCGGGTACGGGGCGCCTGCGCACCCGGGCACGCACCCTGGCACCCGCGAGGAGCGGAAACGATGACCAAGCATTTCAAGCCGCGCCCGAACCGCGGCATCCCCGGCGGCACCTCGGGGCTCCCCATCGTCGCCGTCGTCGGACGCCCAAACGTAGGGAAGTCCACGCTGTTCAACCGCCTCGCGCGGAAGAAGCTCGCCATCGTCCACGACGAGCCCGGCGTGACGCGCGATCGCCACTACGTCGACACGTCGGCGTTCGGGCGTGACTACACGCTCGTCGACACCGGCGGCTTCGACCCCGGGGACGACGACCCCATGCGCGCGGGCATCGCGCGGCACGTGAAGGCGGCGATCGCCGAGGCCGACGTGATCGTGTTCGTGACCGACGCGACCGCCCCGCTCACGGCCGCCGATCGCGCCGCCGTGGCGCTGCTGCGCCGCACGAGCAAGCCCGTGCTCTACGCCGCCAACAAGGCCGACTCCTCCCGCGTCGAGGCCGACGCGTACGAGCTCTACCAGCACGGGGTCGAGAAGGTGTACGCCATCAGCGCGCTGCACGGCCGCGGCCTCGCGGAGCTCGAGGGCGACCTCGTCGCCGCGTTCGGCGAGCGGCCCCCGGCGCTCGAGCCGAGCGCCCTCACCCGCGTGTCGCTCATCGGCCGCCCGAACGCGGGCAAGTCGAGCCTCATGAACCGCCTGCTCGGCGACGAGCGGATGCTCGTGGACGACAAGCCCGGCACGACCCGCGACGCGATCGACGCCGTCGTCGTCAAGGGTGACCAGAGCTACGTGTTCGTCGACACCGCGGGCATCCGCCGCAAGGGCAAGGTCAGCAAGACCGAGGACGCGGTCGAGTCGATGAGCGTGCTCTCGTCGATCCGCAGCATCGAGAACTCGAGCGTGGTCGTGCTGTTGTGCGACGCGAACGACGGGGTGGCGGAGCAGGACGCGAAGATCCTCGGCCTGGCCGACGATCGCGGGCGGGCGATGATCATCGCCCTCAACAAGTGCGATCTGCTCGATCGCGACGCACGAAAGCGGGCCGAGACCCTGGCGCGCGAGAAGATCTCGTTCGCGCCGTTCGTCCCGATCGTATCCATCTCGGCCAAGACCGGCCGGGGCGTGGGCGAGCTCTTCTCCACCGTCGGGTCGGTGAGCGAGGCCTACCGCCGGCGCGTCGGCACGGGCGAGCTCAACCGCTTCTTCGCGGAGGTGCTCGAGACGCGGCCGCCGCCCACCCAGGGCGGGAAGGCGCCGCGCCTCTACTACGTGACGCAGGCGGACGTCGCGCCGCCCACGTTCGTCATCCTGACGAGCGCGCCGGAGGCGATCCACTTCTCGTATCGCCGGTACGTCGTGAACCAGCTCCGAAAGAAGTTCGGCTTCGAGGGCGTGCCGGTACGTGTATTCTACAAGGCTCGACGCCGCGGGCGAAAGAAGGGCGAAGGCGAGGCCGCCGAGGCGCCCGCCGCGGAGGCCTCGGACTGAGGCCGGCTAGGGCGCCGCGCGCCCGGGCGTCGCGTCGCCGCGCGCCGCCGCCTCGATGGCGGCGACGTCGATCTTGCGCATCGTCATCATCGCCTCGAAGGCGCGCTTGGCGACGTCGCCGCCCCGAGCCAGGGCCTCGGTCAGGACGCGCGGCGTGATCTGCCACGACAGGCCCCAGCGGTCCTTGCACCAGCCACACGCGCTCTCCGCCCCGCCGTTCTCCACGATGGCGCGCCAGTAGCGGTCGGTCTCGGCCTGGTCGTCGGTGGCGATCTGGAAGGAGAAGGCCTCGCTGTGCTTGAACGTGTCCCCGCCGTTGAGGCCGAGACACGGCACGCCGCAGACGGTGAACTCGACCGTGAGGACCGCCCCGGCCTTGCCACCCGGATAGTCCGCCGGCGCCCGATGAACCGCGCTCACCGCGCTGTCAGGGAACGTGCGGGCATAGAAGCTCGCGGCGGCCTCGGCGTCGTGGTCGAACCAGAGGCAGATCGTGTTCTTGTGGGTCATGGTCGCAGTCCTCGATGGTTCGGGGTGGAGAGGTCTCGGCGGCGTCACGCGAGGTCGCCGCCGGCCATGAGCACCTCCCCGAGGTCGGCCAGCATGCGGACGTCGTGGACGTCGGTCGCGCGCTCCGCGACCTTGACGACGGGCACGCCAGCGGCGACGTCACCGTCGAGCGCCTGGATGTTGTGCGCGTCGAGCGCCGCCATCTTCGTGGCGTCGCCGTGGGCCTCGGCCAGGCGCGCCGCGGCGTCCGCGTCGAGCGTGAGGCCGTGCAGGCCTAGCCCCGCGGCGGCCTCTCCCTCGCCGACCTGTCCGGCGAACGGCGGCGCGCGGCGCACCCGGTTCACCACGAAGGCCCCGCGAGGCATGGCCGCCTCCGCGAGGCGATCACCAAAATAGAGCACCTCGCGGATGCTCGGCGGCGAGGGCGACGTCACCAAAATGAACGCCACGTCCGGCGAGCGCAGCGTGCGCTCGACGTGGCGCGCCCGCTCCTTGAAGCCGCCGAAGAGCTCGTTGATCTCGGCGATGAACTCCGCCATGGCCTCGAGGAGGCCGCCGCCCGTGATCTTGCTGATGCCCTTCAGGACGGCCGACGCGCCCTTCGCGAGGATGTTGAGCGAGAACTTCCCAGAGGACTCGAAGGCCTCGGAGAACCACTTCATCGCCGCGCTGTCGAGCATTCCCACGAGGCGCTCGGGCGCGTCGAGGAAGTCGAGCGCGTTGGCCGTGGGAGGAGTGTCGAGGACGATGAGGTCGTACCGCCCGTCGGCCTTCACCTCGACGAGCTTCTCCATCGCCATGTACTCCTGCGTGCCAGCGAGCGACGCGGAGATGTACTTGTAGAGCTTGTTGTTGAGCAGCCGATCGGCCTTCTCTTTGGTGGACGAGTGCTTGACGACGAGGTCGTCGAACGTGCGCTTCGTGTCGAGCATGGCGGCGGTGAGCGTGCCGGACAGCTCCACGCCTACCTCGGAGAAGAGCGCGCGATCGACCTCCATGGCCTCGGCGCCCATCTCCTCGAGGCCCAGCGACTGCGCGAGGCGACGCGCTGGATCGATGGTGAGGCAGAGCACCCGGCGGCCCTCGCGCGCGGCGGCGACCGCGAGCGCGGCGGCCGTGGTGGTCTTCCCTACCCCGCCCGCGCCCACAGTGATGAGCACGCGACGAGCCCGGACGAGCTCGGAGAGGGGCGGAGACGTGGACGCGACGGGGCCAGGCATCGAAGGGCAAATATCACGAAGGGGCCGGAGCCCGGGTCGGTTCTTCGGGCGAAGAGGTTCTACTCCTGGTCCTCGGGGTAGTCGCCGACCGCGAGGTTGTCGAAGCGCGTGTACTCGCGATCGAAGCGCACCTTCACGGTGCCCGTGGGCCCGTTTCGTTGCTTCGCGACGATGATCTCGGCCGTGTTGGGCTCCTCCGACGCCTCCTTCGTGTAGTAGTCGTCGCGGTAAATAAACAGAATGTTGTCGGCGTCTTGCTCGATCGCGCCCGACTCGCGAAGGTCGGAGATTTGCGGGCGCTTCGACTTGTCGCTGCGGGTCTCCACGGCGCGGTTGAGCTGCGAGAGCGCGATGACCGGCACCTTCAGCTCCTTGGCGAGCCCCTTCAGGCCGCGCGAGATCTCGCTGATCTCTTGCTCGCGCGACTGCGCGCCGTCGCGCCCCTTCATGAGCTGGAGGTAGTCGACGACGACGAGGCCGATGCGGTGGGTGGGCTGCCCGGCCTCGTCGACGCGGTTGAACTCCGACTGGAGCCTCCGCACCTTGGCGCGGAGCTCGAGGATGCCGAGCGAGGGGGAGTCGTCGATCCAGATGGGGAGCTTGCCGAGGAAGCCCGCCGACTGGGTGAGCTTCTGCCAGTCTTCCTGGCTCAGGTACCCCTTGCGCATCTTGCTCACGTCGACGCGCCCCTCCGAGCACACCATGCGGTTCGCGAGCTGCTCGCGGGGCATCTCGAGTGAGAAGACGACCACGCCGACGCCGGGCTCCTCCCACCGCTGGTTCGGATCGGCGGCGAGCTCGCGGCCTCTCGGGCTCGCCACGTTCGCGGCGATGTTGAGCACGAAGCTGGTCTTGCCCATGCCGGGGCGGGCCGCGATGATGGTGAGGTCGCCGTCGTGGAGGCCCGAGGTCAGCGTGTCGAGGCGGTCAAAGCCGCTCGGCACGCCGATGATGCGGTCGCCCCGCTTCATGGCCTCGGTGAGCTGCTTGAACGACTTCTTCATGACGTCGAGCAGGCGCTCGACGTTGGAGGTCTGGCTGACGCGCGCGATGTTGTAGACGGCCTGCTCGGCGCCATCGATGAACGCCTGCGCCTCGCCGTAGTCGAGGTACGCCTGGGCGGAGACCTTCTGGCACGCGAGGATGAGCTGGCGGATGCGGAATTTTTCGAAGATGACCTGGGCGTAGGCCGTCACGTTCGCGACCGCGGGCGCGCTGTTCAGCACCTCGGTGAGGTAGCCCATGCCGCCCACCTGCTGGATGCGCCCGCGCGTCTTCAGCCACGAGCCGACCGTGACCACGTCGACGGGCTTGCCGACCTCGCGCAGCTCGAGGCACGCCTCGAAGATGCGGCGGTGCGCCTCCGAGTAGAAGTGCTCGGGCCGCAGGAACTCCTGCACGCGGTCCATCGCGGAGCCATCGATGAGCACCGAGGAGAGCACGGCCGCCTCGGAGTCGAGGTCGTGCGGCGGCACGATGCCCTCCACGCTCGGCGGCGTCTCCACCTCTTTCCTACGAAATCCGCCCATCTTTTCCACAGGCTATCCCTCCGAAACGGGCTCGCCCCGGCGTGCACGAGGCGGCCGGGGCGAGCGAGATGGGCGCGGGGCTGCCCCGCGGCGAGCGGGGCTACTTCTTGACGACCTCGACCTTGAGGGTCGCGGTGACGTCGCCGAGGAGCTTGACCGCGACCTCGTGGGTGCCGAGGGCCTTGAGGGCCTCCGGGAGGTGCATCTTCTTGCGGTCGAAGGTCTCGAGGCCCGCGGCGCGGACCGCGGCCTCGATGTCCTTCGCGGAGACCGAGCCGAAGAGCCGATCGTCCTCGCCGACGGGGCGAGCGATCTTGATGACGAGACCGCCGAGCTTCGCGGCGAGCTCACCGGCCTCTTTGCGGGCCTTCTCGGCCTTCGCGAGGGCGACGGCCTTCTCGTGCTTGACCCGGTTCACCTGCGCAGCGGTGGCCGCGACGGCGAGCTTCTGGGGCACGAGGTAGTTGCGGGCGAACCCGGGGCGAACCTTCACGAGCTCGCCGGAGGAGCCGACGTTGGCGACGTCGGTCTGGAGGATGACCTGAACGGTGGCGGCCATGATGCTTCCTTTCAGCCCGACACGGTGAAGGGCAGGAGCGCGATGTTGCGCGCGCGCTTGATGGCGAGCGTCACCTTGCGCTGGTGGAGGGCACAGTTGCCGCTGATGCGGCGGGGGGGGACCTTGCCGCGCTCAGAGACGAAATACCTGAGCGCTTGCGGGTCTTTGTAGTCGATCGTCACGGCCTTGTCGGAGCAGAACTTGCAGACGCGCTTCTTGCCGCCGCGGCGGCGGCCGGGGGCGTCGGCGTTGAGGTCTGGCGTTCGTCCGAAATCTTTGTCGTCGTCCATCATGGTGGCTTGGTCCAATCACGCGCCGCGCGGCGCGGGCAAAAAAGGGGTTGGGGACGCGGAGAGGCTCAGTTCGCCTCTTCCTCGGCCTTCTTCTCGGGCGCCTCGGCGGCGTCGTCCTCGTCCTCGAACTCGCGGTGATCGCGGCGGGGCGTGTCGTGGAAGTCGACGAGGCCGAGCGCGCGCTCACGCGACTCCTTCTCCTCTTCCTCGGCGGGCAGCTCGAGGCGCGCGAACTTGATCTCCTCGGGGTCGACCGTGAAGGAGGCCGCGTCGACGTCGGAGGTGAGGAGCACGGTCTGGTACTTGAGGACGGCGTCCATCAGCTTGAGGTTGCGCTCGATCTCTTGGACGAGCCCGCCCTTGCCCACGTACTTCACGTAGACGTAGACGCCCTTCTGGTGCTTCTTGACGGGGTACGCCAGCTTGCGCCGGCCCCAGGCCTCGACCTTGAGGAGGGTGCCGCCGTCGCGGGCGACGACCTCGGTCATGCGGTTCTGGACCTTGTCGGCCGCGTCGGCGTCGACGTCGGGGCGCAGGACGTAAATCGTCTCGTACTCTTTGGACTTCAGGATCTGTGCGGTGGCCACTTGTGCTCTCCTCGTGGAATCCCCGGTGCGCGTGCGCCCGGGGGTAGCCCGCGGACGCGCCGCGAGCAAGGGGGAGCGCTTACTAGCACGCCCAGCCCCGAAGGAAAGCGGAAAGGCGCGCGCTCAGGTGCGGCCGGGGCGAGGCTCTACGGCGACGATCCCCACCTCGCGGAGCGCGCCGTCGCGGACGAGCTCGCCCAGCGCGTGGCGCGACGTCGAGAGGACGACGCACCCGAACGGAGGCTGCTCGAGCAGCTCGGCCGCGTCGTCGTGGAACGCCCGGCACACGATGCGCGCGCGCGCGTTCAAGTCGCGCAGGCGGTCGACGAGCAGGAGGTTCTCGCCGAGGTCGTCGTCGCACACGACGAACATGTCCGCCTTCTCCGCGCCCGCCGCTCGGAGCGCCTCGAGGTCGTCGCCCGTGGGACGCCGGACGAGCTCGTGCGGGATGCGCTTGCTCTCGAGCGCGACCGCCGCGCGCGCAGCGACCGCGTTGTCGCCGATGACGAGCACGCGCCGCGCCCGGGCGGCCACCGCCTGGCCCTGAATGAACGTCGCCGCGAGGCGCGACGTCGAGACCACGCGCGCGCGGTACGCCTTGGCGAGCACCTCCCCGACGTCGTCGCTCGAGCAGCGGAGGACGAGCTCGCAGTCGGGGTTCAGGGCGCGGACGTGGCGACAGGCGACGGCGGCGGCCTCGAGATCGCCGCTCGCGACCACCACGACCTTCGCGCGCGCCACGCCCGCGGCGTCGAGCGTCGCGAGCTCGCGCGGGCTCCCGAGCACGCAGGGCCGCTCGTCCCGCACGAGGCCCACGAGGAGCGCGGCGTCCTCCTCGACCGCGACGACCTCGACGCCGGACGCGTGGGCGAGGTCGACGACGCGGCGGCCGAGGTTCGAGAGGCCCACGACCACGACGTGCTCGGACGCCTCGCCCGCGAGCGCGCGGCACGTCTCCTCCGGGCGGTAGCGGCGGGTCACGTTGGTCGCGATCATCGTGGCGACCAGGCCGAACACGACGAGCTGCGTGAACGACTGGTAGAGCGCGGGCCAGCCGCCCGCGGCCCGCGTGAGGCAGAGCGCCGTGCCGATCGCGCCCGCCCATGGCTCGTGGCCGACCTTGGCGAAGACCGCCGCGTTGACCGACAGCCAGCCCGCGACGAAGCCGAGCGCCAGACGGTTCTGGCGCACCGCCAGCCGGAGCCGCATCCCCATCGCGCGCGCGTTCGTCGTCGACACGTGACCTCCCTGGTAGGCGCTGGTAGGCGCTGGTAGGCGCGGGTGGCGCTCACCGACGTGGCGACCGCCCCCGCTGGCCTGCGTCCCACGGTGCGGCGGGCCGCTCAGAAAGGAAGGGGCGCCCGCGCGAGTTCGTGCGCTTGCTCCGCGGGCGTCACCCGACGGACACGGGCGGCGGCCTAGGCGGGCGGCGGCCTAGGCGGGCGTGCTACCCTTGCGGCGTGAGCCCGCGCCTCGTCCGCATCCTCGCCCCTGCCGTGGCGGCGCTCGCGGTCACCGCCGCCTGCAGCGCGACGCCTGCCATCGACTCGACGGCCCGCTTCGACGCCAGCGCCCAGGACGCGCGCGCCGAGGCCGCGGCCGACGCGGGCCCGGACGGGCCGCCGACCGATCCGACCCTCGGCGATCCGTGCGGGGACGACGCGCAGTGCGGCGACGGGCTCGACTGCACGTACGACCGGTGCGACCGCACGCTCTCACCGCCCCGCTGTCGCAACACGCCCGACGACTCGCAGTGCGCCGACGCCCTGTTCTGCAACGGCAAGGAGCGCTGCGTGCCGCGCCTCGGGTGCCGCCCGGGCGAGCCGGTCACTTGCCAAGACGGCGACTCGTGCACGATCGACGCGTGCGTGGAGGCCACGAAGGCCTGCGTGCGCGTGCCGCGCGATCTGGACGGGGACGGCGAGGCCGACGACCACTGCGCAGGCGGCACCGACTGCGACGATCTCGACCCCAACGTCGGCGCGACGCGGGCCGAAGTGTGCGGAAATGGGCGAGACGACAACTGCAACCGTCGGGTCGACGAGACCCCGTGCAGCTCCCCCGCGGACGACACCTGCGCGACGGCGCGCACGTTCACGGCGCCCGCGCTGATCTCGTTGTCCACCGCCGCAACCCGGCGCGACTTCTTCACGACGTGCAGCGTGGCGTCGCCCACGGCGGCCCGCGACGTCGTCGTCGCGATCGTCGTGCCGGGGGCGCCGACCGACCCGCCGCGGGACCTCGAGGTCTTCGCGACGAGCGCGCCAGGCACGTCCGGAGATACCGCGGTCGCGATCCTCTCGGCGTGCGCGCCCGCGGGCGCCGAGCTCGCGTGCGGCCACACTCCCCTCGCCTCCCAGGCGCGCGCCCGTGCCCGCAGCGTGCGGCCCGGCACGTACTACGTCGTCGTCACCACGCAGACCGAGGCGGCCGTCGAGCTCTCGGTCGAGCTCTCCGCGGCGACCCCGCCCTCGCCCAACGAGTCCTGCGCGGCGCCCCTCGCCGTCGCCACGGACACGCCGTTCACCGTGACCCTGGTCGACGCGGCGCGCGATCTCACGAGCGCGTGCGACTCCGAGACCGGCGAGCTCACGTTCGCCTTCACGCTGACCGAGCCCCGCGACGTGCGCGTGGTGAGCGCGCGCTTGCGCGGCACCGGCGTGCCCGTCGTGTCGCTCCGCGAGCCGGGCGCCTGCGCGAACGAGCTGCGCTGCCGGGTGGGGCCGACGCCGCCGCTGCTCGCGCGGAGCCTCCCCGCCGGGACGCACGTGCTCGCGGTCGCAGCCACGGCCGCGCTCGACGCGAACGTCATCGTGCAGACCCTGCCGCCCACCGTGGCGCCGGCGAGCGCGACCTGCGCGGCGCCGCCTGCGCTCGCGCCCAACACCACGGTGACGGTCGATCTCTCCGGGTACGACGAGATCCCCAACGGCTGCCTGCCCGGCGGCCCCACGGCTGCGTTCGATCTCACGCTCGCGCAGCCGAGCGACGTGCTCCTCGTCGGCCGCTTCCCCACGACCGAGCAGGGGGCCGTATCC
>DAORJJ010000091.1:0-16368 GCA_035439005.1 Polyangiaceae bacterium | reverse complement strand
ATGGTGGCGATGGGTTCGGGCCAGACGCTGCTGAGCGCCACCACCGAGGTCGTGCGCGCCGTCGAGCCGCGCGCCGCTGAAGATCGCGCCCTCGCCGCGCGCGCTGGCGCCGAGGGAGCCGCCTTCTTCCCCTCCGGCGCCGGCGGCGGTGACGTGGCCGTGCTCCTCGCGCCCCGCCCCGCCGCGCTCGACGCGTTCGACGCGCACGCGCTGGCGCACGGCTACGCGCGCCTCGCCCTCACTCTCGACTCGCAAGGCGTACGGGCCATCGCCGCGCACCTCACGGCGTCTCCCACCGAAGAAACGAGCACCTCCCCATGAGCAAGACGTCCCAGCTTCCCGGCTTCTACAAGGTTCAAGTGTCGGAGCGACGCGCGCTCGTGTGCGACGCCACCGGCGTGGAGCCCATCGAGATCGAGCGGGCTCTCGACGGCGGAGGCCTCGACGCCGACACGGCCGACAAGTTCGTGGAGAACGTCCTCGGCACGTACGGCCTGCCGTACGGAGTCGCCCTCAACGTGCGCGTCAACGCGCGCGATCACGTCGTGCCGATGGTGGTCGAGGAGCCGAGCGTCGTCGCCGCGGCGTCGAACGCGTCGAAGATGATCCGCTCGGGCGGCGGCTTCGTCGCCGACGTGGACGAGCCCCTCATGATCGGCCAGATCCAGCTCATCGACGTGGCCGACCGCGAGGCCGCGCGGGCGAGGATCCTCGCCGAGCGCGACGACCTGCTCGCGCGGGCCGACCGCGCCGTGCCCGGCCTCGTGGCGCGGGGCGGGGGAGCGCGCGACCTCGAGGTGCGGCTCATCGGCGTCGCCGAAGATCGCATGATCGTGGTGCACATCCTCGTCGACTGCCGCGACGCCATGGGCGCGAACCTCATCAACAGCATGGCCGAGGGGGTCGCCGATCGCCTCGCGGAGCTCGCGCAGGCCAAGGTGGGGCTGCGCATCCTCTCGAACTTGTGCGACCGCCGCTGCGTTCGGGTGCGATGCCGCGTCCCGGCGCACGTGCTCGCCACCGAGACCATGTCGGGCGAGCAGGTGATCGACGGCGTGGTCAACGCCTCGCGCTTCGCCGAGCTCGATCCGTACCGCGCGGCCACGCACAACAAGGGCATCATGAACGGCATCGACGCGGTCGTCATCGCGTCGGGCAACGACTGGCGCGCCGTCGAGGCGGGCGCGCACGCCTACGCGGCGCGGAGCGGCCGGTACGCTCCGCTCGCGGTCTGGCGCCGCGACGGCGCCGCGCTCGCCGGCAGCATCGAGCTGCCGCTCGCCCTCGGCACGGTGGGCGGCACCCTCCGCGTCCACCCCGGCGCGCGCCTCTCGCTCCGGATGGCCGGCATCGAGTCGTCGCAAGAGCTCGCGATGGTCGCAGCCGCCGTGGGCCTCGCGTCGAACCTCGCCGCGCTCCGCGCGCTCGCGACCGACGGCATCCAGCGAGGGCACATGGCCCTGCACGCCCGCTCGGTGGCCGTCGCGGCCGGCGCCTCGGGGCCCGCGGTCGAGCGGGTCGCCCAGATGATCGTCGAGGCCCGCGACATCACCGTCGAGGCCGCGCGTCGCGCGCTCTCGATCGTGCAGAACCAGGCCGACAGCGCCGCGTCGCTCGACGGCGCGTGAGCCGCCGGGCCGGCAAGTGGCGGAGTTCGCTCGCGAACGCGGCGCGGAGCGCGCGCCCACCGCTTGCCGGGTGCCTCTCCGCGCGAAGTCGGATACCGTCCACACGTGCGCGAGCGTGACCGGAGCGGCGAGCCGCCAGAGCCCGAGGCGACGAGCACCTCGCGCGTCCGCGGGGCGCTCCATGACGTGTCGAACGCGCTCACGGTGCTCCTCGGCTGGGTCGAGGAGGCGCAGAGCCCCGACGCCACGCGCGACGAGGTGAGGGCGGCGCTGCGCGTCGTCGAGGCGCACGCCCGTCGCGCGCGCGACCTCGCGCGGTGGGCCGTGGGTGGCGACGGGGCCGTGGAGCCGTCGCCGGCCAGGTGCGACGCCGTGGTCGACGAGGCGCTCGCGGGCCTGGCCATGGCCGCGCGCGAGGCGGGCGTCGCCCTCGCCGTCGACGGGCACGCCGGGGGGGCCGCCGTGTGTGCGCCCGAGGCCCTCCACCACGTCCTCGTGAACCTCGTCCTGAACGCGCTCGCGTTCTCCCCGCGCGGGGGCCTCGTCACCGTCGCCCTCGAGGCGCGCGCGGCGTCCGTCGTGCTCGCGGTCTCCGACGAGGGCCGCGGCGTCGCGGCGCCAGCGGAGGTGTTCACGGGCCGCTCGGACCGCGCGGGCGGCAGCGGCGTGGGGCTCGCGCACTCGCGCAGCGTGGCGCGTGGGCTGGGCGGCGACCTCGAGCTCGACCCGGGCGGCCCCGGCGCCACGTTCCGGCTCACGTGGCCGCGCGCCGACGAGACCCCGCGGCCCAGCGGGACGAGCGTGCGCGGAGGGGGCTCGCTGGCGGGGCGCCGCATCCTCGTCGTCGAGGACGATCCCGCGGTGCTGTCGCTGCTCGAGGCGGCGCTCGGCGCCCGCGGGGCGGAGGTGGTGGTCGCGGTCGATCGCGTCTCCCTCGACGCGGCCCTCACGGAGCGGCACCACGGCGTCGTGCTCGACCTGTCGCCGCTCGAGGGCCACCTCGAGGACGATCTCGCGCGCATCGCGGCGGCCGGGCTGCCCGGGGCGCCCATCGTGCTCGCCACCGGCGCGGCCGATCGGGTGCCGGCCGCCCTCGTCGGCGCACTCCGGCTCGTGCGAAAGCCCTTCGAGCTGGGCGAGGTGCTCGAGGCGCTCGCGGCCCCGACCGTCTAGCGACGCGCCCCGCGAACCGTCGGCTTTTTCGGCACGTCACGGGGGGCGTGTCGATGTCGCTTGACTCGGCGTCCAAATTGGTAGAAAAGCTCGCCAACTGCACGACGCGAAGGTGGCGGAATTGGCAGACGCACTAGCTTGAGGTGCTAGCGGGTAACACCGTAGGGGTTCAAGTCCCCTCCTTCGCACAAAGTAGCCAACCGAAGACGGCCGCGACCCCCCGGGGTTGGCGGCCGTCGTCACTTGCGACGGCCCGCGTGAAAACTGCGCGCACACCTTGCGCGCCGGCCCACGTCTGGTAGCCCTCGCACCGGAGTACCGCCACAACCGTGCGATCGCAACCTACCCCCCGCCTCGACCCCGCGGCCGACGCCCCGCCCTCCTCCCGCGCGTCCAGGCTGATGCGGGCGATCTCGATCGCCTCGCAGCCGCCGCCCCCGGCGCCGCTCTACGCGCCGGCGGAGGTGTACGGGCGCGAGGCCATCGCGAACATCGCCCGGCACCTCCCGCTGGTCGAGCGCGCCTACGCGAACGTGCGCTTCTCCATCCTGCGGCCGAAGCTCCTCAGCGTGATGGACCTGCTCCTCCCCGACGAGGGGCGCATCCTCGACATTGGCTGCGGCTTCGGCCTCTTCGCGGCGTACTTCGGGCAGACGCACCCGGGGCGCCGCATCACGGGCGTCGATCCGGACGGCCGCCGCGTCGAGATGGCGCGGCGCGTGGCCAGCGGCCTCGGCCTCGACGCGCAGTTCGTCACGGGCGACGCGCGCCACGTGGAGCTCGAGGGGCGCTTCGACGCGGCCTACGTGCTCGACGTCATGCACCACATCCCGCGGGACGACCAGCGCACGCTCCTCGCGGCCCTGCGTGACCGCCTGGCCCCGCGCGGCGTGCTCGTGGTGAAGGACATCACCACCGCGCCCACGTTCGGCCTCAAGTTCACCGAGCTGCTCGATCGCGTGATGGTGGGGTGGGACGAGCCGCTCGCCTACCGCCACCACCGCGAGTGGGGCGAGATGCTCACCTCGCTCGGGTTCCACGTGCGCATGGTCCGCGTCCCCGACGTGCTCCCGTACCCCCACGTGGTCATCGCCGCCACGAAGCTCTAGGGCCTGTCCCCGCTCGGGAAACGGCTGCGACGCTTGCGCGCGAGGGGCGCGCTCTCTACGCTACGCTCGCGGCCATGACGACCCCGTCTTCTCGCGTCTCCGCCCCGCTGGGCTCGCCCGACAGCGCGCCCATCTCGGCGGAGCTCGAGGTCCTCGGCGCGCTCGCGCCCCGGTTCGGCTGCGCGTTCCGGGCCGGCGAGGTGCTCTACGCCGAGGGCGAGCCGGCCGATCGCGCGTTCCTGTTGCTCTCCGGGCGCGTGCGCATCGTCAAGCGGGTGCGTCAGGCCGAGCGCAGCGTGAGCGTCGCGCGGGCCGGCGAGCTCCTGGGGGAGGCCGCGCTCCTCGAGGGGCTCGTCCGCACCCAGACCGCGGTCGCCCTGGCCGACGGGACGGCCCTCGCCTTCGATCGCGCCTCCTTCCGCGAGACCGTCATGCTGTACCCGGCGCTCGGCGCGCGCGTATGCGAACAGATGATCAGTCGTGTCCGCGACAGCGAGGACCAGCTCGAGGTCATCACCCTGCGCGACACGCAGTGCAAGATCGTGCGGGCGCTGGTGAAGCTCGCCCGGGGGCAGGAGGGCGCCGTGCTCGAGCTCTCGCCCATCGAGCTGTCGGCGCGCGTGGGCCTCGACGTGGACACGGTCAAGCGCACGGTGCTCCGCCTCCGCGAGCAGCACTACCTCCGCATCGTCGGCGAGAAGATCGAGATCCTCGAGCGCGACGCCCTGAACCAGCTCTCGACCCTCCTCGACGCCAAAGAAGAGCTCCGCGGCGCCACCTGAACGGACGGCAGGTGGCGGAAAAGCGCGAGGAGATCGCTCCAATCCGCGCAGCAAGGCCAATTTTTGGCCAAATGGCCGCGCCGAGACCTCAACTCGAGGGTTGACGGCGCGCACCCTCCCAGGTAGGTCCATGACCACGCAGACCCGCTCCGGGATGTCACATTTTCTGCGCGCTTTTTTCTCTTGCCTTGTGTTGACGGGTGGTTTCTTGGCGGTCCCGCCGCCGTTCGTCGTGTCGTACGCCGAATCCCCATGTTCGCTTCCCCCCTCCCCAAGCGCGCAGCGCGTCAAACCCCCGCTCCCCTGCCTGGCCGCCTCGCGCCTCGCGGGGGCGTGCTCGTGTGCGCCGTCGCCCTGCTCGCCGGGGCGCTCGGGTGCTCGCGGGGGCCAAGCCAGCCGGGCGCGCTCAGCGAAGAGCGCCAGAGCGAGGCCGAATACGACGTCGCGCGAGAGTTCTTCGGCAAGCACCAGTACCGCCCGGCGCTCGAGCACGCGCGCCGCGCGGTCGAGCTGAACGACGAGAACGCGAAGGGCGCCTACCTCACCTCGGTGGTGTACCTGGCCTTCTGCGCAGGTGACTCGGAGTCGCCCGACTGCAAGCTGCCCGAGGCCGAGCGCTTCGCGCGGCTCGCCGTGAAGGCCGACGACCGCTTCCGCGACGCAAAGAACCTGCTTGGCAACGTCTTGATTCTTCAGAAAAAATACAAGGAAGCGATCGAGGTGCTGGAGCCGCTCACGCGCGATCCGGCCTACATCGAGAGCCACCTCGCTTGGAACAACCTCGGCTGGGCCCAGACCGAGTCGGGCCAGCTCGACGCCGCCATCGCTTCGCTCAAGAACGCCGTCGCGCAGCCGCGCTTCTGCGTGGGTCACTACCGCCTCGGGCTGGCCTACGAGAAGAAGGCCGACCTCGCCCGCGCCGAGGCGAGCTTCAGCAGCGCGCTCGCGGTCGAGAGCCCCGACTGCCAGTCGCTTCAAGACGCTTGGGACGCACGGGGGCGCGTGCGCCTCCGGCTAGGGCGCGCAGCCGACGCGAAGACCGACTTCGAGCGCTGCCGTGAAATTTCCCCGAAGACCCCCACCGGGGCTCTCTGCGCGAAGGCGGCGGCGAGCCTCACCGGGGGCACCTGACATGGAGATGCCGTTGAACGACACGCTGAGCAAGTCGAGCACGTCGGGCGCCGCGGGGGAGCGCACGCTCCGCCCCGGGGTGGAGCCGGCCCAAGCGGTGGGCGCGCTGCTGAAGCGCCAGCGCGAGGCGAAGCTCATGAGCCTCGCGGAGGTCTCGCGCGTCACTCGCATTCCGCTGCACACGCTCGAGTCGATCGAGAAGGACCGCTTCGACGATCTGCCGGGCGAGGTGTTCATCCGCGGCTTCCTCAAGTCGTACGCCCGCGCGGTCGGCGCCACGCCCCAAGACGTGATCGCCCGGTACGCCTCCAGCCGGCGCGTGGCCACGGTGAACCCGCTGCCCGTCGCCTCGCCCGTGCAGGCCGCGAGCGAGGGCCAGGGCCGCCGCTTCGGCGTCGCCATCGCCTTCGTGCTGCTGCTCATTCTGTTCACGCTCGCGCTGTCGATCGTGCTGAAGCCGCGCGGTCGCGACATGCCGCCGGAGCTGTCGTTGGGCGAGCCCGCGGCCGCCGTCGTCGACGGGCGCGGCTAGGGCGCCGGAGGGCGCCGGAGGGCCCGTGGCAGCCGCGCGCTCGGGTCGCGCGCCCGTCGTCGCGCTCGAGACCGACGGGCTGCTCGTGCGCGCCATCCCCTACGGGGAGGCGGATCTCGTGGCGCAGTTCTTCACCGCGCGGTACGGGCGCGTCTCGGCGATGGTGCGCGGCGCGCGGCGCTCGAAGAAGCGGGCGGCCGGCGGCCTCGAGCCGTTCCACACCCTGCACCTCCGCCTCGACGATCGCGGCGCGGACCTGTGCACGCTCCGCGAGTCCGAGATCGCCCAGGTGCGCGCCGGCCTCGTGGCGAGCCTGCCCGCCATGGACGCCGGGGGGCGCGCGCTGCGCTGGGTGCGCACGCTCTTCCCGCCGCGTGTGGCCGAGCCCGAGGCGTGGTCCACGCTCGTGGGCCTGCTCGACGCGCTCGACGCGCCCGACGGCGGCCACGCGGGCGCGCCGTCCACGTTGCTCGCGTGGGCCGGCCTGCGGCTCCTCGCGAGCGCCGGGTTCGGGCTCGAGCTCGAGGCGTGCATCGTGTGTGGAAAGGTGTGCCCCGAGGGGCGCCGCGCCCTCGTCGACGTCGCGCGGGGAGGCGTGGTGTGCACCGGCTGCGGCGGCGGCGCGCTCTCGCTCCCGTGGCCGGTGCGCCGCGCAGCGCAGGAGCTCTCCCGGGCGGGAGGGGCAGGGGAGGTGGGCGCCGGAGTGGCCCCGAGCGACGCGGCCGCGCTGCTCGAGCTCGTCGCGCGGGCGATGGAGCACCACGCGCTCGGCGGGGCCCGCGCGTAGGACGCTTGCCGGCCTGCTGCGGCCCAACTATTGTTGAGCTTGGTCGTGGGCGTACGGGGTCCGATGCACGGGAGGGGAGCATGGGCGCGTGGAGGAACGGCGTGGGGCTCCTGGGGTGGGTGGCCGCGGTCGGCGGGCTCTTTGGCGCGCCCGCGTGCACCAGCTTCGACTGTCAGCCCCACGCGTGTCCCGGACGCGAGATGAACATCTGCGATCGTGGCGACGGCTACGTGCGCCTCGAGGACGGCGACGGCAACAAGCTCTACGAGTGCTTCTGCACGGTGGACAGCATGAAGGGTGCAGCCGCGAAGATCTGTACCGAGGGTGCGGTCTGCCGCAAGGCCCGCAGCCCCTGCAAGTCCTCGGGCGACTGCTGCGCCGGGCTCGTCTGCAGCGTCGGCGTCTGCGGGTAGCGCTTCAGCGCGGCACGCCGGGGAACGCCTTGCAGGCCTCGCCGAACTTGTCGAGCGCGTCCTTCAGGGCCTGCGACAGATCGCCGTCGCAGATGCTGCTGAACACCGCGTTTTTGCCCGTCGCCGTGACGAACTGGCCGAGGCGCTTGGCCTCGGCCGCGTCGCCGAAGCTCGACGTGCACTTGGTCTTCCCGGCGATGACCGCGGTGGCCCATCGTGCCCTGTCGCCCTTGACCGCGTCGAGGACCGCGACGTAGCTCTCCGGCTTCTCGGCGGAGGTCTCGCACACAGACGGGATGGTCTCGGCGATCGTCGACGCCTTGATGGAGCAGTCGTCCTCGTCGGTGAGGAACACGACCGCGAGCAGCGCGTCGTCGCGCAGGAAGCCAGCGTTCGTGTTGTCGGCCATGCGGTCGACCAGGGCGAGCTTCATGCACTCGAGCGGCATCTCCTCGCTGGGGCCGTTGGTGCCGACGCGCGCGCGGCAGGGGAACGACGCGGCGGCCTCGCTGCGATCGAGCCAGCGCTTCGGTCCGCCGCAGTTGTTGCGGAACTTGCCGTCGTCGCCCTTCTCGGGCGGCACCGGGATGCCGAGCACGCTGAGGCTGTAGGTCTTCCCCGTGGTGGTGACCGCGACGCGGTAGTCGAGCTGGGAGCCCGAGCCGGTCTTGATGGAGTCGAGCACCGACACGAACTTGGGGAAGTTGGCGGCGAGGTTCGACTGCTCCTCCTCCATGCTGCCCGAGTCGTCGACGACGAAGACGATGTCCATCTTCTCGCAGCCGGTGTTCGCGGGCAGCGGGGCGCCGTCGCCCGTGGGGGTGAACGCCCCGGGGGTGCCGCCGTCGCCGACGGGAGGGGTCGCGCCCGGGTTGGCCGGGTTGGCCGGGTCGTCGTAGACCGCGCGGCCGGACGAGCCGCACGCCACCGTCGCGGCGGCGAGCACGCCCACCCCGACGCAGACCGCCGCCAACGAGCCCCGCACACCCTGCACGCCCCGCGCCTTGCCCAACGAACCCGCCATGCGTGCGCTCTAGCACGGGGCCTCGCGAGCGCCAACGCGGCGCCCGGTCGCGGCCCTTCGGGGGGCGCTCGCCTCACCGTTTCAGGTCGTCACCGCGGCGCCGGGTCGACTACGGTAGCGCTGTGATCCGCCACCGTCGCGCCCTGGCGCTGACCCTCTTCTTCACCACCGCCGCCTGCGGGCTCTCGCTCTCGCCGCGCGCGGCGGCCGAGCCCGGCGTGTGCCTGGGCCACGCCGGCCGCGGTCAGTCGTCACCGCCGACCCCCGGCGCGGCCGAGCTCCGCGGCCCGCCCACCGCCGCGCGCCTCGCGGGCGACGCCATCGCGTACGAGCCGTACGCGCGCGCCACGTTCGGTGCAAAGTGCATGCAGCTCGAGCTGCCGCTGTCGCTCGCTGGCCGCCTCGAGGGCGTCTCGGGCTTCCCGCTCGATCGCTTCGGCGACTCCCTGGGCGCCCGCGCGAGCGCGAGCCCCGAGGTGCGCGCCGGCGCGCGGTTCTCGAGCGGCCTCGACTGGGCGCCCTTCGCGCTGCTCGCGGAGGCCGAGGTCGACGCGCTCACCGGCACCGCCGCGGCCGACCCGCGCGTGGCGGCGCCGGGCGTGCTCGGCACCGACGGCCTCACCCTCCAGCTCCGCAAGCTCCACGCGCGCGCGTCGCTCGGCCCGTCGCTGCACCTCGACGTGGGCGCGCAGACGAGCCACTTCGGCATGGGCCTCCTCGCCAACGACGGCGCGCACGGCTGGGAGCCGGGCAGCGCCGTGTTCGTCGATCCGCGACGCGGCGATCGCGTCCTCCGCGCGCAGCTCGCCACCGGGCCGCTGAGCGCGGCGCGAGTCGTCGCCTCGGTCGGCGTCGACAAGGTGCTCGGCGACGACCTGCTCCTCGAGGGCGACTCGGCCCGGCAGGCCTTCGGCGCGCTCCTCGTCGGGTTCGGCGAGCCGCTCTCCGCGGGCGCCTACGTGGTGCGGCGCCACCAGGAGAGCGCCGCGGGCCGGGCCACCGACGTCACCGTGGCCGATCTCACCGCGAAGGCGACGGTGCGCGTGCCCGGGGCGACCCTCGGCCTCGAGACCGAGTGGGCGCTCATCACGGGCACCACCCAGCTCGGCGCCACCCCCGAGCGGCCGACCCACGACGTGCTCTCGTTGGGCGGCGCGGCGCGCGCCTCGCTCGACATGGGCGCGGTTGGCTCGGTGCTCGACTTCCTCTACGCGTCGGGCGACCAGAACGGCTACGACGGCGCGCAGAACGCCTTCCAGGTCGATCCGAACTTCGGCTACGGCCTCTTGCTCTTCCGCCACGTGGTCGCCTCGCAGACCGCGCGCGCGTCGGCGCTCGCGGGCGATCCGCAGCTCGTGGGCACCGCCCAGGACGTGGAGCGGCTGCCCACCCGCGGCGCGGCCACGAACACCGTGGCGCTCTTCCCGCGGCTCCGCGTGCGCCCCATCGCAGGGCTCGAGGTCTACGGCGGCCCGCTGTTCGCGCTCGCCAACGTGCCCAGCACCGACCCGTTCAACGCGCGCATCACCGGCGGCGCGCCCCGCTCCGCCCTCGGCGGCCCCGCGGCCCGCGCGCTCGGCGCCGAGGTCGACGTCGGGGTGCGCTACCGCGCGCTCTTCTACGGCCAAGAGGTCACGCTCGGCGTCGAGGCCGGGGCGCTGTTCCCCGGCGCGGCCTTCACGTCGCTCGAGGGCGCCCGCATGGGCGCGGTCGGGGGTGGACGTGGCATGCTTCGCTGGCGGTTTTGAGATGTGCAAGGAGAGCCCCTGATGCCCACCCCGTTCCTCCGCCGGCTCCTCTCGGGCGCGGCCTCGCGGCTCGCCTCGCGCGTCGCGCCGCGCCTCGGCCCCGCCGTCGTCGTCCCGCTCTTGCTCGGCTCCCTCGGCGGCGCGGGGGGCTGCTTCTCGGAGGCGCCCACGTTCATGGGCGAGCCGTCGCGGGGCACCGGGCCCGTGGTTCGCTTTGATGTATTTCATAAGCCTTTCGCAGAGATACCCCTGCCAAACGACTTCGCCACCCGCTACGACGAGGGCTCGCCCACGCGCCGGAGGCTGAACGCCAGCGTGCTCGCCGGGCCCACCGCGTGGGAGCAGGCGACGCGCGCCGATCTGAACAAGCTCTCGGGCTGGGGCACGCTCGCGCCGCTCACGGTGAGCTTCTCCGCGCCCATCGATCCCGAGGTGCTCATCAAGCGGCACCACGGCGATCGCTTCGACACGCGCGACGACGCCGTGCTCGTGCTCGACGTCACGCCCGGCTCGCCCGGCTTCTGCCAGGCGGTGCCGCTCGACCTCGGCCAGGGCAACTACCCGCAGGTGCTCGCCAACACCACGATCTTCGAGTCCGATCCCCGCGCCGGGCAGCAGACCCTCGTGTTCGACGAGACCGAGGAGGACACGAACGGCAACGGCGTGCTCGACCCCGGCGAGGACACCGACGGCGACGGCGTGCTCGATCACCCGAACACGCGCGACGGGCGCGCCATGCACGCTGGCTCGCAGGTCCTCGATTTCTACGAGCGCGAGACCAACACGCTCATCCTGAAGCCCGTCATGCCCATGCGCGAGGCCACGACCTACGCGGTGGTGCTCACGAAGCGCCTCGTGTCGCCCGCGGGCGAGCCGGTGCGCTCCCCGTTCGGCGGCGTCCACCACGTCGAGCAGGCGCCCGCGCTCTCGCCGCTGCCCGAGTGCCTGGGCCGCCACGGCCTCGCCGTGCCGGACGTGGCCTTCACGTGGACCTTCACCACCCAGAGCATCACGCACGACTACCGCCAGGTGCGCGACGGCCTCTACGGCCTCGGCCCGATGGCGAAGCTCGCGACCGACTTCCCGGCCACGCCGTCGCGAATCGACGACGTGCGCGATCCCGCGCCCGGGGTGACCACGCCCAAGCTCGCGCCGATGAGCGCGTTCATCCCGCTCGCGCTCGATCTGCTCGCGCTCACGGGCTCGTCGAAGGAGGAGGCCGCGGTCTTCGAGGCGACGATGAAGACCGTCGACTTCGTGGTGGCCGGCGCCATCAAGTCGCCGCAGCTCTTTCCTCGTGCCGACGCCGCCGGCAACCCGCTGCCGCTCTACAAGCAGGTGTGGGACCTCGACGCGCCGCCGCGCTCGGAGGAGGTGCCCTATTGGCTCTTCGTGCCGAAGAAGCGCAAGGGCCCGGCGCCCGTGGCGATCTTCATCCACGGTCACGGCGGCAGCAAGTTCGACGCGCTGCCGTTCGCGGGGCTGCTCGCGAGCTACGGCATCGCCACCATGGGCATCGACGCGCCGAGCCACGGCCTCGGCGTCACGAGCGTGCAGCTCGGCCTGGTGCGCGGCTTCTTCAAGAAGGCCGGGCTCGCCGGGCTAGGGGAGTCGCTCATCCTCGGGCGCGCGCTCGACTCCACGGGCGACGGCAACGTCGACTCGGGCGACGACTACTGGACGGCGTACGTGTTCCACACGCGCGACATGGTGCGCCAGACGATGGTCGACGCCATGCAGGTCGTGCGCACGCTGCGCGGCTTCGACGGCAAGGCGCGCTGGGCGTTCGACCCGGGCGCGAAGGGCGCGCCCGGGCTCGCGGGCGACTTCGACGGCGACGGCGTGGTCGACGTGGGCGGCGCCGCGCCGCTCCACGTGATCGGCGGGTCGCTCGGCGGCATCACGGGCGGCGTGTTCGCCGGGGTCGAGCCGCAGGTCGACGACGCGGTCTCGATCGTGCCGGGCGGCATGCTCAGCGAGATCGGCACGCGCTCCACCCTGAGCGGCATCCGGGACGCCATGGTGCTCCGGGCGATAGGCCCCCTCTTCTACGCCGACAAGGGCGCGCTCATGGCCCGCGTGAACCTCGGCCAGACGCAGGATGTGCCCGTAAAACTAAGTGATTTGCCCACGCTCTCCCCGCGGGACACCGTGGTGCTCCGCAACGGCAAGACCGGCGAGCACCGGTGCGCGCAGGTGCAGGCGACGGGCACCTTCCGCGTGGCGGTCTCGGTCGACGCGGGCGATCCCCTCGAGCTCAGCGTGTACCGCGGGCCCGCCACGCCGCGCCCCCGCGAGGGCTGCGAGGTGCCGGCGGAGGCCCCCTACGCGAAGATCACCACGTTCGGCTACGAGGTCGCGCTGGGCGACAAGGTGTTCGACGCGGGCGCGCCGCTCGTGGCGCCGTGCGACGGCTTCGGGCAGCGCCGCGGCACGCCGGACCTGCGACGATTCCTGGGGCTCTCGCAGATCGCGCTCGACGCCGCCGACCCCATGAACTGGGCTCCGTATTGGGACGGCACCCGCACGATGACCTACGGCACCGGCGAGACGGTGAAGACCCGCGTGCTCATGATGCCGTCCATCGGCGATCCCGGCGTGCTCATCGCGGGCGGGATCGCGATGGCGCGCGCCGCGGGCTTCGTGGAGTACGACCGCGACGATCCGCGCTACGGCAAGCCGCAGAACCAGGTGCTGCTCGACACGGGCACCATCGAGGGCACCTACCGCCTCGGGCGGCACCGCGACAGCAAGGGCAACCCGGTGCTCATGGACGTGGAGCACCTCGCGTCGGTGGTGCCGGTCGACGACGGGCTCGACGTGCCGCGCCTGGCGCCGCCGCTCCGCCTCGTGCGCAAGGCGGCCGACGGCGGCTACAGCGGGCTGCTCCTCCCCATGTTGAGCCCGAAGGGCAAGCATGGATTCGTGAGCCCCGATCCCACGAAGCCCTTCGACCTCGGCACGTACCTGCTCAACATCGTTGGCAGATACATGGCGACGAGCGGGGGAGAGCTGTCGCTCGACAAGTGCCAGGCGTTCTCGGCGTGCCCGTGGGAGACCTTCCCGCTCAAGTAGGGCTCACGGGGGGACCCGAGAGGCGGAGCTATGGCCGATACACCATGACCTTCGGAGCGGGCGTCGCGATACTCCCCTTGGCGATGCGGTTGCCGCTGATCGCCACGGCCCCGTTGGGGGCCACGGCGACGTCCTCGACGGACCCGGCCGAGCCGTCGCCGCCGATGAGATCGGCGCCCCAGGTGAGCGCGCTGCCGCTCCCGAGCGCGAAGGACTTGTACGCCGAGCCGGCCGTGAAGAGCGTTCCCGTGAGGCCGCCCGCGAACACGACGCCACGTGCGATGCCGACGCGGTAGAATCCCTGAGCGTTGCCGAGCGAGGCCTGCCAGCACACGGCGCCCGTGCGTGCGTCGGCGACGATGAGGCACGGCTGCGACAGAAGCCCCGTCTGCGGTGTTCCTATCGCGAGCCTGTCCCCCGCGAGCTCGAGCGCGTACACCGTGTCGGGCGCGACGGCAGGCGACCAAGGCACGAGCGCCCCCGTCGTCCGATCGAGCGCGACGACGTTTCGCCGCCGTACTCCGTCGCTGCCCGTCATGTCGATGCTGCTGCTCCCACCTACGAAGACTCGGTCGCTGGTCACGGCGAGCGCCCGCACCGTGATCTCTTGTGGGGCGAGAGTACCGAGCGCGGGCGGGGCCCACGCCGTGGCCGCGCCCGTCGCGGGGTCCAACGCCGCGACGTTCGCCCGCAGCGTCCCCCCGACGCTCGTGAAGTACCCTCCGACGAACACCCCGGTCCCCGTGGCGCGGACGAGCCTCACGCTGGGCTGGAACGGCGTGGTACCGGCGAAGGTCGGCGCCCACGCCCCCAACGCCTTGCTCGAGAGTGAGAAGGCGAACGCGCGGCCCCTCGCCATGCCGTTGACCTGCGTCACTCCGCCCACGACGTACACCGTGTCGCCAGAAACCGAGATATCGTCGATGTCGCCCGTCACCGAGGGATACCCCGCGATCGGCTGACCGCTCGCCGCATCGAGCACGACGAGGTTGCTCGCGGCCCGCGTCATCGCACCATCGGGCGACTTGACCGACGTGAACGACCCACCGACCACGAGCTTGGTCGAGTCGTCGCTCCACGCGATCGCGCGCACCTCGCCCTCGGGTTGCCAGAATGTGGCGTCGTGGTTCAAGGATGGAAGCATCGGCGTGCTCGCCAAACCGCACGCACCCCCGCCGTCGGGGGTCGACGTGTCGGGCGTCGCGTCCGTCGCGGCGTCGGCGACGTTCGCGTCGAAGACGGCGGCGTCGTTCGCGCTCGCGTCGACGGGCGGGACGCTCGAGGCGTCCGAGGCGTCCGAGGCGTCCAGGCCGGCCTCGGGCGTCGTGACGCTGGCGTCCGCCGCGTCCGTCTCGCTGCCTGGACACCCTGCCATCGTCGCGCTCAGGCCGAGCAGCAGAGTGCCAATCGTCGTGGGTCGCGCTCCCCTACGGAGGAGGCTCGTAGAGATGCCAAGTACGGTCACAGTGGTATGACGCCATAGGTCCCGCCGGCGCGTCAAGCGCCACCATGCCGCAGCCCGGGCAAGAGACGAGAGTGAAGGTGCCCACAGGTGCTCGGCCCGAGCGATTGACACGGGCACCATCGAGGGCCCCTCCCGCCTCGGGCGGCGCCGCGACAGCAAGGGCAACCCGGCACCCAGGCTTCCGACATCATGAGCGACGGGACCAACGGCGACTCTTCCATGGAGTGCGACGCGATCTCGATCGCGCTCGGCTTCACGGCGAAGGTCGTGAAGGAGCCGAACGTGGTCGCGCCTTCGCCTCCCGCGACGCCTGATCCATGCGGTCCGAGGGACGCCGGCGGGGGCTGACCGGCGGCGCTCCGCCGGGGCGTCTCCGACCGGGATCCATCGGTCCGCCACGGCGACTTGGCATCGCGCCGCGACTGATTCAAAGTGTCTCACACGTTAGGCCCACTCTCGGCTCCCTCTTCCTCGAACGAAGGACTTATCCCATGCGCTTCACGCTCCCCCTCGCGCTCCTCGGCGTCACCGTCGCCGTCGCCGCCTGCTCCAGCACCACGTCGACCTCCGACGGCGGCACCGCCCCGACGGCGACGACCACGGGCACCACCCCGACGGCGACCCCCGACGCGAGCGCGACGTCCACCGGGACCACGCCTCCGGCGCTGCCTCCGCCCGCCTCGTTCGCGGTGACCGTCGGCACTTGCACCGAGACGCCCCCCTGCGGCGGATCGCTGGAGGGCACGTGGGACTACTCGGCGGCGTGCGCCCCTGACACGGCCTTCTCCGAGGTCACGAAGGCCTGCCCGACGGCCACGCTCACCAAGCTGTCTGGCACGGCGAGCGGTCGCCTCACGATCGTGGGGAGCTCGCTCACCCGGAAGGGGACCCTCGCCCTCAAGGCCGAGATCAACGTCCCCACCGAGTGCGCCACGCCGGCCGGCGGCTGCTCCGGCCTCGCGACGGCGATCAAGGCCGCGGGCGTGAAGAGCGCGACGTGTGCGGCGGGTGCGGGCGGCAGCTGCGACTGCACGATCGAGAACGACGTGGCCCTCGACAAGACCGGGACGACCTTCACCACCAACGGCAACACCCTCGTCACGAGCGACGGGAGTGAATACTCCTACTGCGTCGCGGGCTCCAAGCTGACCCACAAGCAGACCAAGGCCGGGAAGCCCGCCGACGAAGAGATCGGCGTCTACGAAGCCACGAAGCGCTGACGCGCGCGGAGGCTCGTGCGCCTGGCGAAGCCCGTGTTCGCTTCGCCATCATGGCTCGCAAGGGCAAGATGGATTCGTGAGCCCCGATCCCACGAAGCCCTTCGACCTCGGCACTATCCGCTCAACATCGTTGGCAGATACACGGCGACGAGCGGCGGAGGGCTGTCGCTCGACAAGTTAGAGATCACGGCCTCACGTGACAGAGGCTGTCCCGCGACTGCCTTAACAGCCCGTTGATTTACTCCCGTCGGCCCATCGCCGCCGCATCCCGGCCGCCTTCG
>DAORJJ010000090.1:0-16380 GCA_035439005.1 Polyangiaceae bacterium | reverse complement strand
GAGCGTTACACCACCGAGATCGTCGCCGACCAGATGCAGATGCTCGGCGGTCGCCCCGGCGGCGATCTTCTCCACGACCCGCAGCGCGCGCCGCGCGAGCCCGGCGAGCCCCGCGTCGTCGAGCTGGCCGGCCGCCCGGCGGAGCCGCGCGAGGGCGCCCGGCGTCGCGGCCCCCAGCCCCACGCTGCACAGCTCCTCGAGGGCCGACTCGGCGGCCGTGAGGGCCTCTTCGAGCGGGGACGACCCGTGGCCTTGCGCGAGCGGAGGCAGCGCGCGGACCTTCGTGGGCCCCGCGAGGTCGGGGACCACGAGGGTGTCGGTCGTGAGCGACAGCGGCGTGAGCACGAAGCCTCCGGCGCTCGCCGAGAGCGTGCCGCTGACGAAGCGGGGGCCGGCGTCGAGGGCCGCGCGCACCGCGTCGATCGCGTGGGGCGCCGCGCTCCGGTGGCTCAGAGTGAGCGTGAGCGGGCCGCCCGCCTCGTCGGTGAGCGTCGCCACGAGGCGCTGCTCGGCGGACGAGTACGCGACGCCGCGGACCTCCGAGATCGCCACGACGTGGACGTCCTCGGCCAACACGCGAGGCCGCAGCGCCGCGGGCGGCTGCCGCGCCGTGCGCGCCGCGTGCTCGGCGAGATCGCGCACGAGGAGCGGCGCCGGGAGCGCCGCGTGGTCGCCCGCGTGAGGCGTGACCGACGTCAGCGTGGCTCTCGAGGTGCCGATCTCCACGGAGCGGTTCGCGAGGCGCTTCACCGACTTCGACACGAGCTGGCCGTGCGCGAGCAGCCGCAGCGACACCGAGCCCGTGACGCGGCGCCGCCCGAGGTCCTCGCCGTTCTCTGGCGCGGCGCCCTCCGGCGGGTCCCAGCGCTTGCGCAGGCGGAGCACCGTGGCGGTGTCGGGATCGGCGAGGAAGACGTCGGCGAAGCGCGCGCGCCCGTCGGCGCGGAGGCGCGCGCCGAGCGACACGAGGCGCACGTGGTCGAGCTCGGTGCGGAGCGCCTCGCCGCGGCCGAGCACGAACCGCGCGGGGAGCTCTGGCGCGTCGGCGAGGGCGGCGCGCGTGCGCGCCCGGAGCTCCGCGAGCAGGGCCGCGAGCTCACGCGCCCCGTAGAGCGCGCTCCGCGCGTGGTACCCCTCGAGCGCGATCTCGAGCTCGCTCACGAGATCGTGGACCCACGCGAGCCCCTCGCGCTCGAGGCGCGCGGTGAGCTGCGCGAAGCGCGTGGGCGCGGGCTGGAACGCCTCGATGCCCCTCGCGAGGAGGTCGCGCGCGAGGGTGAGCGTGTCGGCGAGGGCGCCCTCGGCCGCCGCCGAGAGCCCCTCCTCGGCGCCGAGCGAGACGATCGCCGTCGGCGCCCCTGGGGCCGCGCGATCGGCCTCGCGGAAGGCCCACACCGCGAGCGCGACGTGCTCGCAGGCCCCGGCGCCGTCCACGCAGTCGCAGCGCGCGTAGGCGAGCTCGCGAGGCACGAGGAAGCGCACGGTGCAGGCGGGCAGCTTGGCCACGGGCACGTCGCCCCGCTCGACGGTCGCCACGAGCCCGCGGCGCGCGGTCACTCGCGCGCGGTCGAAGGCGCGGACTCCCGCGGCGCGCGCGAGCACCTCGTCGGTGAGCTCGCCCGGAGACCACGGCGCTGGGGGCGCGTCGCGCTCGGCGCGGGGCGAGTCTTCGCCGGAGGCCGGCTCCTTCGCGCTCGCGGCCGCGTGCCACGGGGCGTACGCGAGGGCGACCGCCACGCGATGCCTGCACACCGCGGTGGCCCCGCAGCTGCACGCGCAGTCCTTCAGGCCGCGCTGCGGCGTGAGCACGGCCACGACGCCGTCGGGGAAGGTGCCGGTGACCTCGCCCGCGTCCGACTCGACGAGGGTCGGCCCGAGGCCCTCGTCGAGCTCGCGCTGCGCCCGCTTCACGAGGCCCATGTTGGCGAGCTGCGCGAGCGACTGCGGCGTGAGCGCCAGGAGATCGGCGCGGCTCACGCGCGCACCTTCTCGGCCAGGAAGGCCACCAGCTCGCCCGGCGTCATCGCGCCCACGTGCGCGCCGACCTCCACCAGGCGCCGCGCGAGGTCGCGGTCGTACGAGGGGTTCGCCTGCGCGTCGAGCGCGGCGAGCCCGAGCACGAGCGTGCCCTGGCTGCAGAGCGAGCGGACGCGCGAGACGAGCACGCCCGGGCTCCCGCCCTCGTAGAAGTCGGTGATGAGCACGACGATCGTGCGTCGGGGATTCTCCACGAGATCGGCGGCGTACGAGACCGCACGCCCGATGTCGGTGCCGCCCCCGAGCTGCACCTTCATCAGCACCTCGACCGGATCGGTCACGCGGTCGGTGAGGTCGACGACCTCCGTGTCGAAGATGATGAGGTGCGTCTTGGTGGAGGGGAGCCCCCAGAGGCACGCGGCGGTCACCGCGGCGTGGATGACCGACGAGAGCATGCTCCCGCTCTCGTCGACGAGGAGGATGATCTGCCACCGGTCGAGCTGCCGCCGCGTGCGCGAGACGAAGAGCGGCGTGCGGATGAAGAGGCGCTTCGCGCGCGCGTCGTAGGTGGCGAGGTTCTTGCGAATGGTCGCCTTCGCGTCGAAGTTCTTCGCGATCTTCACGTTCGAGCGTGTGCGGCTCCGCGTGCCGTGGAAGCTCCTCCGCACGGTCTTGGCGAGCTTCTCCATGAGGCGGCGGACGACCTTCGCCACGAGATCGCGCGCGAGCGCGAGGACCTCCGGATTCATCAGATGTTTCGTGAGGAGCACCGCGCGGAGCAGGGTCTCGTTGGGCTCGACCCGCGCGAGGACCTCCGGGTTCGTGACGACCTCGTGGATCTGGTAGCGCTCGACCGCGTCCTGCTCGATGCGCTCGACGGTCTCCTTGGGGAAGAGCCGGTGCACCTCCGAGAGCCAGTCCGGGACGGTGAGCGCCGAGGGCCCGTGGCCGCCCTGCCGATCGTCGATGTCACGGGACGCGAGGTCGTCGCCGCGCTCGTAGAGCCACCCGAGGGCCGCGTCCGCGGCGAGGTCGTCCGCCGAGAGGCCCGAGCGTCCATCGAGGGCCGCCTCGGACGCGCGGCCGAGGAGCAGACGCCAGCGCACGAGGCGCTCGTCGCGGCCGCCGCTCACGACGCGGCTCCGTGCTCGGCGTCGTCGAGCGCGTCGGTCAGGCCGAAGCGCCGGGCGAGCTCGCGGGCGGCGTCTTCGAGCGCCGCGCCGCGCCGCACGAGCTCCGCGTCGACCGGCGCGCGCAAGAGCGCCATGGGGTCGTGGCCCGCCTGGCCGCCGAGCGCGAGCACGCTCTCCGCGATCGCGAGGCGCTCGCGCGGCGGGAAGTACGCGAAGGCCTGGCGCAGGGCCGGCAGGGCGATGAGGAAGTCGTCGCGCAGAAAGCCGGTGATCGAGGCGTCGATGGTCGCCACGATCGAGCGATCGCGCACGACCTCGGCGCGCGCGAGGGCGAAGAGCCCGCCGAGGAAATCGCCGAACGTGGCCGGGCGCGCCACGGCGCGGAGGGAGGCGCGCGCGCGCGCCGCGTGGTCCTCGTGCACCGCGTCGCCGTCGGCGTGGGGCGCCATCGACCAGAGCACGCCGAGCGCGGCGCCGCGCAGCGCGGGCGGCGCCTCGGGGTCGTGGCTGCGCCGCTCGCAGCACTCGAGCGCGCGCGTGGTCATCGTGCCCGCCTCGTCGTCCGTCTCGCGCAAGACCTCGCGCAGCGCCGCCACCGCGTCGACGTGGGCGACGTCGAGCGGCGCCGTGGGCCCGGACGTGCCCTCGAACAGCCAGAGCCCGCGATCGAAGCACGCCTCGAGCACGCGCGGCAGCTCCGACTGCCCCGTGGCCCCGAGGACGAGCTCACCGCGCCGGAGCGCGAGCAGCTTGCGCAGCGCGCGCCCGAGGGCGGAGAACGACGGCTCGGCGCCGACGCGGGCGGCGATGTCGGCGAGGCCTCGCTCGGTGAGCGTGCGTAGCCCGCACGCCGCGGCGAGCGCGAGGGCGTCGGCGATGGCCCCCACGTCGGCCGCGTCGCGCGCGCGCTCCTCGATGCGCGCGGCCGCCGCGCCCTCCAGCGTGGCGCCGTAGATCGAGGCCTCGATGAGCGCCGGATCGGTCTCGAGCAGGTGCACGACCGACCACTCCTCCGACAGATCGGTCGCCACGCGCGAGAGGTTCGCGCCCCGCGTGAGCGCGAAGCCGGGGATGCCGAGGGTGCGGAGCCGGTGGAGGGTCGTGCTCACCCGCGCGCCCGCAGGCTCGTCGAGGCGCACCGTGAGGCGCGCCGCCACCCGCTCGAGGCGCACGCCGGCGGCCTCGAGCTCGGCGAGCGCGTCATGGAGGAGCGGCGGCCGCGGCGTGGCCGGGTCCAGCGTGCCCACGCGCGAGCCCGCGAACGCGTGCACGATCTCGGCGAGCAGCGGCTCGGTCCGCGCGGACAGCGGGCCGCGTCGCGTCCACGGGAGCGGGCCGTTGAGCGCCTCCTTCACGAGCGCGCCCGCGAGGCCGTCGAGCACGTCGAGGCGGGCGAGCGCCGCGTGCCCCCGCAGCGCGCGCAGGCCGTGCGCGAGCGTGGAGGCCGCGATCGCGTCGGCCGGCGAGACCCGCTGCCGCTTGCCGCGCAGGTGCCGGATCGCCTCGAACAACATGGCCTCGGCGGCCTGGTCGGCGCCTCGCTCCCACACCGCCTGGTAGAACGCGGGCTGCGGCATGCCCGAGGCGTAGCCCGCGAACGAGTCGAGGCGACGGAACGAGAAGGGCACGAGGTAGGTGCCGATCCGCGCGTCGGCGGGGAGGGGCGCGGACGGCCGCTGCGGCGCGCCCTTGCCTCCGCTCTGCGCCTCGCGCGCCGCCGCGCGCGAGAGGGCGGGCTCGTGGAAGCCCCCGCACACGACGAGCACGTCGCCGTCCCCCGCCTCGGCGAGCGCCCACGCCACGTACGCGCTCATGAACGCCTCGCGGTCTCCGTCGCCCGCGTGCGGGGCCTCGTCGGCCCGGAGGGCCTCGAAGTAGCGCGACAGCTCGCCTCGTAGGAGCGCTGTGTCGCGGGGCTGCTCGAAGAGGTGGTCCCATAGGGCGTCGGTGTCCTCGAAGCCGAGAGCGGTGGCGGTCTCGCCGAGCCGATCGGAGGCCCGCCCGTGTCTGTCGGAGTAGCGGTTCTCTTCGCCGTCGAAGGCCGGATCCCACGCGGGGAGATCGATGAACAGGGGAGTGGCGCCCACCTCTCGCGCCTCGCGGAGCGCGACCCACTCGGGCGAGTAGTCGCAGAACGGCGCCCACGAGCTGCGCGAGCGGCCGGTGGGGTCTTGGCGGTAGGTGAAGAGCGCGATGGGGAGCCGGTGCGCGAGGAAGAGCTCGTCGAGCCGCTCGTTCATGTCGCTCGGGCCCTCGATCAGCACGAAGCGCGGCCGCAGCGCGCGGATCGCGGCGCCGACCACCCGCGCGCACGCGGGGCTGTGGTGCCGGACGCCGACGACGTGGAGGCCCACGGGCTAGCCGGGCAGCCGGTGGCGCGCCTCGTAGTAGGCGCGGAAGTGGGGCTCGGTGCGCTTCGAGACGCGCTGATCGAAGTAGCGCCGCAGGCGCGCGACGTCCTCCGTGTCGGTCTTGAGCGCCGCGCCGACGAGGCACTCCACGAGATCGGCCGGGGTGGCCTCGCCGCCCGACACGTAGTGAGAGCGCACGCCGAGCGCGTGGGCGACGCTGACGGCCTCCGCCGTGGACATCGGAACGGAGAGCCGGTCCATCGCCTGCCCGTCGACCGTCTGGCCGGCGCGGAGCTCCCGGAACGTGGTGACGAGCAGCTCGAGGATGTCGGCGCTGGGGAGCGTGGGCACGCCCGAGCGCTCGAGGAGCCGGCGGGTCTCCTCGCGCACGAGCTCCATCTCGACCGCGAAGTCGGGGATGGGGAAGACGGTCTCGAAGTTGAAGCGGCGCTTCAGCGCGGCGCTCATCTCGTTGACGCCGAGATCGCGCGTGTTGGCGGTGGCGATGACGTTGAACCCCTCACGCGCGAAGAGCATCGCGTCGGGCCCCTCCATCTCGGGGATGGCGAGGACGCGGTCGGAGAGCGAGGCCAAGAGCGAGTCTTGGATCTCGAGCGGGCAGCGCGTGATCTCCTCGAACCGCACGAGGAGGCCCTCCTTCATCGCGGTGTAGAGGGGCGCCGGGACGAGCGCGCGCGGGGTCGGGCCTTCAGCGAGCAATAGCGCGTAATTCCACGAGTATTTGATCTGATCGTCGGTGGTGCCGGCGCTCCCCTGGATGGTGAGCGTCGAGCGATCGCAGATCGCGGCGCACAAGAGCTCGCTGAGCAGGGACTTCGCGGTGCCTGGCTCGCCGACGAGGATGAGCCCGCGGTTGGTCGCGAGCGCCACCATCGCCCGATCGACGAGCGACGGGTTGCCGACGAACTTCTTTCGGATGCCGCGCGCGGGATCCCCCAGGATGAAGGCGCGCACGGCCTTCGGCGAGAGGCGCCACCCCGGGGGCCGCGGGCTCGTGTCGTCCTCGCGCAGCCGCGCGAGCTCGTCGGCGCACGCGAGCTCCGCCGGCGGGCGCTGCGCGTCGGGCGCCGCCGGCGCCGCGGGCCCCGGCGCGCCATCGGTCTTTCTCTTCGCTGCCACGGACACCTCCTCGGCGCCGAGCGTAACGCGAATGCGGCGCGACGGGCGAGCGGCGGCGCGCGCCCCGGCGATCCCGCGATGCCGCGCGGAGCCTCCCGCTAAGCTCTTGCCTCATGCAGACGCCGCTCGCGCTCTCCGCCGACCTGAGGAAGCAGCTCCACCCCCGCCGGGCTCTCCCGGGCACGGCGCAGCCGATGACCGCGGCGGCGGCGCGTCGAGCCCTCGCCAAGGCGCGCGAGCTCGCCTGCGTGAAGGGCGCGTTCGGCAGCGGGTCCCGGCCGCACGCGGCGATCTTCGCGTCGGGTTCCTCCAAGGTCGAGCCCACGCACCAGGCGACGCACGAGGCCGCGCTCGCCCTCCTCCGCGAGCTCTCCGAGGAGACCGTGCGCGGGGCCACGGTCGACGTCCTGGCGGCCACCGAGCAGCTCGTGCGCCGCGCCGCCGGCAAGGTCGAGTTCCTCGGCGCGATCGCCGCGCTCCGCGGCGTGGTCGACGCCGTGCGCGTGCTCCACCGCGCGTCGGCCTACGGCCTCACGGCCGCGAGCGGCGGGTGGACCACGGCCGTCTGGCTCACCGCGGGCGGGCCCGACTCCTCGCGGATCGCGCGCGCGCTCCCGGTGCGGCACGCGCTCTGCGCGGCCCCCGACGCCGAGTACGCCGAGGCGGTCGCGCTCGCGGCGTCGCTCCGCGAGGGCGCCCCGCTGCTCGAGCGCGCGACGCTCGCGTTCGCGTTCCCGGACGAGCCCTGGGCCAACCTCGACCTCGCCGAGTCGCAGCGGGGCGGCGGCGCCTCCTGCGCGTTCCTCCTCTCGGCGGCGAGCGACGTCGAGGCCGTGCGCGTCGCCTGCGCGCGCGCCCACTCGCTGGCCGAGTACGCGCTCGATCTGGCGATGGTGCTGCCTCCCTCCGCGCTCGTCGATCTGTGCGCGGCGGCGCTGCCAGAGCTCCTGAAGAAGCCCAAATACGGCCCGCTCCTGAAGACGCCGCCGCGGCAGGTCGCCCAAGCGTTGGCCTGCGTGCGTACGCCGGAGGCCGCCGCGGCGCTCGCGCCGTACGGGGCGCACGCGGTCCTGCAGCCGATCGTGCTCGGGTACTTCCGCGACGCGCCGGAGCTCGCGGTCGCCGCCGTCGAGGGCAAGGGCGCGCAGGCCGTGCGGAGGCTCTCCGAGCGGCGCCGCGCCGCGCCCGCGCCCTCGAGCGCCGAGGGGGAGACGCCGGCCCTGCTACGGGATCGCCCGTGGCGCACGAAGCCCGCGAGCGGGGGAGGCGCGGCGGGGCGGCTCGTCGCGATGGCCGGCCTTGAGCTCGCGCACGTCGCCCCGCTCCCGGACGTGGCGGCCGAAGAACCGGCCCACCGCGAGATGAACGCGGAGGAGCTCGCGGCGTGGCGCGCCGAGACCTGGGCGGGCATCCGCGCCGGCACGTACGCGTGCGCGGACTACGCCCTCGTCCGCGAGCCCGGCAGGCAGCTCGGCTACCGCAGGGTCCCCGACGTCGAGTCGTTGGAGGCCTGGAACACCGGGGCGGCGCGCCTCCGCGGCTCGCCGCTGGCGCTCGTGCGCGCCCACGGGCTCGCCGCGCTCCCCGGCCTCTTGAAGTACGACTGGTTCCGGTGGATGGGCGCGTACGAAGGCGGCGCCGCGTACCTCGAGGCGCTGATGGCCCTCGTGAGCCCGGCCTCCGCGCCGCGGATCGCGCGCGTGGCGGCGCGCCGCAAGAAGTTCCGACGCGTGGCCCTCGGGTGGCTCGCGGAGCACGCGGAGATCGCTGCGCTCGGCCTCGTCCCCGACGCCCTCGGGCCTGTGGGCGAGGCCCGCACCGACGCCGAGGCCGCGCTGCGCTTCCTCGCCGATCGCGACGCCGACGCGGTCGCCCGCGCCTCTGCGCGCTACGACGCGGAGACGCGCGCGCAGGTGGCCGCGCTCCTCGCGCGCGATCCGCTGGCCATCGGGGCGAAGCCCGCGAAGCGCCCGCCCTTCCTCCGCGAGGCGGAGCTGCCCCCGGTCGCGCTGGTCACCGGCGGCGCCCTCGGGGCCGACGGGCGCGACGCGCTCCTCGAGCTCCTGCAGAGCTGCCCGCTCGACCCCCCGTACCCCGGGCTCGCGCGAGTGCACGCGGCGTGCGCGCCGGGCGCACTCGAGGCCTTCGCCGCCGAGCTCGTGGAGCAGTGGGTGCTCGGCGACGCGCCCGGCCGCCACGAGTGGATGCTCTTCGCGGCGGTCGTGTTCCCGTCGGAGGCGAGCGGGCGTCGCCTCGGCGCGCTCGCGCGCGAGTGGGCGCGAAAGCACCAAGAGAAGGCCAAGCGGGCCTGCTCGGCGCTCGCGCGGCTCGCCGACGATCGCGCGCTCATGCATCTTGCACACATCGCGGAGACCACCCGCTTCGACGCGCTGAGGCAGCACGCCCGCGACCTCGTGCTCGAGGCCGCCGAGGCGCGCGGGCTGTCGCCCGAGGAGCTCGGGGACCGCACGCTGCCGGATCTCGGCCTCGCCCGCGACGGCACGCTCGCGCTGTCGTATGGCGCCCGCGCGCTCACGGTCTCTCTCGACGAGGCCCTCCGCCCGCTCGTCCGGATCGTGGGCGACGGCGGCGAGCCGACGGGGGCGACGTCGCGCTCGCTGCCGCGGCCGACGCGCGCCGACGATCCCGAGGCGGTGAAGGTCGCGAAGGCGAGGTTCGACGCGCTGCGGGCCGATCTCGACGCGGTCGCGGACCGCGAGCGGCGGCGGATGGAGGCCGCCATGACCCGCGGTCGCGCGTGGCCCCTCGAGGAGTTCCGGGCGCTCCTCGTCGCGCACCCGCTCGCCGGGAGCCTCGTGCGCCGGCTCGTGTGGACCGCGCGCACGTCCGCCGGCGAGCGCACCTTCCGCGTGGCGGAGGACGGCTCCTTCGCCGACGCGAGCGACGCCCCCTTCGCGATCCCCGCCGAGTCCGCCGTGCGCATCGCCCACCCCGTGGAGCTCCCGCCCGCCGAGGTCGCCGGGTGGGCGGCGGTGTTCGCCGACTACGCCATCCTGCAGCCGTTCGAGCAGCTGGGTCGAGCGACCTTCGTCGCGTCGCCCGAAGAGCGCGCCGCCATGGCGCTCGAGCGGATCGCCGGGAGGGTCGCTCCGGCGGTCAAGGTCATGGGCCTCCTCGAGTCGCGCGGGTTTCGGCGCGAGAGCGCCGGCGAGGTGGGCCGGTTCCTCCGCCCCGCCATGGGCGCTGCCGGTGCCCCCCTGGTCGTCCGCCTGACCGTGAGCCCGGGCTGCGAGATCGCCTCGCTCGCGCACGCCGGCGAGCAGACCACGACCCCGGCCACCCTCGAGGACGCGCGCGGCCGCCCCCTCCCGCTCGGCGAGCTCTGCGCCCGCGACTTCTCCGAGCTCGTGCGCGACGCGAGCGCGGTCGGGGTCTGACCTCGGGTGGCCTAAGGCTCGGAACGCTTGCGCTTTCCGGACCCGTCCCCTATTAGCGCCCCCGCCCCGCGCTCTGGCTGCGCGGTTCCCTCCCTTTCACTTCCGCGAGCCCTCGCGCCCGCCTCAGGAGCACGTCATGGCCGTCGAACGCACCCTCTGCATCATCAAGCCGGACGCCGTCGAGAAGAAGCACGCCGGCGCCATCCTCGCCCACCTCGAGGCGAAGGGCTTCGACCTCGTGGCCGTGAAGAAGACGCACCTCTCGCGGGCCGTGGCCGAGGGCTTCTACGCGGTGCACAAGGCGCGCCCGTTCTTCGGCGAGCTCTGCGACTTCATGACCCGCGGGCCGGTCGTCGTCGCCGTGCTCCAGAAGGACAACGCGGTCGCCGAGTACCGCGCCGCGATGGGCGCGACCGATCCGGCCAAGGCCGAGGCCGGCACCATCCGCAAGCTCTACGCCGCCAGCATCGGCGAGAACGCCGTGCACGGCTCCGACTCGCTCGACAACGCGAAGATCGAGATCGCCTACTTCTTCGCCGCCTCCGAGGTCGCCCCGGTCGCCTGAGCATCTCCCGCTCGCAGCTGCGTCGCGCCGAGCCAGATCACACGATCTCGCTCGGCGCGGCTGTTTCTCGTGGTACCCCTGGTGACCATGAGGGCCCAGTGAGCGAGCGCGCGTCGTCCCCGCACGCGCACATCGCGCCGAGCGAGGCGCGCGACGTGCTGGTGGCGCTGCGGAACGTGGAGCACCTCGCGAAGAGCCCGCGCGTCGGCCAGGCCGTCGTGGTGGAGCTGCTCCCCGAGGTCCAGGAGGGGCTCCCGCGCCTGGCGTCGTTCTTTCGGGCGATGCTCGAACACAAAGCGGGGGGCGACCCCGCCTGCGACGTGGGGAGCCTCGCGCTCGAGTCCATCCAGCAGGTCGCCGAGGCCACGGAGCACGCGCGCACTGCGGGCGCGCGACACGCCGCGAGCGCGCGGCTCGGGCTCGAGCGGGTGCTCTCGGAGGCCGTGCCGCGCCTCGAGGCCTGCGTCGAGGCCTGCGAGATGTGGACGCGCGCGTCCGCGGGGCGGCGCGCGGAGCTCACGCTTCGCGACGTCGTCGCGGCCGTGCTGGAGCCGTGCGCGGCGGAGGCGCCGGGCCGCGTGTGGGCCTCGCTGCCCGACGGCGACGTGCGCGTCGTCGCGGACGCGACGGTCGTGCTGTGGCTCTGTCGCGGCGCCCTCGCGGCGCGCCCTGGGGCGTCGCTCGTCGCGCGCCCGCCGGGAGAAGCGGGCCCCACGCTCGACCTCGTCGCGGACCGGCCCGCGGGCGGCGTGCCCATGTGCCCGCGTGCGGCGCTGCCCAAGGTCGTCTACGAGGACGCGCTCGCGAGCGTCGCGGCGGCCGCCGGCCTCGCCTTCGAGGGGGCCCCGGGTTGGATGAGCTTCCGGTTCGGAGACGCGAGCGCGCTCGCCTAACTTTTGGCGCGCGCGGGGTACGCGAGCCGCGGGTCCCTCGACTAGTCTCAGGCCCATGTCGGACACCGAGACGCTCGCCGCCGCCACCGCCCTCGCCACCCTCGTCGAGCAGGCCTTCGACGATCGCTCCCTCCTCGGCGCGGGCACGCCGCACGAGGCCGCCGTGCTGGAGGCGCTCGCCGGCCTCGACGCGGGCGTCTATCGCGTGGCCTCGCCCCCCGACGATCCGCGCGCCGACGACGCCGAGTGGACCGTCCACGCCTGGCTGAAGAAGGCGATCTTGCTCTACTTCGGCGTGCGCAAGATGGAGAAGCTCGAGGTTGGCCCCTTCGAGTTCCACGACAAGATCCCTCTGAAGCGCGGCCTCGACAAAGCGGGCGTGCGCGTCGTGCCGCCCGGCGTGGTGCGCTACGGCGCCTTCTGCGAGCCGGGCGTCATCGTCATGCCGGGCTACGTCAACATCGGCGCGCGCGTGGGCGCGGGCTCCATGGTGGACACCTGGGCGACCGTGGGGTCGTGCGCGCAGATCGGGCGCGACGTGCACCTCGCCGGGGGCGTGGGCATCGGCGGAGTGCTGGAGCCGCCGGGCGCGCGGCCGGTCATCATCGAAGACGGCGCGTTCATCGGCTCGCGCGTCATCGTGGTGGAGGGCACGGTCGTGGGGCGCGAGGCGGTGCTCGGCGCGGGCGTAGTGCTCACTGCGTCGACCCTCATCCTCGACGTCACGGGGCCCGAGCCGGTCGAGCTGCGCGGCAAGATCCCGCCCCGCTCGGTGGTCATCCCCGGCGTGCGAATGAAGCGCTTCCCCGCGGGCGAGTTCGGCGTGCCGTGCGCGATGATCATCGGCAAGCGGAGCGAGTCGACCGATAAAAAGGTGAGCCTCAACAACGCGTTGCGCGACTTTGGGGTGTCGGTGTGAGCGAGCCCACGGCCCCCGTCGAGGCGCTCCTCGACGAGACGCTCCTCTGGCTCGTGTCGATCGAGTCGCCCATCGGCGAGGAGCGCGCGCTCTGCGACGCCATCGCGCAGCGCCTCGCGCGCCTGCCGCTGGCTGGCCCCATTCGCCGCACCGGCGACTCGATCGTCGTGCCGCTCGTGCGGCGCGGCGGCCGGCCGCACGTCGCGCTCTGCGGCCACACCGACACGGTGCGCACCGAGAACGGCCCCGCGCGGCGCGTCGGCGACCGCGTCTTCGGCGCCGGCGTCAGCGACATGAAGGCGGGCCTCGCCGTGATGATCGCCCTCGCCGAGCGGGCGCGCGAGCGCCTCCGGGTCGACGTGTCGCTCGTGTTCTACGCCCGCGAAGAGGGGCCCTACGCCGAGAACGAGCTCGGGCCGGTGCTCGAGGGCGATCCCGAGCTCCGCGGCGTCGACCTCGCGGTCTGCCTCGAGCCCTCGGACAACCGCCTCCACCTCGGCTGCAACGGCGGCATCCACGCGACGGTCACCTTCGAGGGCCGCTCGGGGCACTCGTCGAGGCCGTGGGAGGCCGACAGCGCCGTGTCGAAGGCCGCGCCGTTCCTCGTGGAGCTCGCGGGTCGCGCGCCCATCGCGTCCACCGTCGACGGGCTCGTCTACCGCACGGTCACCACGGTCACGCAGGCCCGGGACGGCGGCCGCGGGCGCAACGTGGTGCCCGACCGCTTCGTGCTGAACGTGAACCACAGGTTCGCGCCGGGGTGCACGATCGAGCAGGCGAAGGCCGACGTGCTCGCGCTCGTGGGCGGCCGCGCGCGGGTCGAGTGGCTGGACGTGTGCCCGTCCGCGATGCCGAGCGCCAGTCACCCGCTCGTCCGCGAGCTCATCGCCAGCGGGGTCCGCGCGGTCGAGCCCAAGCAGGCGTGGACCGACGTGGCGCGCTTCTCGGAGCTCGGGATCGCGGCCGTCAACTTTGGTCCGGGCGAGGCGGCGCAGGCGCACCAGCGCGACGAGTCGTGCGCCGTGTCGCTCGTCCACGAGGGCTACCGCATCTTCGAGCGTTGGCTCTGCGAGTAGCGCGTGGGGCCGCGACGCGGGTCCGATTGCCAACTTGGCGCGCGCGGGGTGGGCTACGGCGCCCTTCGCGACAACTCTTCAAGGAATAATCCCCAGCCCCACGATCGTGGCGGAAATCGCAGCTCGCGAGGGCTGGCGCTGCCCTTGCAGTGCCAGTTCGCATGCTCCATCACAATGCCGCGCGTGCAAGCGAAACAGGTGACACGGTGATCCTCGTCGGTGGGTGCGGGGGGCTCACCCGGCGCTACGGTGAGGTTGTGGCCGAGCGCGGGCTCGCGCTCCGCCACTTCGAGACCCGCGTGCCGAGCGGCGCCCGCCACGCCCTCGGGCGAGTGGCCGCCGTGTTCGTGGTGGTCGGCATGGTGTCGCACGCGCTCCGCGACCGGGTGAAGGACCTGGCCCCGCCAGGCACGCCGGTGGTGTACCTGCGCACGGCCTCGGTCTCTGCCCTCCGCGCGGCGGTCAGCGACCTCGCGGCGCAGCGCGCCGCCCAGCGCACGGCGGCCTGACGTTCGGGGCTCCGGCCCGATGCGATCACGCAAGAGCACCGAGGACTCCGTCTCGTGTCCTTCGATTCCTCTAGCGAGCAGATCTCGAAGCTGGCAAAGTAGGCGCAAAGCGTGCGTGATGGGCATGCCGAACTCGCGGTTGATCGCGACGGAGCCGAGGCAAGAAGCCCCTCGTATGTGAGTGAATACACCGGCGTATCATTCCCTTGCTTCGGTGAATCGCATGCTCACGGCGACTGGAATTCGGCGTGCAACATCGATCGCGGTTTGGGCCTATTTGGTCCTGCTCCCGACGTCTTCCAGTGCTCAATCTGGCCCTCAGCTCGGGATTGACGCGAACAAGAACCCTAACCTCTTCGTCGGGGTCCCGGCCGTAATCCTCACCGCGAGCGCCGTGGTCCCCTTGGTGCGCAACACGACCCTGATCGTTGCCCGCGAGCGAGCCACGAAGGAGTGGGTGGCTTATGGTATCATCGCGGGCGCGTTGACTGCAGCCATGGGCGTTGGCGTGGCCTGGTGGCAGCGTCCCCGAACTCCTGAGCCGGGCTACCAGCAACCCACGAACGCGGCGGGCCAACCCGTCGGGGGCGAGTCCGGGAGATTTCTCTTCCCCCTCGGGACCACCATGGTTCCAATCGGGACGTTGAGCGTCGTCCTTGCCATTGTGGCGGGCACCACCGGTGAGCGCCACCTTCCTCTGCGGCGGACGGTCCTTCTCGAATCCACGTCCCTCACGCTCTCGCCGCCGCCAGGGACGAGGGCGCGCGACGAGGGCCCGGGGCGGGCCCTCCCGAGCACGCAGACCAGCGTGTTCCTGGCGCTTCCGGCCGTTCAGTTCTGAACCCGACGGCACTTCCACGGACCTCGAGCCCTCATTCGGGTGTTTCGAGCCCCAAACGGCAGGCCCGCAACGGGGGCGCGCTCCTCACGTGGGGAACCGGCGCCAACGGACGGAGCGACGCTGCATGGCGTGGGTGCCATTGACCCAGCCCCCGGTCATCGGGGTCATCACGGGGAGCGCGCCGCTGAGTCTTCGTGGTGGACGCGACCTTCAGACGCACCGCCTGCATGTCGCAGGCGGAGCGACGGCCGTGACGTGGGACTAGGGCGCGTCCGACGCCAGGCACCTGGACACGAGGGCGCGCAGGTCCTCGGGGGTGCCCTCGTGGCCATACCGCAGCGCGGCGCAGGCGCGCACCGCGGCGGCGGCGAGGGCGTCGTCGCCGGCCTCGAGGCGCTCGGCGAACGCGTAGAGCCCCTCGGCGCGGTCGCGGCGCACGCCGCGCATCGCGAGGTGGGCCTCGAGCCGCTCCAGCTCCGGGTGGATGGGCACCGTGGGCGCCGCGAGCCGGGCTCGGCGCGCGCGCACCCGCCGGACCGCGAGCCACGTGACCACGCCGAGCGCGACCAGGACGCCGAGGGCCACGAGCGCCCTGGGCTTGCCGAGGCCGTCGAGCAGCGCCTCCGCCGACAGCAGCGCCACCTCGAGCGGCGAGGGGCGCCGGAGGAAGGCGCTCGGCGGGGTGGGGTCCCACGTGCGCCACGCGGGGAGCGCCGTGCGCGTGGCTGCGTATGCCTCCACCCACGCGTGCGCGTGGCGCTCGCGCACGACGTACCCCTCTCCGGACGCCGCCCGCTCGGCCACGCGGTAGCCGCCGATGACGCGCGCGGGGATGCCCGCGGCGCGCGCGAGGAGCGCGAACGCCGTCGCGAAGAGCTCGCAGTGGCCGGCCTTGTGGACGAACAGGAAATCGTGGAGCGCGCTGCCCGTGAAGGGCTCGCGCCGGAGCGTGTAGCGGTACGCGCGGAGGCGCGTCTCGATGGCCTCCAGACGCTCGGGGTCGCTGGTGGCGCCCGCGGTCCACTCGGCTGCGAGCGCGTGGAGCTCCTCCCGGTGCGCCCGCGGGAGCTCGAGGTCGTCGGCGGCGGGCGCGCCGAGCGCGAAGCCCTCGGCCTTGGCGGCGTCCCAGCTCGCGCGCTTCGCCCCGTGCGTGAGGCCGTCGGCGCGCGTCCGGGTGCCCGGGACCACGAAGCCGAGCGGCGCGAGCAGCACGGCGTGCTCGCTCGTCGCCTCGACGTGGATGCGCTTGGCCGGCGCGAGCGGCACCCGGAGCGAGGCGGAGGTCGGCGGCGTGAGGCTCGCGAGGCCCAGCCACTGCGCGCCGTCGAAGGTCTGGTACACCTTGCCCCGGAGGTAGCTCACCTCGTCGCCGGTGAGGCGCAACACGACCTTGTCCGACTCGAGGATCTCCTTCGCGTCGCCCAGCGTGAGCGCGTCGTCGAAGCCCGAGCGCGGGCGATCGTAGGCGCGCGTCGCGACGTGGCGCGCGACCGCGTAGGTCGCGCGGGGCACGAGCCACGAGGCCCCGCCGCCCAGGGCGAGCGCGCCGCCCAGGAGCGCCGCGGCCGACGCCCACGC
>DAORJJ010000089.1:0-16578 GCA_035439005.1 Polyangiaceae bacterium | reverse complement strand
GCCCCCGTCAGCGCCGACGAGGGCTCGCGGACCCCTGCCCCCGTCAGCGCCGACGGGCCGTTCCGCCGGCCCCACCGAACGCGACGACCCATGTCGTCGGGCCGACACGAGCCGCGACGACTCCCGCCGATCGCGCGGCCGGAGCCGACCGAGCCGCCGCCGTCGGCCCGCGATCCGCGCGACCGCGATCCGCGCGACCGCGATCCGCGCGACCGCGATCCGCGCGACCGCGATCTGCGCGACCGCGATCTGCGCGACGCGCGCCCGCGGCCACGCGACCGCGACGACCTCGACCGCGACGACCGAGGGTATCGCCCCCGCGACGACCGCGACGTCTACCGCGCGAGGGACCTCGACGACCGCGACGACCTCGAGCCCCGCTACGACGACGCGCGCTCGCGCCGCGACCGACCCCGCGAGCCGCGCGCGCGGGACGACCGCGACGAGGCGCCGCGGAGCGAGCGCGCCCGCGCGACCCCACGCCTCCCCGACGAGCCCGCGTACCTCCCGCCCCGGGCGCCCAAGACGAGCTTTGCCCTCGTCGTGGGGGCGCTCCTGGCCGTGTTGGGCGTCTCGGCGGCCGTCTACTCGCGGCGCCCAGACTTCTTCAGCGGCCCACGCGGCGTCTCGGCCCCCGCGACCTCCGCCGCGCCCTCGGCCGCGACGGCGACCGCCCCCGCCACGCGCTGCAAGGCGTCGGTCGTGGTCTCCGACGTACCCGCGGGCGCCGAGGTCCTCTGGCGGATCGGGCAGGCCCCGACCGACGCCGAGCGGCTCCCTGTCGGCCGCCTCGAGTTCGTCGCCACGGCGGAGGGGTTCGCCCCCAAGCGCGCGGTCGTGCCCGCGGGCGTGGCGTGGGACACCGGCCCGGACGGCAAGCCTCGCTTCGAACTCGCGGTCCAGCTCGACCCGGCGAAGAAGCCCGGCGCCGAAGAGCCGTGGCCACCCGGCGAGACCGGCGCGCCCGTCGGCGGCACCGGCGCGCCCGGCACGGTGCACCTCGTGACGACGCCTCGCGGCGCCGAGGTGTGGCTCCTCATGGGGCTAGGCCCCGAGGCCCGCATCGACCAGCTCTCCTGCGGCGCGGACGTCGACGTGCTCGTGGCGGGCCCTGGGGCCGTGCGCAAGCGCCTGCGCGCGCCGGCGGACGCGCTGTCCTCCGCGCCGCTCGACAGCGCGCAGACCCACGCGCTCAGGCTCTCGGCCAAATAGGGGCCCACGACAGGCCGCGGCGTCACCGCCGCGGTGCGCGGCGTCACCTCGCTTTTCGCTCGGGCTCGCCGTCGACCGGGGCTCCCTTCCAGGTTCCGATTGACGCGGGGCGAGTTCATCGTCGATCTTTGGGGACGAGGAATATTTCTATGCACGAACAGCAAATCGCCATCGTCAAGGGGCTCGTTCCCGTCGCCTGGGCCGACGGGGACTTCGGGGAGAAGGAGCGCGAAGCGATCGGGGGCCTCCTCGCCGCGTACGGCGCCAGCGAGGAAGAGAAGAAGGCCCTCTTCGACTACGCAGGCGAGAAGCGCACCCTCGACGACATCAACCTCCAAGACCTGTCGGCGAGCGACCGCCGCGTGCTGCTCCAGACCGCCGTGGTCATCAGCTTCGTCGACGGCGAGCAGAGCCTCGAGGAGTCGACCATGCTCGTCGAGCTCGCCTCGCGCCTCCGCATCCCGGACGAAGAGGCCAAGCTCGTCATGTCCGAGGCCGCGGCGCGCGCCAAGAAGCACCTCGGCCTGCTCTAGCCTGCTCTGGCCTGCTCTGGCCTGCTCTGGCCTGCTCTGGCCGTTGGCTGGCGACCGTCCACCGACCGGCCTGGGCCCCGCGTCGCGCTCGCGACCTCGGCTCAGGCCTTCGGCGGGCGGCTCTCGCGCGGCCGCGCCGACTCAATCTCCTTGAGGAGCGCGCTGGGGCTCACGGGCAGGGTGTAGAACCCCGTGCAGCCCGCCTGCAGCGCGAGCGCGCGCAGGTCCTCGTCGGCGCTGGGCGCGAGGAGCAGCACCGGCGTCGCCCGGGTGTCCTCGCGGGCGCGAAGGCGCCGGCAGAGCTCCACGCCGTCGATCGGGCCCGCGAGCTCCAGCGCCACGACGAAGACGTCGGGCGGCCCCTCGCTCGCGCGCTCCAGCGCCTTCGAGCCGCTCCGCTCGCGCGCCACGGAGAAGCCCCGCGCCACGAGGAGGGCCTCGAGGACGCCAACGACCGAATCCGAATCAACCGCGAAGAGCACGCGCATGCTGCGGAGACCGTAGCTCAGGCGCGCGGCCGCTACCTCGAAAAGCGCGCGCTCACGCGCAGTCCGCTCGGGGCGTCGCCAAACTCCATTGTAATTCCGAGTATTTGCGCAAGTTCAGCGCAGACGTGGAGCGGCAGGGCCGAGGCCCGCCCGCAGGTGCCCGGCTCGACCTCGAGGTGGACGAACGGTCCGCGCATCGCCGCGGGCAGGGACGCGCCGGCGTCGGAGACGGTGAGGCGCGCGCCGCCCGGCACGGGGTCGACCGACACGGTGACCGATGCCCCGGCGGGCGTCGCCACGATGGCCTGCGCGATGAGCTCCCGCACGAGCAGCTGGGACGCCTTCGGGAGGGCGCGCACGGGCGCCTCGGCGCTGCCTGTCACCTCGACGTTCACGCCGCACCGCTCCGCCCGCCCCTCGAGCACGGCGAGGGCGTGGTTCACCTGCTCGACGAGGTCGAACGTCGAGGGGAGCTCGGAGGTCGACGCCTCCGACGCGACCGCGAGGGTCGCGGCGAGGTCGTGGCATGCCGCGAGCCGGCGACGCAGCGGCTCGGTGCGCTCTTCGCCCGCCACCTCCCGCAGCGCGGTCAGGTCGCGCGTGAGGGGCCCGAGCAGCGCGCGCAGCTCGGCCGCGACGCCGCCGGCGAGGCGCGACCAGGCGCCGCTGCCCTGCGCCGAGGGCATCGGAGGGAGGATGGAGTCGGCCGACTCGTTGTGCTCCAGCACCTGCGCGAGCTCGCGCGCGACCACCGCGCCCTGCTTGCGCGCCTCGTCGAGCTCGCGGGTGAGGCGCTCGCGCTCCGAGCGCTCGGACGCGTCGTCGGCGCGGAGCGTGAGGACCTCATGGCCCCCCTCGAGCTCGACCCGCCCGCCGTAGCGGATCGCCATGCGGCTCAGCCACTGGCGCTCGGTCTCGGCCGTGGAGGACGTGTCGGGCCCCAGCGTCATGGCGATGCGCACCTCGTCGCCGTCGCCGCGGACCGAGACCGACGCCCCCGCCCCGCCGCCGTGGTCGACGAGCACATGGAGCATCCGCCGGAGCTCCGACTCCTCGCCGTACACCTCGGTGCCGGTGCCGGGCTCGATCTGCACGCGCGCGTCGGGCGACAGCTCCCAAATCAGCGCCGCGACGTCGATGCGCCCGCGGCGCGAGGGCGTGGACGCCACCTTCTGGTGCATGTTCGACAAGACCCGGACAGCCCCCTCCAGGGCCTCGAGCGAGTCGTCCACGGTCGGGTCGGCCGCGGGCGCCTCGGCGACCTGCGTCCGCAGGACCTGAACGCCCTTGCGCAAGCGCTCCGCGGCCCCTTGCGCCTCTTGTGTGAGGAGCCATCCCAGTTCCTGGCGCGTCAGCCTGCCCTTGGTCATTGGCGTCATTCTATTCGGGCGTCGCGCGCCGCGCGCCTCTTTTTATGCGCGCGCTCGACGGCGCCGGCGGGAGTGCCTACGCTAACGAGATGCTGAACGAGATCCGCGCGGCCCGGGTGAGCTACGACGCCGGGCGAAACGTCACGGTGGTCGAGGCGGCCGAGGGCGGGAGCGGCGCGCTGCGCGAGGTCCCGAGCGCCCTCTTGCTCGACGCCGACGGGCTGCTCGCCGGCGTCGACCTCCGCGACGGCAGCGGGCGGGGCTGGGTCGTGATGCTCCGCCCCCACGAGGACGTGGCGAGCTCGCGGCCCGCTCGGGTCCGCGCCGCGCTCGGGTCCGACGGCCGCCCGTCCACCGTCCACGTCCCCGACGTGCGGGCCCGCGGCTCGGAGATGGCGATCCTCTGAGCCCGAGCGACCTACCGGGTTGTTGACGTCAGGCCACGGGCCCTCGTACCGTGAGAGCCATGTTTCAAGAGGCGCTGAAAGAGCTCGTCGACAAAACGGACGGCGGCATCGCGGGGCTCGTGATGGACTCGAGCGGGATCGCGCTCGATAGCTACGCGAAGGACGGCGCCGCGTTCGACATCAACACCATCGGCATCGAGTTCAGCGTCGTCGTCGGCGGAATCCGGCGCGCGACCGAGATGCTCGAGGCCGGCGTCGCGGAGGAGATCGCGGTCGGCAGCGAGAAGCTCGTCACCGTGATTCGAACCCTGGGCGACCAGTATTTCCTCGCGCTCGCGATGCTGCCCGAGGGCAACATGGGGCGCGGCCGGTACAACCTTCGGCTCGCCGCGCCGAAGATCCTCGCCGAGCTGGTGTAGGCGGGGCGTGGGCGGCGCCGCGCGCGAGGCCCGGCGGCTCCGCGTCGCGTGCTTCTCGGGCCCGAACCTCCAGCTGCTCGGCCAGCGCGAGCCCGAGGTGTATGGCGCCGAGACCCTCGCCGCGATCCACGCGCGCCTCCACGCGGCCGCCGAGCGCCTCGACGTCGAGGTCGACGCGCGGCAGAGCAACCACGAGGGCACGCTCTGTGACTGGATCGCGGAGCTGCCCGGCGCGGCCGACGGCCTCCTGTTGAACGCCGGCGCCTACACCCACACCTCGATCGCCCTCCTCGACGCCCTGCGCGGGACCGGGGTCGTGTGTGTGGAGGTGCACCTCTCGAACCCCGAGGCCCGCGAGCCGTTTCGCCACGTGTCGCGGGTCGCCGCGGCCTGCGTCGGCAAGGTGTGCGGCTTCGGGGGTGACAGCTACCTCCTCGCGCTCGAGGGCCTCGTCCGGGTGCTCCGCGCGCGCGCGCCCGGCCCACGCCCGTAGCGCCAGCCGTCGCCGCCGCTTCGCACCGCGAATCGCGCTTCGCGCGGGACAAATACGCGCGACGCGATCGTTGCCGAACGGCGAGCGCCGACATAGTGTCCGCATCGCCGCGGAGCACAGGCGCGAGGCGCGAGGGCGCGAGGGCGCGAGGGCGCAAGCATGCGAGCACGAGGCGGCGGAGGAACATGTCGGTCGACATCGAAGAGCTACGCGCATTGTTGAAGGTCCTCGCGGAAGAGGACGTGGCCGAGTTCGAGCACGAGGCCGGCGGTGTCCGCATCCTCGTCAAGCGCGGCGCCGCGGTGGTCGCGCACGCGCCCCTGCCCGCGCCCAGGCCCTCGCAAGGGGCGCTCCCGGCCGCGTCCGGGCCCGCGTCCGCCGACGAGAACTCGGTCGACGTGACGAGCCCGTTCGTCGGCACGTTCTACCGCGCGGCGAGCCCCGAGGCGCCCCCGTTCGTCGAGGTCGGCTCGGTCGTGCGGCCCGGCCAGGCGCTCTGCATCGTCGAGGCCATGAAGCTCATGAACGAGATCGAGGCGGAGCTGGCCGGCACGATCGTGGAGGTCTACGCGCAGAACGGGAAGCCGGTGGAGTTCGGCCAGAAGCTCTTCCGCATGAAGAAGGCCTGATGTTCAAGAAGATCCTCATCGCCAACCGCGGGGAGATCGCCCTGCGCGTGCTCCGCGCCTGCAAGGAGCTCGGCGTGCGCACCGTCGCGGTGCACTCGGAGGCCGACGCGCGCGCGCTCCACGTGCGCTTCGCCGACGAGGCCGTGTGCATCGGGCCCGCGGCGGCGGCCCGCAGTTACCTCCACATCCCCTCCATCATCAGCGCGGCGGAGGTCACGGGCGCCGACGCCGTCCACCCGGGGTACGGGTTCCTCTCGGAGAACGCGGAGTTCGCGCGCCTGCTCGGCAAGTGCGGCGTCGCCTTCATCGGCCCGACCCCCGAGGCCATGCGCGCGTGGGGCGACAAGGTCACCGCCCGCACGAACGCGCTGAAGTACGGGCTCCCGCTCCTCCCCGGCAGCCCCGTCCTGCGGGACGAGGCGCACGCGATCGAAGAGGCGCGCCGCATCGGGCTCCCGGTCATCATGAAGGCCTCCGGCGGCGGCGGCGGGCGCGGCATGCGCATCGTGCGCGCCGAGGCCGAGATCGGGAACGCGTTCTCCCAGGCGGTGCGCGAGGCCGAGGCCGGCTTCAAGAACCCCGACGTCTACATGGAGAAGTTCATCGAGAACCCGAAGCACATCGAGTTCCAGGTGATCGCCGACCAGCACGGCGGCGTGTGGACGCTCGGCGAGCGCGAGTGCTCGCTGCAGCGGCGGCACCAGAAGGTCATCGAGGAGGCCCCGAGCCCCGTCATGACCCCCGACCTTCGCCAGGAGATCGGCGAGGTCATCCGCCGGGCCGTGCTCGCCACCGGGTACACGTCGCTCGGCACGCTCGAGTTCATCATGGACACCGACGCGGACCGGAAGCTCTATTTCCTGGAGATGAACACGCGCGTCCAGGTCGAGCACCCCGTGACCGAGATGGTGACCGGGCTCGACCTCGTGCAGCTCCAGATCCGCGTCGCCGCGGGCGAGCGCCTCGAGCTCCCCGACACGCGCCCGTGGAGCTTCCGCGGTCACGCCATCGAGTGCCGCGTGAACGCGGAGGACCCGAAGAGCTTCGCGCCATGGCCCGGCCTCATCACCGAGTACTTCCCGCCGGGCGGCACCGGCGTGCGGGTCGACTCCGGCGTGTACGGCGGCTTCCGCGTGCCCTCCGACTACGACTCGCTCATCGCGAAGGTCATCGTGCACGCGAGCACCCGCGCCGAGGCCGTGAGCCGCATGCGGCGCGCGCTCGACGAGTTCATCGTGGGCGGCATCCGCACGAACATCCCGCTGCACCAGCGCCTCCTCCGCGACGCGGAGGTCCTCGACGGCACCATGACGACGCGCACCGTGGAGCGGATCGTCGCCACTCTGCAAGACTGAGCGCCCGCATCGCCTGCGAGCCCCTTGAACTCTCCCCCCACTTCCCATACTGGTTCCCCCGCCTTGGGTTCATCGCTCCCGTCCGTCCCCTGCTCTCCCCGCGGCGCCGCCTCGCGCCTGGCGCTCGTCGCGCTCGCGGCCTTGACGAGCGCGGCGTGCGAGTCGGGGACCACGACGGACGAGCTGGCGATCACGGGGGTCGTCGTCCGCGCCGAGCCGCTCACGCGCGGCACCGGCTGCGGCACGAAGCCTGGCCAGGTCTACAAGTACGCCGCCGTCACCACGCGCGCGGGCACCGAGCTCGTGGTCGACGCGGGGCTCTACGACTGCTTCGCCGACGCGGCGTTCATCAACCTGCCCCCCGACGAGGGCGGCTCGTACCGCTTCGACATCCACGTGTTCGCGTTCGACCGGGGCCAGCACGACGCGCAGGCGGGCGCCGTGGGCGTCGCGCTCTCTCGCGGGGAAGACGGCGTGCCGGCCGGCGCGCTCGGCGCGTTCCGCGCGCTCACCACGCTCGCGAAGACCCGCTGCACCGTCACGCAGACCCTGACCGTCCAGTCCGTCGCCAGCTGCGAGCCGCTCAGCCGCTAGCGCGCCGCGCTCGCCCCGCTCGTCGCGTCGTCGCGCGTTTGCTACGCTGCGCGAAAGCATGGCAGCGGACCCCTCCCAGCTCGGCATCGCGCTCCCCAAGCCCGGAAAGGCGCTGCGGGCGATGTTGGTCGTGCTCGCCGCCATGTCGGTGATCTCGGCGATCGTCTTTCACTGGCTGCCGGGGCCGCCGCGGGGCGTGGAGCTGTTCGGGCTGCTCACGTTCGACGCCGGGAACCGTGCATTCTACATGGAGCCGTGGCGCATCGTCACGAGCGGCCTGCTGACGAGCCCCATCGGCATCAGCCACACGCTCTTCACGCTGCTCGGGCTCTACTTCCTCGGCGCCGATCTCGAGCGTCGCTGGGGCGGGGCGCGCCTCCTTCGCCTGCTGCTCGTCGCGGTCGTGGCGGGCAACCTGCTCGCGTGGGCGCTCGCGCAGGCGTTCCCGTCGAGCCAGATCCTGCGCGGCGACGCGCTCTTCGGGCCCGAGGCGGCGCTCGTCGCCACGGCGGTCGCGTGGGGCCGGGAGAACCCCACCGCGCAGATCCGGCTCTTCTTTTTTCTGCCGATCACCGGCACGAAGCTCATCTGGGTGACGCTCGGGTTCTGCGCGCTCGGCCTCGTGTACACGCAGAGCCAGCCCGAGGGCGTGGTCGCCCCGTTCGGCGGCGCCCTCGTGGGCATGCTCCTCGGCGGCACGCCGTCGCCCGTGCGTCGCCTCTTCCTTCGCGCCAAGCTCGGCGTCATGCAGAAGAAGGGCCCCGTGCTCACGGTCGAGTCGCTCCTCGACGACGACGCGGCCGCGCGCCCATCGACCAAGGGCAAGGGCGGCAAGGCGCCAGCGCTCCGCGTCGTGTACGGCGGACTCGAGGACGATCCCGAGGGCAAGAAGGCCCCGAAGGACAAGCGGTGGCTCAACTAGCGAGCCCCACGCCGGACCGGAGCCACGCGCCGTGAGCGACCGCGACCAGCGGCGGGCCGCTCCGCTCGGGGTCTTCGACTCGGGGCTCGGCGGCCTCACGGTCGTCCGCGCGCTGCGGGCCGCCCTGCCCCACGAGGACATCGTGTACCTCGGCGACACCGCGCGCGTGCCCTACGGCACGAAGGGCCCGGACACCGTGGTGCGCTACGCTCTCGGGTGCGCGCGCCACCTCGTGGGCCGCGGCGTGAAGGCCATCGTCATCGCGTGCAACACGGTGAGCGCGGTGGCGCCCGAGCGGCTCCGCATCGAGCTCGATCTGCCCGTGCTCGGCGTGATCGAGCCCGGCGCGCGCGCCGCCGTGCGCGCCACGCGGAGCCACCGCATCGGCGTGCTCGCGACGCTCGGCACGGTGGCGTCGGGGGCGTACCCGCGCGCGGTGTCGGCGCTCTCCACACGCGCCGAGACCACGGCGCAGGCGGCGCCGCTGCTCGTCCCCCTCGCCGAGGAGGGCTGGACCACAGGCGAGGTGCCCCGCCTCGCCGTGGACCGCTACCTCGCGCCCCTCGCCCGCGCCGGCGTCGACGTGGTCGTCCTCGGGTGCACGCACTACCCGCTCCTCCGAGGCGTCATCGAGGAGGGCGCGCGCGAGGCGATCGGCCCCCACGTGGCCGTGGTCGACAGCGCGGAGGCCACCGCCGAGGACACCGCGGCGTTCCTCTCCGCGCGAGGGCTCGCGCGCCCCGAAGGCCGCCTCGGCACGGTGCGCCTCCTCGTCACCGATCTGCCCCGCTCCTTCGGCGCCCAGGCCGAGCGGTTCCTGGGCGAGGCGGCGGTCGACGTGGAGGCCATCGATCTCTGAGAGAAAGAGTACTTGACACTCTTTCGGGTGTTCCTATCTTCTCTCCTCATGACGACCCTCGCTGGGCCTTCCGTGCTCACCTCCGACGGCTACAAGTTCAGCATGGCGCAGGCGGGCTACCCGCTCCGCACCGAGACCTTCTACCTCTCGCACCGGCGTGGTGGGCCCCAGGTGCTGCCCTTCGACCCCCGCGAGCTCGTGGCGAGCGTACTGCCTTCCGTGGCGCCGGACGACTACACCTACCTCGCGGAGCACGCCTACGAGATGGGCGCGGCGTTCAAGACCGCGGTCCTCGAGCGCGCTGGCCTCAGGGTGCGCGCGCTGCCGAAGGGCGCGTGGTTTCTCCCGCGCGAGCCCTGGCTCACGGTCACGGGCCCCTCGGCGCTCGTCTCGTGGCTCGAGCCGCTGCTCCTCCAGGCGAGCTTCCGCGTGCAGGTCGCCACGCTCGCGCTCACCGCGCCCGACGCGCTGCCGCGCGAGCTCGGCGTGCTCACCTGCGAGGCGGAGCGCGACCTCGTCGGCGAGACGCTCGACGCCGTGGGTGTGGCCGCGCCCAAGCTCGAGGTCGACGAGGCCGCCTACGCGGAGCGCGTGGCGAGCCGCGTCCACGACCTCGTGCGGATCACCGAGGGGCGGTTCTTCGAGGTCGGCCTGCGGGCCGCGACGTGCGTCGCGCAGCACCGCGTCGCGCTCTCGGCCGCCAAGGACGCCGGGCTCCGACAGACGAGCCACGTGGCGCTCGCCCGCGAGCTCGGCCTCACGCCCGTGGGCACGATGGGGCACGAGCACGTCCAACGCTTCGGCGCCGACGAGGACGCCTTCCGCGCGATGCGCGATCGTCGCCCGGGCCGCTCGAGCTTCCTCCTCGACACGTTCGACACCCTGCGCTCGGGGCTGCCCGCGGCGCTGCGGGTCATGGCCGAGGCGCCCGACGCGGGCGACAGCGTGCGCTACGACTCGGGCGACAAGGAGGCCCAGTACCGCGAGGTGGTCCGCGCCGGCCGGGAGCTCGGGCTGCGGCCCGTGCACATCCTCGAGGACAGCTTCGACCTGCCGCTCACGCAGCGCTTCGAGGACCTGCGGCGCGAGCTCGGCGTCCCCGCCGACACGCAGTTCTACGGCTACGGGGGCTTCCTGGTCGCGCAGCCCACGAACCGCGCGCTCACGCGCGATCGGGTCGCTGCAGTCTACAAGCTCTCGCAGTCGGGGCCGACGCCGAACATGAAGTTCGGTGACGAGGCGGGCGCCGGCAAAGAGAGCGTCCCGGGGCGGCCGCTCGTGGCGCGGCGGGTGCGCGGCGAGGGGCACGTCGTCCGCCTGGTATAGGAGGTCGAGCCGCTGACCGAGGGCTACGTCGCGGGCGAGGCGCTCGGCCCACGCGAGCTCACCTTGGCGCGCGACGTCGCGGACGCCGCGCTCGCGCAGAGCGAGGCGACGAAGGCCCTCGTCGCGGCGTGTCGGCGGACCCGCGAGCGCGTCATCGCCGGCGCGGGGCGGCTCACCTTCGCCTGAGCCCGCGGTGAGCTAGAGCGCCACGGGCAGCACGCGCGCGGGCTCGACCGCGAAGGCCGCGCCGTCGAGCTCTCCCACCGCGGCCGCGACGCTCGCGCGCGTCGCCGCGTGCGTGAGCATCACGACGTCGACGAGCGGCTCGGCCTCGCCGACGGGGCGCTGCGCCTGCTGAAAGAGCTCGCGGATGGAGACGCCCGCGCGCCCGAGCGCCGTCGTGATGCGCCCGAGGACGCCGGGCTCGTCCCGCACGACGAAGCGCAGGTAGAAGGGAGCGTGCGCGAGGCCCGGATCGCGCACACGCGCGGGCGCGGTGCGGACCGCCGCGCTGAGGCGCCCCGCCGCGCCGCTCCGCCTTGCCGCGACGACGTCGAGCAGATCCGCGACGACGCTCACCGCGGTCGGCCCCGCCCCGGCGCCGGGGCCCGAGAGCAGGCACGGCCCGAGCGCCTCGCCCTCCACCAGGACGGCGTTGAGCACGCCGCCCACGCCCGCCAGGAGGCCGTCGCGAGGGACGAGCGTGGGCCCGACCCGCATCGCGACCGACCCGTCGTCAAGGGCCTCCGCGACGGCGAGCGGCTTGACCACGTAGCCGAAGCGCTCCGCCGCGGCGTGATCGATCGGCGCGAGCGCCCGGAGGCCCGCGGTGGGCACGTCGCCCGGCGGGAGCTCGGCGCCGAAGGCGAGCGCGGCGAGCACCACGAGCTTGTGCGCGGCGTCGTGACCGTCGACGTCGAGCGACGGCTCGGCCTCGGCGTACCCGAGGCGCTGCGCCTCCCGGAGGACCTCGTCGAACGCGAGCCCCTCGCGCTGCATGCGCGTGAGCACGTAGTTCGACGTCCCGTTGAGGATGCCCGAGAGCCGCGTCACGCGGTCCGAGGCGAGGGCGTCGCGGAGCGTGCGCACGACCGGGATGCCGCCCCCGACCGCGCCCTCGAACGCGAGGTCCACCCCCGCGGCGCGCGCCCGCGCGAAGAGCTCCGGGCCGTGGTGCGCGAGAAGGAGCTTGTTCGCCGTGATCACGGGCTTGCCCGCGCCGAGCGCCTCCAGCACGAGCGACCTCGCCGGCTCCGCGCCGCCCATGAGCTCGACCACGACGTGGACCTGCGGATCCCGCACCACCTCCTCGGGCGAGGTCGTGAGGCGCGCGCCCCCGAGCCCTGGGCCTCGCGCCTTGCCGAGATCGCGCACGGCCACGGCCGCGAGGCGCAGCGGGCCCGCGGGGCCTTCGACCGCGACCCGGCCCGGCCACCCGCCCGCGCCGCCAGCTCCGCCGCGCGCTCCTCGAGCAGCCGCGCGACGCCACCGCCCACCGTCCCGCACCCGAGCATGCCCACGCCTGTCGCCACGCCTGTCGTCATGCGCGCACGCTAGCAGACGCCGGCGCCCGGACGCGCCGATCCGCTTCTGCGTGCATTCTGCATCCTCTCCCCGGCGCGGCCAAGCACACAAAAAGAACCCAGCGCCCCTCGCGAGCGGGGGGCGCCGGGGTGCGGGCCTCGAGAGGCTCGCCTAGTTGGTCGAAGGCGCGGCCGCCGCCGGCTCGATGCGCGGAGTGGGTTTCTCCTCGAGCGCCGCGTCGAGCACCTGCTCCATCTTGGACGCCGGGATGAACTCGAGGTCGTTCTTCACCTCGGCCGGCACGTCCTCGAGGTCGGCCACGTTGCGCTCCGGCAGGACGATGCGCTTGATGCCCGCGCGGTGGGCCGCCAGCACCTTCTCCTTGAGGCCACCGATGGGGAGCACGCGGCCGCGCAGCGAGATCTCCCCGGTCATGGCGACGTCGTGGCGCACGCGGATGCCGGTGAGCAGCGACACGAGCGCCGTGAACATCGTCACGCCGGCGCTCGGGCCGTCCTTCGGCATGGCGCCCGCCGGGATGTGGATGTGGATGTCGCTCTTCTCGAGGAAGTCCTTGGCGATGCCGAACTTGTCGCTGTTGGCGCGCACGTAAGAGAGCGCGGCGTGCGCGGACTCCTTCATGACGTCGCCGAGCTGGCCGGTGAGCTGGAGCTTCCCGGAGCCGTACATGCGCGTGGCCTCGATGAAGAGGATCTCGCCGCCCACGCTGGTCCACGCGAGCCCCGTGCAGACGCCGGTCTCGGAGGTGCGCTCCGCGACGTCGCTCGTGTAGCGCGTGGGCCCGAGGAACTCGCGCACGTGGTCCTCGGTCTCGATGCGCCGTGGCGCGAAGTCGCCCTCGGCGACCTTCACGGCCACGCCGCGGATGACGCTCGCGATCTGGCGCTCGAGGGTGCGCACGCCGGCCTCGCGCGTGTACCCGTCGATGACGACCTCGACCGCGGGATCGCGGATCTCGAGGAGGGCCGTGCCGTCGGTGGCGGGCTGGCTGGCGATGCCGTGCTCCTCGATCTGCTTGGGGATGAGGTGCTGGCGCGCGATGGCGAGCTTCTCGCGGCGCGTGTACCCCGGGATCTCGAGGATCTCCATGCGGTCGCGGAGCGGCGCCGGGATGGGATCGGCGATGTTCGCGGTCGCGATGAACATCACGTTCGAGAGGTCGTAGGGGATCTCCAGGTAATGGTCGGCGAAGGTGTTGTTCTGCTCGGGGTCGAGCACCTCGAGCAGCGCCGACGCGGGATCGCCGCGGAAGTCGTGACCGAGCTTGTCGACCTCGTCCATCATGATGACGGGGTTGATCGTGCCCACCTTCTTCATGCCCTGGATGATCTGCCCGGGGAGCGCGCCGACGTAGGTGCGCCGGTGGCCGCGGATGGCCGCCTCGTCGTGCACGCCGCCGAGCGACATGCGGTGGAACTTTCGCCCCAGGGCGCGCGCGATGCTGCGCCCGAGCGACGTCTTGCCGACGCCCGGCGGGCCGAGCAGGCACAGGATGGGCCCCTTCTTGTCCTTCTTCAGCTTGCGCACCGCGAGGTACTCGAGGATGCGCTTCTTCACCTTCTCGAGGCCGTAGTGGTCCTCGTCGAGCACGCGCCGCACGGCGGCGATGTCGAGGTTGTCGGCCGTGGTGACGTGCCACGGGATGTCGAGGATCCAGTCGAGGTACGTGCGCACCACGGTGTACTCGGCCGAGCCCACCTGCATGTTGCGGAGCCGCTTGATCTGCTTCTTCGCGACCTGCTCGGCCTCGCCAGGCAGGTTCGCCTTGGCGATGCGGTCCTCGAGGCCGTCGAGATCGCCCTGGTCGCCGTCGTCCTCGCCGAGCTCTTCCTTGATGGCCTTGAGCTGCTGGCGGAGCACGTACTCGCGCTGGTTCTTGCCCATCTCCTCCTTGATTTGGGAGTTGATGCGCTCGCGCATCTTCAGGATCTCGAGCTGCCGGGTGAGCAGCTTCAGGACCTTGCGGATGCGCTCCTTCGCCTCGACCGTCTCGAGGAGCTGGGCCTTCTCCTCGACGGGCGCGTCGAGGTTCGCGGCGACGAGGTCGGCGAGCGCGCCGGGCGCCTGGATGGAGTCGATGAGCGAGCCCGCCTCGCGCGGGAGCTCCGGCATGAGCTGGATGACCTGCTTGGCGATGTCGCGGAGGCTCATGCTGAGCGCCTCGGCCTCGTCGTCCGAGATGGCCTCGTCGTCGAGCCGCACGACCTTCGCCTTCAAGTACGGTCCGCTCTGCGTGACCTCTTCGAGGCGAATGCGCACGAGCCCCTGCAGGATGAGCGAGTAGTTGCCCGAGCTGTGCTTGAGCGCCTTCAGGACCCGCGCGGCGCAGCCGACGGTGTGGAGATCATCCGCGCCGGGATCGTCGGTGGAGGGGTCCTTTTGGGCGAAGATCGCGATGACCGGCGACGCGAAGTTGTCGACGTCCTCGACGAGCGCGACCGACTTCTCGCGGCCCACGTCGAAGGGCGCCACCGCGCCGGGGAAGAGCACCGCGTTGCGGATGGGGAGGACGGGGAGCTCGTCACCGAACGTGATGGGCTCGTCGTCCTTGTCGCGGGGAGGCGTGGGACCCTTTTTTTCCGACATGATTGGGGTGACCTTCCGGGCAGCACCGGCCGCCGTGATGAATAAAAAAAGCGGCCACGATGTTCCCTTGAACCCACCGCGAGATCAAGGGAATCGAAGGGTTGCCGAGGCGCTGGGCGCGCCGCGGCGCAGACTGGGTGAACGTAAGTCGAGCCACGCCCGGCGCCAGTCGTCGCCGACGCTCCGGCGTGCCCCCGACGTGGCCTAGGACACCTCGGCGACCTGCCGGCCTGGCTCCAGCGTGTGGATCGCGAGGCCGGTGAGGACCTTCGGGTAGAAGAACGTGCTCTTCTGAGGCATCACCTCGCCCGCCTCGGCGATCTCACGCACCACGCGCGTGGGCGTGGCGTTCATCAGGAACAGGACGTCGCCCCGGCCGCCGCGCAGCTCCGCGAGGGCCTGCCCCGCGTCTTGCACGTAGTAGAGGTTGGTCTTCGCGGCCTGCGCCTCCTTCGTGATCCCGCACAGATCCTCGAGGACCGCGCCGTGCAGGAGCGCCACGTCCGAGCGGCGCAGCGGCTCGACCTGCTGGCCGAGGGTCGGGTGGCTCGCGAGATCGGCGGTGGGTCGGAGCGAGAGCAGGGCGGCGCGGCCGTCGGTCGCGCACGCCACGAAGCACGGCCCACGCTTGCCCGCGTCGGCCAGGCGCTCGAGGAGCGACTCCGCCGTCGCGCCGCTGCCGAGCACGGTCACGTCGAAGAACCCGCGCGCGCCGTCGGCGGCGCCGGCGAGGAGCGCGTCGAAGGAGAAGCCCGAGAGGTCGTGGGCGTGGCGGTGCGTCGGGAACACGACGAGGTTCGGGTCGTCCCCGTTGGCGAGGAACGTCATGAAGTACCGGAACTCGGCGCGCGCCGGCGCCTCGGGGTGGGCGCTCGCGATCTCGGCCGCGTAGGCGACGGCGGTCTCGTAGCGGTGGTGCCCATCGGCGATGAGCAGCGAGCTCTGCGCGACCTGCCGCGTGATCGCCCGCAGCGCGGCGGGCGCGGTGACCTTCGAGAGCCGGTGCACGACGCCGTCGGCGGTCGTGAACTCCGCGAGCGCGCGGGCCGTCGCGAGGTGCTCATCGAGCGCGCGCGCGGGGTCGCGGTAGAGCATGAACCCGGGGCTCAGGTTCGTGCGCGTGGCGCGGAAGAGCTTGAGCCGATCGACCTTCGGGCCCGAGAGGGTGCGCTCGTGCGGGAGCACGACCCGTTCGGAGAACGGCGACAGGCGCACGGCGGCCAAGAAGCCTGTGCGGGTCAGTGTCGGCGCGCCCGCGGGGGCGCCGGGCGGCGCGAAGGTCTGGTCGTAGCGAAAATACCCGGGCTCATCGTCGCGCGCGAGGACGCCGCCCGCGCGCATGTCGGCGAGCTGCGCGGCGGCGCGCGCGTAGCGGGTGTCGCCCTCGCCCTCGGGGAGGATCAGGTGCACGACGTTGTTCGGATCCTGCGCGGCGAGCTCCGCGCGCCCCTCCGGAGAGATGACGTCGTAGGGCGGCGCGACGAGGCGCTCCAGCGGGGCGCGGAGGTCGTAACAGAGCGGTGTGAGCGGGGCGATCTCGGCCATGGCGGCGACGATACCACGCGCGCGGCCCGTCGCTCCGCTCGCGCGGGCTCAGCGCTTCGCCGCCGGGACGTCGATGCCGAGCTCGGCGAGTCGCTCGGCCGCGCCTGCGCCGCGCAGCCGCGCGCGGAGGCGATCGAGCGCAGCCGAGCGTTCGTCGTCGGGCCTCGTCGAGCGCACGCCAGGGGCGCGCGGGGCGGCCGACGGCGTGTCGCCGGCGGGGGCGCTCTGCGGGGTCGGCGCGGGGGGCGACGACGCGAGCCCGGCGCCCTCGGGGGGCGCTCCGCCGGCGCTCTCG
>DAORJJ010000088.1:0-16776 GCA_035439005.1 Polyangiaceae bacterium | reverse complement strand
CGCTGCTCGGCCAGGCCGTCGGGAGCAGCGTGGGGCGCGATTTTCGACGCATGCAAGATGCACGCGAATCGCCGCCCCCGCGGCTGAAGCTCGTGCCGTTCGGGGCGGGCGTGGCCCTCGTGGGCGCGCTCTGACGGCCCTGGACGGGCATCGCGGGACGGCTCTCCTCCAGACGCGCCCTCCCGGTGGCTCGGGTGTACCGGCCGCACCGGACCACCTGTACCGGTACGATCCCAAGCCCCTACGACGCCGCTTTCACCAATAATTTCATGGGCAACCCGCTTGGCACGGCGCGAGCAATAGGGGTCATCATGAAAAAGCTCAACGCCGCCCTCCTCGCGCTCTCCTTCACCGCCCTCTCCACCGTCATCGGCTGCTCGGCCCCGACCGGCGACTCCTCGGAAGTGCCCTCGGCGGCCGAGGTGACCCACTCGACGAAGCGCCACCGCGTGGTCGTCGGTGAGGACCACGAGATCGTCGCCCGCCGCGAGGCGCTCCGCCCCAAGAGGTCCTTCGGCGTGAAGGCGCTCGGCTCCGAGGCTCCCGCCGTGCCCTCGAGGTTCGTCCGCTCGAGCGGCACGGTGGTCGCGAACCCCCGCACCGACGGCGCGCTCACCATCGCCCTCGCCCGCAACGTCTCGGGGGCTCCGGCGGCGGTCGCGGCGGGCGGTGTGGTCTCGTCCGACCCCAGCGTCGCGACGGCCACGGTGGCGGGCGCCGAGCTCACGGTGACGCTCACGGGCAAGCTCGGGAACACGTTCCTCACCACGTTCGATGCGGCGGGGAACGCGACCGCGAAGGTCATGGTTCTCTCGGCCCTCCCGATGCCCGGCACGGCCATCGTCGACGACGAGGCCCTCGAGCCCTCGGCCCTCCAGCTCGGCAGCTACGGCGTGCCCGAGCAGCTCGCGACCGACTTCGCCGACCGCACGGACGACCAGGCGCTCGCTTCGCTCTACGCCGCCACTGCGGGCTCCAACAATCGCGTCGGCGCGATGACCTTCGCGAGCCTGGAGACGTACAGCAGCTTCGCGAAGGCCGCGATCGACGCGGTGGGCATGGGCCCGAACGGCGTGCGCGCCATCTACTTCCCCAAGAAGGACCTGCTCGTCACGACGGTGCGAGGGGACCTCTCGGCCACCTCGGCGCCGCCGAGCCCCACGTACGAGGTCTCGATTGGCGCGGCGGTCTCGCAGGCCGACTTCGCGAGCTACGTCGACTTCGGCGGCGTGCTCACCTCGAGCCCGCTGCACGACGCGAACGTGGTCGAGAGCGGCGCGCTCTCCTTCACCAAGGCGGGCGCGGGCCTCGGCGCGACGGCCCCGGTCACGGTGGGTGTCGTGCTCCCCGACGGACGCAAAGTCATGGCTTCCGAAGCGACCTTCGCCGAGGCCGAGCAGGAGGCCGTTCGCCACCTCGTCGCCTACCCGCAGCCTGGCGAGCCCCTCGGCGAGGCGCTCACCTGCGAGACCTCCAAGTCCGCCGGCAAGATCGACTGGAGCGCGCTCTACTCCACCGCCGAGACCAAGCTCGTCGCCGACGCGAAGTGGAACGGCGGCAAGCCGAGCATCGCCCTCGACCTCACGCCCCACGTGCGCGTCGGTGGCCAAATCGGCTTCGCCGGAAGCTTCGAGGGCACGTGCGAGAAGACGCTGTTCGAGGTGCCCGTCGCCGAGTGGGGCATCCCGCTCTTCGGCAGCGTGGCGGTGAACGCGCCAGTGAAGGTCGAGTTCTCGGTGAAGGCCAACGGCTCGGTCACCGTGATGACCCCGCGCATCGAGCTCGGCAGCGCCAAAGACACCACGCAGCCCGGTAGGATTGGCTTCTCCTACGCGGTGGGCGGAAAGTTCACGGTCGACCGCGACCTCGCCATGACCACGGCGTACACCTCGCTCGGTGCGGTCGAGGGCTCGGCGCAGGGCAACGCCCACGTCGAAGTCGAAGCCGGCATCGCCGCGGCGCTCGGTCTCGAGGCGCAGGTGAAAGCCTGGATCTTCAGGGCGAGCGTACGAGCCGACCTGGGCGACGTGATGTTCGGAGTGAAAGACGAAGCCGACCTCACCGTCTACCCCGCGAGCATGACCTACGACGCCTCCAACAACTTCGAGCTGGGCCTCTTCCCCCACCTCTCGCCCACGCTGCACGTCGACACCTCCTTCTTCCACAAGTCCTTCAACCTCTTCACGGTCAACTTGGGCGACATCTCCTTCTACGACGAGCGCTCGACGCCGAAGGGGGCGAAGCTCTTCACGAAAGAGGCCGCGACGCAGACGAAGACCCAAGACGGCACGCCCGTCACCTACATCCAGGCCAGCGACCGAATCGAGATCCGGGACATGGGCGACATCGCGAGCGTCGAGTCGGTGGTCTTCGGAGTCATGGGTGGAGAGTACAAGCGGTTCGTCGACCCGCAGCTCGCGGCGGGCATCTCGGGAGCGACCATCAACATGACCGGCCTCGACCCCGCCAAGCTGGCCCACGTGTACCAGGCCAACGGAAAGAGCACCGTAGTCGGCGAGTCGGACCTCGACGTGCACATGAAGAACGGCAAGACGGTCCGAGTCTTCCTCGGCACCGGAATGTGAGAGTGCCCATCTGAGACGCCCCGAGCGCCGTGACCCCAAGAGGTCGCGGCGTTCGGCCGTTTGTACGGAGGTCACAGCACCGGCGGCTCGCGCGCGCTACGGTTACGTCGATGCGCTCTCTTGAACGTTCGTGGGTGGTGGGCGGGACCGGCCTGTGTGGCCTGGCCGAGCTGGTGGGTCTGGTGGGTCTCGTGGGCCACCTCGGCTGCGCTCCGCCCCCGGCGGCCATCCCGACCCTCCCGCCTCCTCCCGTGCACCCCGTGGCGAGCGCGTCGGCCGACGAGCCCCCACCCTCGCCCGCGGAAAAGGCCACGCCGGTCGAGACGGCGAAGGACGACGACCCCGAACACGAGCGGCTCGTCGGGGTCCTCGGCGCTCTCGACGGCAGCTCGCTCGACGGCTCGGGCCTCACCGGGGCCGGCGGAGGTGGGCTCGGCGGCCTGGGCGGCCTGGGCGGCGGCAGCGTCACGGGTGGCGGAGTCGGCCTCGGCGTCGGCTCGATCGGCCACGGCGCGGGCACGGGGAGCAGCTTTGGGCGCCTCGGGAGCGGGTCGGGCACCACGATCACGCTCCGCCAAGGCGCCACGCAGGTGGTCGGGCGCCTGCCGCCGGAGCTCATCCAGCGCATCGTGCGCATGAACTTCGGTCGAATGCGCCTCTGCTATGAGGCCGCGCTCCGCACGAACCCCAGGCTCGCCGGGCACGCGAGCGTGCGCTTCGTGATCGGGCCGAGCGGCGCGGTGGCGTCTTCGGCCCCGGGCCCGACCGACTTCGCCCCGCCGGCCCTTCAAGCGTGCCTCGCGGCGGCGTTCCGAGGAATGTCGTTCCCGCAGCCGGACGGCGGGGGCAGCGTGACGGTGGTGTACCCGATTCACTTTGCGTCCACTTCGCCGCCGCCGCCTCCTCCCGCGCCTCCCGCGCCCGCGCCGCGCCCTCCCGCGCGCGTGGCGCCGCCCAAGAGCCCCTGAGCGGTCGCCAGCGCGTTACCCTGTTCGGCGCTCCGAGTGGAGCGCTCGCAGGCACTCGATCGCGGTGTTGTCGTGGATCTCGAGCACCTTCGGGATGCTGCCGTCGGGCTCCCGCTGGTAGCCGCCGGCGAGGTTCCACGCGACCGGCACGCCGAGGCGCGCGAACGTCTGGAAGACCCGCGCGTCGCGTCGCCGGAGCTGCTCGGTGGTGAGCCACCCGCCGAGCGGATCGTCGACGTGCGGATCGGCGCCCGCCTGGTAGAGCACGACGTCGCAGTCGCGCATGCTCTCGCACAGCTCGGGGAGCCGGGCGAGGAACGCCTCGGCCTGGGCCGGGGCGTGGTACTCGGCGCCGGTCGTGAAGTGCCGCACCCACGGCGCCCCGTGGCCCGCGCCGAGGTGCGCGAGGATGGCGTCGGTGCCGTCGCCGTAGTGCGTGTCGCAGTCGAGGATCCCGACCCGGGCGGCGAGCCCCTCGCGACGGAGCGCGCACGCCGTGACCATGAGCCCGTTGAACGTGCAGAAGCCCGCGACGCGCCGGTAGCCCGCGTGGTGAAAGCCGGAGCACGGGGCGCAGGCGAGCGTGCGGTGTGCGACGGCGTGCCGCGCCGCCGAGAGCATCGCGCCGGTCGTGTACGGGAGCGACGCGGCCACCTGGGCGGAGCGATCGCCGAAGCCGTTCGGTGCGCGGCCCGCGAGGACGGCGCGCACGTGGGCGGGGTCGTGGGCGAGGTCGAGCTCCTCGAGCGTCGCTGGCGCGGGGGCGTGGAGCTCGAGGGGCAAGCCGCGCCGCTGCCAGGACGCGACGACCTGGGCGGGCTTGGCGGCGCTCGGGGAGAACGAGCCCGAGTCGGCGACCATTTGGGGACCGAAGAAGACAGGGAGCGGGCGTGCGAACGAGGGCGAGGGCGAGTTCATGCCCTCAACCTGCGCCGCTTCGCGCACACTTATCAGTACGTCTCTCGTACGTTCACGTACTCTACGGTACATGTTCCCCCAAGGAGTCTCGCTGGAGCGGCTCGCGTCGTTCCTCGCCGTCGCCACGGCGAAGGGCTTCGCGCGCGCCGCGCCGGGCAACCCGGTGAGGCAGAGCCAGCTGAGCCGGCAGGTCAGCGAGCTCCAAGAGGCGCTCGGCGGGTGCAAGCTGCTCGAACGGCGCGGACGCGGCGTCGTGGTGACCGCGGCGGGCGAGCGGCTCGCGACGGCGGTGCGCGCGCTCGCGCGCGACCTCGACGACCTGCGCGGCGGCGCGGCGGACGAGCCGCTGCGCTTCACGCTCGGCGCGGGCGACAGCTTGCTCCAGTGGTGGGTCGTGCCTCGGCTGGCGGAGGGGCTCCGCGCGGGCGCGCCCGACGCCGTCCCCCAGCTGCGGGCGCTGGCGTCTCAGGACATCGTGGCGCAGCTCGAGGACGGGCGCCTCGACTTCGGCCTCGTGCGCGCCAGGGAGGTGCCGCGGCAGCTCGTCTCGCGGCCGCTCGGCGACCTCGAGTACGCGCTCTACGTGCCGCGCGCGCGGATGCCGAAGCCTCTGCCAGGCGACCTCGGGGCGCTGCTCGCGTGTCTGCCGCTGGCGCTCCAGCACAGCGAAGACGAGCTGAACGAGCCGCTGCGCAAGCTCGCCGGTGAGCACCAACTCCATGCGGCGCTCGACTGCGAGACGTTCCCGCAGGCGCTCCAAGCGGTGCGCTCGGGGCGCTACGCCGCGCTGTTGCCCACGATCGCGGAGACCGAGCTGCGGTCGCGCCAGGTCACGGAGGTGACGCACCCGAAGCTCGCGCGGCTCGCGCGGCGCGTGCACCTCGCCTGGCACCCGCGCACCGCGCGTCGACCCGACCACGCGAGGCTGGTCGACGCGCTCCTCGCGGCGCTCGACCTGCGCGCCGAGTGAGCCAAATCACTCGGCGCCGTGGCCGCATCCGCGCCGAACGCGTCGCCGCGCGCCCTCAGCTCGCCTGCGCGAGCGCGGTCACGTAGGCCTCGAGGTTACGGAGGTGCTGGCGGCCGCCCTCGATCGCGAAGCCCGAGACCTTCGCGTCGCGCTCGGCGCGCGAGGGGCACACGAGCCGCATCGAGACGCGGGTCTTGTCGTCGCCCTCGTCACGCTCCGCCGTGAGCGTGACCTCGGCGCGGAACATGACGGTCTCCCAGTCGCCGTGGTCGTACACGAGGCGCTCGGGCTCGGTGAGCTCCACGTACGTGGACTTGTTCGGCCACCGCTTGCCGTCGGGGCCGATCATGGCGAACTTCCACACGCCGCCCACGCGCACGTCTTGCTCGACGTCCACGTTCGTGAAGCCGTCGGGGCCCCACCACTTGTTCACGTGCGCCGGATCGGTGAGCACCTTCCAGACGAGGGCGCGCGGCGCGGCGACCACCCGCTCGAGGCGGATCTCGCGCTCGGTCGCGTCGAGGTAGGCGTCGAGGCTCGCGAACATGCCGCCGAAGCCCTGCGTCATCCCGGGCCGCGCGCGATCGAAGGTGGCGACGGCCTCGTCGTCGGCCTCGTAGGGCTGCCAGGTGACGGTGACCTTGGTCTCGCCGGGGCCCGCGTCCTCGAAGGTGGTGGTCGCGAGCATCTGGAGGGGCCAGCTCGCCGCCATCGGGTGGCGGCAGAGCGCGCCGTGCTCGTCGGAGAAGCTCTGGAGGAAGACCAGCTTCTCGTCCGGGACGACCTCCCGGTAGACCTGCTTGCCCCAGGTCTTCTCGCCCTTGGGGTCGGCGTAGCCGTAGTGGCACTCGCCGCCGGGCCGGATGTCGAGCGCGAGCTTCACGACCTTGGCGCCCGCCGGGCCCATCCAGCGCGCGAGGTGCAGGGGATCGGTGTGCATTTGGTAGACGAGCGGGCGGGGCGCGCGGAAGACGCGGGAGATGGTGAAGGGCTCGGTCGATTCGGTCATGGATCCTCGGTCGGTTCGGGCGTGGCGGGTTCGGGTGGGACGGGCGGCGTGGCGGGTGTCCGCTGGAGCTCGTGGAGGTAGGCGTCGAGGCGGTCGAAGCGGGCCTCGAGCTCCCGCCGGGTGTGCTCGATCCAGTCGACCGCCGCGCCCAGAGGGCGCGGGTCGAGGCGGCACGGGCGCCACTGCGCGTCGCGGCCGCGCGTGATGAGCCCGCTCTCCTCGAGCACCTTCAGGTGCCGCGAGATGGCCGGCGCGCTCAGCTTGAAGGGCCGCGCCAGCTCCTGCACCGACGCCTCGCCCTCGCGCAGGCGCGCCAAGATCGCCCGCCGCGTGGGGTGCGCGAGCGCCGAGAAGGTGCGGCTGAGCGGGTCGGAGGGCATAGTTAACTGAGACGTTAATTAACGTTTAGGTTAACTATGCGGGGGCGTCAAGAGGCTGTGCGTGCGCGCACGGTCGAGGGTGAGGTCAGCGAGGTGCCAGCAGGAACCACGCGAGCGCGAGGGCCAGGAGCGCCGCCGCTCCGATCGCCGCCCGCCGCACCGTCGCGTCGCGTTCGCAGACCACGAGGAGCACGAACAGGAGGGCGCGCGGCAGCTTGGGGAGATCGCGGAGCTTCACGCGGCCTCCGCGGTGGTGTCCGAGGAGCGCGGGACGACGCCGATCGAGGCGAAGAAGGCCGCGGCGTCACGCAGCGTCTCGGCGAGCGGGCGGGTCACGAGGCCGAGCTCGGTGCGCGCGCGCGACACGTCGTACCAGGCGTATTTCCCATAGAGATCGCGGACGATCGCCCGCGTGAGCGGCGGCGTACCGCCGGTGACGGCGGCGGAGAGCTCCATCGTCGCCGCGAGCATCGACATGGCCCACGCCGGCAGCGTCACGTGCTTCATGGGCTTCCCCGAGAGCTTCGTGATCGCGGCGCCGAGGTCGCGAATGAGGACGTTGTCACCGCCGAGGATGTAGCGTCCGCCCGACCGCCCGCGCGTCGCCGCCGCGATCATGCCGAGGGCGACGTCTCGCACGTCGATGACGTTGGTGCCGCCCTCGAAGGTCACGCCCTTGCCGAGCAGGCCGTCCACCAACACACGAGACGACGGCGTCACGCGGTGGTCTCCGGGACCGAGGACCAACGTGGGGAGCACGCGCACGAGCTCCACGCCCAGCTCGCCAGCCAGCCGGACGGCCTCGCGCTCCTGCGCGAGCTTGTTCTTGTAGTAGGGGACGTGCGGCGCCTCGAGCCAGTCGTCCTCGTCGCGCAGCTCGGACGGGCTCGCGCTCCCCCCGACCACCGCCACGCTGCTCGTGAGCACGACGCGCGCCGAGGCCCCGCGAGCGGCCGCGAGCATGTTCCGCGTTCCCTCGACGGTGACGCGCTCGGCGAGCGCGGCGTCGCGCGGGTGGAGGTCGAAGCTCGCGGCGGCGTGGAAGACGACCCCGCACCCGTCCACCGCGCGCTCGAGCGAGGCGGCGTCGAGGACGTCGCCCTCCGCGAGCTCGACGTCGAGGCCGGCGAGGGCGCGCCGGTCGGACGACGGGCGGACGAGGGCGATCACGGGGATCTGCCTCTCGCGGAGGGTGCGGCAGAGCGTGGATCCAATGTGACCTGTGGCGCCGGTCACGAGCGCGCGTGGGAGACTCATGCCCCAGGGAGAGTGGCCTTCGACTTTGTGACTCACATTTCGGGAGCGCCCTCTCCTTTTCGCTACGATGAGGCGCTTGGAGGCCGAAATCCGCGCCGCTTGGCTCGCTGGGGACCTCGCCCGCGCGACCACGCTCACCCTCGAAGGCTACGGCCCCGAGGTGCTCGGGTGGCTCGTCGCGGTGACCCACGATCCGGCGGAGGCCGACGACGCGTTCGCGACCGCCAGCGAGGATCTCTTCCGCGGGTTCGAGGCGTTCCGCTGGGAGTGCTCGCCGCGGGCGTGGCTCTACACCCTCGCGCGCCACGCGCTCCTGCGCGAGCGCGGGCGGGCCGCCGCGCGGCCGAGTCGCCGACAGCCGCTGGGCGACGTCGACGTGGCCGCGAGCGCGCGCGCCGGGACGGCGCCGTGGCTGCGCACGGAGACCAAAGACGCCTTCGCGGCGCTGCGCGCGGCGCTCGACGAGGACGAGCGCGCGCTCTTGGTCCTGCGCGTCGATCGCGATCTCTCGTGGGACGAGATCGCGGTCATCCTCGGCGAGGGCGGCGGGCCCGCGAAGGCGAGCGCTCGCCTCCGCAAGCGCTTCCAGAACATCAAGGAGAAGCTACGAGCGCTCGCGACGGCGCAGGGGCTCCTCGGGGGTCGCTCGTGAGCGACGACGAGCTGGACTCGCTCCTCCGCGAGGTCGGGCGCGCCCCGCCCCGCCCCGTCGACGCGCGCTACGTCGATGATGGTCGCTACGAGCTCGGCGCGCTCCTCGGCGAGGGCAGCTTCGGCGTCGTCTACGAGGCGTTCGATCGAGCGCGGGGAGCGCGGGTCGCCCTGAAGCTGCTGCGGCGCGCGAGCCCCGAGGCGTTGCTCCGCTTCAAGCGTGAGTTCCGAGAGCTCTCCCGCCTCGCCGATCCGAGCTTCGTGCGCCTCTACGACCTGCACGGAGACGGCGACCGCTGGTACTTCACGATGGAGCGCCTCGAGGCGACGCGGTTCGATGCATGGTGCACGGATATGACGCGCCTGCGCGGCGCCCTCGAGGGGCTGTCCGAGGCGCTCCGGCGCCTCCACCGCGCCGGCTTCGTGCACCGCGACATCAAGCCGTCGAACGTCCTCGTCCGGCGCGACGGCAGCGTGGTCCTCCTCGACTTCGGCCTCGTGTACGCGGCGCACGATCCGCGCAGCACGGTCGTCGCCGGCACGCCGGCCTACGTCGCCCCGGAGGTGCTGGCGGGGGGCGCGCCCACGGCGCGGAGCGACTGGTACGCGGTCGGCGTGATGCTCTACGAGGCGCTCACGGGGGAGCCCCCGTTCAGCGGGGCGGCCGAGGAGATCCTCCGAGACAAGCAGACCCGCGCGGCGCCGCCGGTGCTCGAGCGCGCACCGAGCGCGCCCGCCGACCTCGCGAGGCTCTGCGACGCGCTCCTGGATCGCGATCCCAACGAGCGCCCCGACGGGCTCCGGGGGCGCGAGGAGCCTGGAGGCTCGCGCGTCTTCGTCGGGCGCCGACCCGAGCTCGACGCGCTGGAGGCGGCGCTCGCGAGCCCACCTTCGGTGGTTCACCTGGTGGGGCCCTCGGGCATCGGCAAGTCGTCGCTCCTGCGCGAGCTCGTGACGGCGGCGCGGCGCCGCGGTGCGTGCGTGCTCACGTCGCGCTGCCATGTGCGCGACCACGTCCCCTTCATGGGGCTCGACGGCCTCGTGGACGACCTGGCGCGGACGCTCACGGGCGCTGCGCCGGCGCGGGTGCGCGCCCTCGCGCCGCGCCACGCGGCCGAGCTCTCGCTCGCGTTCCCCGTCCTCCGCGCGCTGCCCGGCTTCGAGCGCGCCGCGGTGGGGGAGGGCGCGCGCAGTCGGATCACTGGAGCGCTGCGCGAGGTCCTCGTGCGTTGGTCAGCGGGCGCCCCGCTGCTGCTCGTCGTCGACGACGCGCAGTGGATCGACGACGACAGCGTCGCGGTCCTCGCCGAGCTCGCCTGCGATCCCGAGGCGCCGCTCTGCCTCGTGCTCGCCTCGCGGCCGGGCTGGGCGCTCCCGCCCCTCCGCGGAGCGCCGACCGCGCTGCCCCTCGGCCCCCTCGCGCCCGGGGACGCGCGCACGCTCGCCGCGCAGAGCGGCGCAGGCCTGGCGCTCGAGGCGGTCCTCGAGGAGGCCGCGGGGCATCCCCTCTTCTTGATCGAGCTCGCGCGCGCGCGCGGCGCCGGCGACACGCGCGCCTCTCTACGCGACATCGTCGGCGCTCGCTTCGAGGGGCTGTCCGAGGACGCAGGCCGGGGGGCGCGCCTGCTCGCGGTGAGCGGCGCCCCGGTCCCGCTCGAGGTGCTGCGCGCCGCTGGCGTCGCGGAGGCCGCGCTCGACGAGCTCGTCGCCGCGCGCTTCGCGACGCCGCACGACGACGACAGCGTGCGCGTCTACCACGACAGGGTGCGCGAGCTCGTCGCCGAGCGGCTCACGGCCGAGGAGGCGCGGCGACTTCACCTCCAGCTGGCGAGGGCGTTCCTCGAGCGGCTGCCCGATCGCTTCGAGGCCCTCGCGCTGCACTTCGAAGAGGCCGGCGCGCTGCAGGAGGCGGCGGAGCAGATCCTCAAGGGGGCGCGCGCGGCGACGCGGGCGCGCGCGTTCGCGCAGGCGAGGGCGCTCTACGGGCGCTTCTTCGCCGTGATGGACCGCGTGACGCCGCGCGCCGACGTCCCGCTCGCCGTCCGCGTCGAGCGCGCGGAGGCGAGCGCGCGGGCGGGCATGGCCGTGGAGTCGGCCGAGGCGTACCTCAGCGCGAGCCGCTGGGCGGAGCCTCGGCGCGCGATCGAGCTGCGCCTCCGCGCCGCGGAGCAGCTGCTCACGGCCGGTCACCTCGCCCGGGGGCAGCGCATCCTCGACGAGGAGCTCCATCACCTCGGCGTCACCGTGGCGTCGACGACCGCGGGCCACCTGCTCCGCACGGCGCGCGAGCGCGCGGGAATGACGCTCGATCGCCTCGTCACCTCCCCCGCGTCGGAGGAGCGCCTCCAGGCCCTCTGGACGGCCTGTCGCGGGGCGCTCTCCGTGCACCCCGTGCGCGCCGTGGCCCTCGGGGCGAGCCTCGTGCGCGAGGCCGCGCGGCCCGGCGCTGGGGTCGAGGGGCGGCTCGCGGCGGCGTTCATGGAGGGCCTCGGCGCCGTCGGGAAGCTCGGCCCGGAGGGCGTCCCCCGCGCCTCGGCGCGGCTCGCGCTCGAGCGCGCCGATCTGTCCATTCCTACGCTCGCGCAGGCCCACGCCCTGTACGAGGGCTCGCTCTGCTACTTCGGCCTCGAGCTCACGCGGAGCGCGGCCCACCTCGACCGCGCGGTGGACCTCGGCGTCACGCATGGGCTCGGGCACACCTTCGAGGAGACGCTGGCGCGCAGCCTCCGCTCGTCGCTCGCCTGGATCGCCGGGGACGTCTCCTACCTGCGGGCGAACGCCCCGACGCTCCGCGCGGAGCTCGACGAGCGCGATCACCTCATGGGCTGGGTGCTCGTGGCCATGCACGTGCTCTGGCTCACCATCGTGGAGCAGGGCGACTCGAGCGACGCCCGCGCCCAGCTCGCCGAGGTCGAGCGGCGGTGGGCGTCGCGCGATCTCGATCTTCAGGGGTGGTGGCGCACGATCGCGCTCGTGCATTTCGCGCTCGTCGGGGGCGACGGTCGCGCCGCGTGGCGGCTCGCGGGGCCGAGCTCACGCCCCTACAAAGAGCGGGTGTTCGCGAGCCTCATGCACAAGCTCGAGGCCGACGTGTTCTTCGCACGCGCGGGCATCGCGATCGCCGCGCGTGATCGGGCCTCCATGCGCGAAGTCGAGGGGCAAGTGCGCGCGATCGTTCGGCGCCTCGCGCGCGTGCCGAGCAGCTGGGCGCGCGCCCACGCCTCCTGCCTCGAGGCGGGGCTCGAGTCGGTGCGCGGCGATCGGGAGGCGACCTTCGCGGCGCTTCGGGCGGCCCGCTCGGACCTCGCGGACGCGGGCATGCCGCTGCTCGGCGCCCTCGTGGAGGACGCGAGCGGTGTCCTCGAGGCGGGCGACGCCGGCCGGGAGCGCTCGCGCGCGGCGCGGGACAAGCTCCGCGCGTGGCGTGTCGACCGACACGTGGCCATGGCGTGCACGTTGCCTGGCGCGTGGTGAGCTCACTCAGCGGGCTTCGAGCCCACGGCGCGCGCGCTCGAGCTGGTCCCCGCGCTCGCCCGAGCGGCCTGGGGCGCGGCGCGGCGCTACGTGACCGGCGAGGCGCCCGGGCTCCAAATGTGCACGTCCTGGGCGACGCCTTTCAGGCGCCGCGGCCCGAGGTCCTCGCACGCGAGGCCCGTCGCGTCGACGAACGCCTGGCTCACGAGCAGCGGCCGGTCGAGCGCGCCGCACTGCCCCTGAATGCGGCTGGCGAGGTTCACGGCGGGGCCTATCACCGTGAAATCGAGGCGATCGGAACCGCCGATGTTTCCGTACATCACCTCACCGACGTGGATCGCCGTGCCGAACTCGATGGGCGTCGCCCCGGCGCGCACGACGTTCTTCGCGCGGGCGCGGTCGAAGGCCTCGCGCGCGGCGGCGAGCGCGGTGAGGCACGCGCGTCGCTCGTCGCCGACCGACGACCGGAACACGGTGAGCACGGCGTCGCCCACGAACTTCAACACCTCGCCGCCGTGCGCCTGCACCGCGCCCACGACGCAGTCGAAGTAGTCGTTCAGGAGCGCCAGCAGCTCGGCGCTCGGGAGGCGATCGGAGAGGCCCGTGAAGTCGCGAAGATCGGTGAACGCGACGGCCGCGTGGATGGGCTCGCCGTCGCCGCGCTTCACCGCCCCACGCAGCACCCGCGCGCCCGCGTCGGCGCCGAGGTAGGTCGCGAGGAGCGTCCGCGCGATGCGCGCCATCACGTGGGCGTCGAGGATGGGCTCGAGCCACCCGAAGGTCGACAGCGCGATCGCGAGCGCGTCGGGCGAGAAGCCGCCGGGAGTACGCGTGGCGAGGCTCACCGCGCCGAACCCGCCGCTCACGGTGTGACGCGTCCCCGCGAGCACGTAGTCGGTGAAGCCGTCGGCGCGGAGGTCGGCGAGGATCCCGAAGTCGTCGGGGCACGCGGGGTCGGCGAGGTGGCGGCGGATCACCGCGTGCGTGCCGAGCTGGATGCGGCGCAGCGGGCTCTGCTGAAACTCGCTGCCGTGGATTGACTCCCACGCGCGGGGGATCTCGCGGACGGGCCGGCCCTCGCCCTCCCACACGAAGTTGAGCGCGGCGACCTGAGGGTGCAGCGTGGGGATGAGGTAGAACGCCCGATCCACGAGGACGCCGTCCTCGCGGAGGGCGCGCACGTAGCCCTCGATGAGCGCCGCCGTGTCCCACGTCGTGCGCGCCTCGTCGTGCAGATAGTGGAGGGTCGCGCCGGGGGCGACGCTGCCCAGCGGAGGCAGGGGGACGTCGTAGATCGGCATGGCCGGATACTACCGCAAGGGCCCCCACGATGGGGTCGACTGGGTCGACATCCGACGCGATCGCGGCCAGGAGCGGCTGAGCTGCGCGGGCGGACGGAACGAACGCGGCGGCCGTGAACGGGTGGCGCCGACCCACGCGGCGAGCGTACTTCACCGCCGACGCCTCGCCTCGAAACAGGGTATCTCTGGAGGGCCCGGCGCGCCGGAGACGGAGCCTGCGATGACCACGCGCGAAGACCACTGGAACACGATTTACCGCACCAAGCCCGCCGACCGGGTGTCGTGGTACCAGCCCGATGTCTCCGCCTCCCTCGACCTCGTGCGCGCGTGCGGCCTCGCGCCCGACGCGCCGCTCCTCGACGTGGGCGCCGGGGCCTCGCTGCTCGTCGACGGGCTGCTCGGGGCGGGCTTCTCCGACGTCACGCTGCTCGACCTCGCGCGCGAGGCGCTCGCCGTCACGCGCGCGCGCCTCGGCGACGAGCCGCGGGTGCGGGAGGTGGTCGCAGATGTGACCGCGTGGTCGCCCCCTCGCCACTACGCCCTCTGGCACGACCGCGCCGTGTTCCACTTCCTCGTGGAGCCCGAGCAGCGCGCGGGCTACCTGCGGGCGCTCGGTCAGGCGCTCGCGCCCGGGGCGCACGCCATCGTCGGCACCTTCGCCCTCGACGGGCCAGAGCGCTGCAGCGACCTGCCCGTGCGGCGCTACTCGGCCGAACAGCTCGCGGAGGAGCTCGCCCCCGCGCTCGAGCATGTGGAGTCGCGCCACGCCCTCCACACGACCCCGTGGGGCTCGACGCAGTCGTTCGTGTTCGGCCGGTTTCGCAGGCGCTGAGCGCCCGGGAGCACCGCCGCCTCGACGCACCGCGTGCGTCCCAGGCGCAGACTCTGCGCGCCGGGAGCGCGCGAGGCCCTCGCGCTCACGCCCAGCTCGCGGCCCCCGCCGTCTGCGCGATGGCCTCCCAGTCGATCGGCACGCGAGGCGCGTAGCCGAGCACCTCGCGCGCGCGACGCCCGTCCAGGACGCCGCTCAGGTGGAAGCGCAGTGCGTTCAAGTCGTAGCGAAACTCGGCGTGGATCGCGCGCTGGCGCAGCCCGTACAGCGGCCGGAGGAGCGGCCCCGGCACGGGGATCGACACGCGCCGCGCGAGCTCCACCGCGCGGGAGAGCGGCAGCACGTCGCGACCGACGATGTTGAAGATGCCGCTCGGGCACGCCTCGCGCGTGGCCTCCCCGTCGCTCGCCCGCCGCGGGCGCAGCGCCGCGAGCGTGGCCGAGACGGCGTCGGCGATCGACAGCAGCGAGAGCATCGGATCGAAGCCGATCGGCCGAAAGCACACCTTGGACGACAGGTAGTCGAAGAGCTGGCTGCCCGAGTCTGGCGCCAGCAGCTCGGCGAAGCGGAGCACCGCGATCGACACCTTCGACATGCCCATGCGCATGCACACCGTCACGTCGGCCTCGAGGCGATCGCGCTCGATCTGTGGCATCCCCCCCACGAGGCGCAGCGGGTGCTCTTCGGCGATGAGCACGGGCTCCTCGGTGTCGATGCGGTAGACGTCGGCGTAGCTGCGCAACACGAAGTGCTCGATCGTGGGGTGCTCCTCGGAGAGGCGAAGCAGCTCGCGGGTGGAGTCCACGTTGAGCTGGCGGATCTTCCGCCCCGAGTCGGCCGCGCGCCTGTGCCACGCGCCGTGCACCACCGCGCGGAGGCCGAGGTCGCGCGCGGGCCCGCCGAGCAGGGTCTGGAGATCGCGCGGCCGCGTGAGATCGGCGCGCGCGTAGGTGAGCCTCGAATCGACGGGGAAGAGCCGCGCGGCCTCCTCCGGCGACTCCGCCCCCACCGCGAGCACCGGGCAGAGCCTCGGCTCGCCGAGCAAGCCTCGCACGAGGGCGCGCCCGAAGGGCGTCGTCGCGCCGGTGAGCAGGACGCCGCTCATCGGAACACGCCCGTTCGCTCGCGCAGGCCCCGCGCGATGAGCGCCTCCACCGCCGCGCGCGTCTCGTCGGCGGCGCGCTGCACGACCTCGGGTCGGCTCGCGTCCGCGGGGTCGTAGCCGAAGCGGATCGGGGCACCGTAGTGGATGTGGTAGCGCACGGGCAGCGGGAGAGGCGTCGCGGGCACGGGAACGTAGGGCGCGCCGAGCAGGCCGATGGGAATTCGGGCGAGCTGCGGCCACTGCTCTTCCGCGCCGATCACCGCCACCGGGATGATCGGCACGCCGTGGGCGATCGCGGTCTCGGCGTGGCCCACGCGCCAGCCCTGCAGCTGGTAGCGGTCGCGGAAGCGCTTGCCGATGCCCGGCGTCCCCTCCGGGAAGATGAGCACGAGCTCGCCCGCCTCGAGCAAGAACCGCAGGTTCTCCCGCGTGCCGGGGGCCGCCCCCGCCCGCGCGAAGAAGAGGCCCGCGAAGGGCAGCAGCGGCACGAAGCGATCGACGATGGGCCGAGGCACGCGCGGCGGCTCGGTGTGGCGCTGCACGTCGAGGTAGATCATGGCGCCGTCGAGAGGCAGCGTGCCGCTGTGGTTCGACACGAGGATCGCCGGGCCGTGGGCCGGCAGGTGCTCGCTCCCGTGGGACTCGACCCGAAAATACGACTCGTAGAGGAAGCGAAACATGCCGAGGCCCGCGGCCACCCAGTCGGGGTGGAGGCCGAGGGCGTCGTAGCCGTGACCCGCGTCGTCGTAGCGGAGCCGCTCGGCGCGGGCGAGCTCGGGCTCGGGCAGCAGCGCCCGCGCGACGGCGCGCGCGAAGGGGCTCGGCGAGGGGAACGCGGGCCGGCCCGCGCGGCGCGCAGAGGGGGGCGTGGTCATCGGGCTCCCTCCCGCGGGGCAAGAACCGAGCCCGCCGGAGGGCCCGGAGGCCCGCGCCTCGTGCGCTCGCCCCGCGGACCCCGTGGTACCGTAGCCGCCGTGGGCGCACCTCTCCTCTCCGCGACCGATCTGCGCCTCGACGAGGGCGCGCGCGTCGTCGTCGAGGGGCTCACGTTCGAAACCCAAGGAGACAAGGTGCTCGTCTTTGGTGCGTCGTGGCCGGTCTTGCGGGCGGCGCTCCGCGAGCTCTCGCCGAGCCGCGGCGCGCTGCGGCTCGACGGGCACTCGCCCGAGCACGCCGCGCGCGCGTCGTCCGTCGCGATCGCGCCGCTCGATCCGCCGCTGCCTCCGGAGCTCACGCCACGAGCGTACATCGAATGGAGCGCGCGGCTCGCGACGACCGACGCAGGCCTCGCGCGGAGGCGGGCCTCGGCGGCGCTCGAGGCGCTCG
>DAORJJ010000087.1:0-16795 GCA_035439005.1 Polyangiaceae bacterium | reverse complement strand
CGACCTCGATCTCGACATCGAGCTCCCGTCTCCGTTCCAGCCCCAGGCGCCCGCGCTGCCGAGCCCCCGCGCGGGGAAGCCCGCCCCCATGGCGGCCGACCTCCCCTCGAGGGCCGGGGCCGGCGGCGGGGCCGATCTGCCTGCGTTCGGCGGCGGGGCCGATCTGCCTGCGTTCGGCGGCGGGGGCGGCGGGGCCGATCTGCCTGCTGCGTTCGGCGGGACGGCCGAGCTCCCGTCGTTCGGCGGCGGGACGGCCGAGCTCCCGTCGTTCGGGGGCGGCGGGGCCGATCTGCCTGCGTTCGGCGGCGGCGCCGGTCTGCCCGCGCCCGCGGGCTTCGATTTTGGCGACCTCAACCTGCCTGGCCTGCTGAACGACCTCCCCGGGCTCTCGGGCGGGGTCGGCCTGCCCGCGGGTCAGGGCACCGACCTCCCGGCGAACCAGGGCAACTACCCGGCGGTCATGGGTCAGCAGAACCTGCTCCCCGGGCAAGGGAACCTGCCGGCCGCCGCGCAGGGCAACTACCTCCCGTCGGCGGGCGCGCAGGGCTCGCTGCTCCCCGGCCAGACCGACCTGCCCGCCTACGACGGCGCCGGCGCGCTTCCGAGCGCGCGTCAGGCCGGGTTCGGCGCTGGCGCCATGGACACCTTCGGCGCTCCCCCTTCACAGACCGGGCAGGCCGGGGGCGTCACGTTCGGCGAGGTCGACCTCGGCGGCCAGGCCGATCTCACCAACGTGTCGCTGGTGAGCGGCGCGTCCTCCCCGCGCCAGGCCGGGCTCGCCCCCGACCCGGTCTCCCAGCCGCGCGGCTCGCGGGCCTCGCGGGCCCCGTCGCGCCCCGTGTCGAAGGCCCCGCGCATCATCGCGGGCGCCATCTTGGCCTTCGTGCTCGGCGGCGTCGCCCTGCAGGCCACGCCCTACGGGGCGTTCGGCTACCACTCCATCAGCGACGCCGCCCACGCGAGCGAGTGGAAGAAGACCACGGCCACGGCCGCGGAGGCCTCGCGCGCGAGCCTCGCGAAGGACGTGTACGGCGACGCGCGGCAGGCGGTCTCCCAGCTCGTCGACCTGCAGTCGAAGAACCCTCGCGCGCGCCAGCTCGCGACCTACGCGGCCTTCACCGAATACGCCGTGGAGCTGCGCTTCGGGGTCGTCGCGGAGCACGCGGCCAAGGCCTCGTACCTGCTCGGCCTCGTGCCCGCCAAGAGCGACGCGCAGTACCTGTCCGCGGCCCAGGGCGCGGCGCAGGCCGTCGCCGGCAACTTCGCCGAGGCGCGCGCGCTGCTCGACACCGCCAGCCGCAAGGACCCGAAGGACCCCATCCAGGACGACCTGAAATACGTCCGAGGGGAGCTCGAGCTCGCGGCGAAGGACCCCGACGCGGCCATCGCGGCGTTCAGCGAGGCCGGCCAGGGCACCACGCCGCGCGCGCAGTACGGCCTCGCCCGCGCGTACCTGATGAAGAACGACCGCGTGAAGGCGAAGCAGGCGCTCGACGCCACGGTCGCCGGCTCGCCGGAGCACGTCGGCGCGCTGCTCGCCCGCGTGCGCCTCTTGTGGAACACGAAGCAAGACGAGGCGAGCTCGCTCCGCGACCTCAAGGTCGTGATCGACGGCGCCGCGCGCGCGAACGCGTCGCCCACCGAGCTCTCCAAGGCGTACGCCCTCCGTGGGTGGGTGTACTTTGCATCGAACCGCGCCACCGACGCGCGCGCCGCGTTCGACGAGGCGAGCAAGCTCGACGCGCGCAACGCCTCCGCGCTGATCGGCCAGGGCGAGCTGCTCTACGCCGATGGCCGCTTCACCGACGCCCTGGCGCGCTTCGACGACGCGCTCCAGCGCGCCCCGGAGGACATCGACGCCATCTGCGGGTCGGCCAAGACCAAGATCAAGCTCGAGCGCCTGCAAGAGGCGAAGACCCAGCTCACCGCCGCCCGCAGCACGTACAAGTCCGACATGTCGATCGCGCTCTGGCTCGGAAAAGCGGAGGAGGCCCTCGGCAACAAGTCGGTCGCCGAGAGCGAGTACAACGTCGCCATCGAGCTCGCCGACCCGCAGCTCCAGAACGGCGTCGAGCCGTACGCGGCGCTCGCCACGCTCCTCGCGTCGCAGGGGCGCGGCGCCGAGGCGTTCAAGAAGCTCGAGGCGGCGAAGGCCAAGCTCGCGGACACCCCCGCGCTCCACCGCGCGTTCGGCGACGTCCTGGCGTCGCAGGGCAAGTTCGACGAGGCCGTCACGCACTACGAGCAGGCGCTCGCCACCAAGGAAGACAGCGCGCTGCGCTTCCGGCTCGGCCAGACCTACCGGAAGATGCGCAAGCTCGACCTCGCGGCGGCGGAGTTCGCCAAGGTGAGCGCCGCCGACAAGGACTACCCCGGGCTCGCGCTCGAGCGCGGCATGCTGTTCGAGGAGGGCGGAGAAGAGCAGAAGGCCCTCGAGCAGTTCCAGGGCGCGCTCGCGAAGGCCCCGAAGGACCTCGACCTCATGCTCCGCGTCGGCGCCGCCTACATCGCGATCGGCCAGGCCGACGAGGCGCAGAAGATGCTGGCGAAGGTGTACGAGCAGCGCCCCAACAGCGCCGAGGCGAACCACTTCCTCGGGCGAGCGTACCTCCGCCAAGGCGGCCTGCAGGTCACCGCGGCGATGCCGCGCCTCCGGCGCGCGGCCGAGCTCGACCCGAACCGCGCCGAGTACCACCTCTACGTGGCGTGGGCCGCGAACGACGCGGCGCAGCCGGACATCGGCCTCGCGGAGAAGGAGGTCGATCGCGCGCTGGCGCTCGACAGCACGCTCGCCGACGCCTACTGGCAGCGCGGCGTCGTGAAGTTCAAGCAGGGCGCCGTGAAGGACGCGGAGCGCGACCTCCGCAAGGCCCTCGAGCTCAAGCCGAACCGCATCGAGGCGCACGCCGCCCTCGCCGAGGTGTTCGAGACCAACAACAACGACGCCGGCGCGCTCGCCGCGTGGTCCGTCGCCACGAGCGCGATGCCCAAGCAGGCGTACTGGCGCTACCGCTACGGCAAGCTCTTGAAGGCGAAGGGGAGGGGCGCCGACGCCGCCGTGAACCTCGGCTTCGCGGTCCACGAGGCGCTCGCCCTCCAGCCGCGGCCCGGCTGGCTCTACGCGGCGGCGTTCGCGGCGGCGGAGACCCAGCGCGCCACCGGCAAGAAGGCCGAGGCCATCGAGAACTACAAGCTCTACCTGCAGAACGCGCCGACCGGTGATCCCGATCGCGACGAGGCGACCGCCGCGCTCAAGAAGCTTGGCGCGGCGCCGACCGACTGAATAGGTCGGCTTTATTCACCTTCGAGCGCCTGGGCCATGCGGGCGAACTCCTCGACGCCGAGGGTCTCGCCACGCGCGGTGAGCGAGATCCCCGCCTGCTCGCTCGCGCGCAGCACGCGCGCCTCGCCGAGGGGAGCCCACGCGTTGCGGAGCGTCTTGCGCCGCATCGCGAAGGCGAGCTTGACGACGCTGCGGAAGGCGTCGTCCTCGACGGCGCGCGGCGTGGCGTGGGGCGTGAGCGACACGACGGCGCTCGTGACCTGCGGCGGCGGGAAGAACGAGCCGGGCGATACGCGCGCCACGCGCTTCACCGCGAAGCGCGCCTGCGTGAACACCGAGAGCGCGCCGTAGGTCTTGGTGCCGGGTCCCGCGGCGAGGCGGTCGGCGACCTCCTCCTGCACCATGAACACCGCGCGGACGAGCAGCCCGGCGAGGCCCACCGACTGCTCGATCAGCTGCCCGGTGAGCTGGTAGGGCAGGTTGCCGCAGAGGACGCGCGGCGGCGCGAGGGCGCCCAGCAGGGCCTCGAGGTCGGAGTGCGTCGCGGACGCCTCCACCAGCCGGAGCCGCCCCGCCGCGAGCGGCTCCGCGAGCTCGGCCTGGAGGAGCGGCACGAGCTCCCGGTCGCGCTCGATCGCCGTCACCCGCGCGGCGCGGTCGAGCAGCGCGGCGGTGAGCGCGCCCGTGCCGGCGCCGATCTCGACGACCTCGGCCTGTCCGCGCTCGGCTTCGGGCACGCACGCCTCCGCGATCTGCTGGAGGACGCCCGCGTTGACGAGGAAGTTCTGCCCGAAGCTCTTCTTGGGAGCGAGGCCGTGTCGGCGCAGCAGCGCGCGCGGGTCGGACGCCATCAGGTCTCTCCCTTCCCGCCGAGCGGCGCGGGCGTCGCGGGTTGGCCCGCGTCGTCGAGCGTCGCCCGGACGCGCGCGGGGCGGAGCTTCACGCCGAGCCGGCGCAGCTGTCGCTCGGCGCGGCGCTTGGAGGCACGCACGCGGGCGCGCACGGCGTCGCCGATGAGGCCCGCGTACACGCGGTCGACCTGCCGCGCGGTGTCGTTCGACGCGAGGGCGGACTGCACGCTCGCGTCGAACTCGGGCAGGGTGAAGAGCACGCCCACGCGGCGCCGCTTCAGGCCGAGGAGCGCGCGCTCGGTCGCGCCGCCGGGCACGGGCGACTGGGCGAGCACGTGGACGACCGTGGGCCGCGGCCGCTCCGCCAGGAGCTTCTCCAGCGCGTGCCCGAGCGCGACGTCGGTCTGCTCGCGCTCGCCGTCGACGCGGGGCGGCAGCTCGATCCCGAAGGCGGCGCAGTAGTGCCGGAGGCGCTGCTCGCGCGCGGTCTTCGAGTAGGGGGCGCGCGGGACGAACGGGGCGCGGCTACGGAGCGCGTCGGCCCGCGCGGCGAGGGCGTCGAGGTCGCCGCGGCGGAGGTCGGCGAGGCCTCCGCCGTCGAGCGGGCGCGCGTGCTCCATCACCCGGGCCGCCACGTCCTGCTCGTCGGCCTCGCTCCGGTCGCTGTCGACCATGCTGGCCGCGCTCGCGAGCGCGGACGCCACCTTCGCGAGCTGGCTCGGGCCCTCGTCGGCGGTCACCCACGAGCGCGTGCGCGAGGCGACCACCGCGAGGCCCACGAGGTCCCCTCGCGCCAGGTGCCGCGCGGCGAGCGCGCCCACCGCGTCGACGGCGTGGTCGAGCGGCGCCGTGCCGGGCTCCCCCGCCCAGAGCTCCACCGACGCGTCGAGCACGAGCCACACGACGTCGCGCTCCTCGCGCTCCATCTCGCGCACGACGAGCTTCCGCCGGCGCGCGCTCGCCTTCCAGGCGATGCGCTTGAACGCGTCGCCGGGCACGTGGTCGCGCAGCTCGCGGAGCTCGTCGCTCTCGCCCCGCCCGTCGCCGGCGAGGCCGCGCGACGCGAGGGCCCGCGAGCGCCCGCCGCGCGGCGACTCGATGCTCGCGAGCAGCCGCGGCGGGAGCACCTCGACGCCGTGCGGGTTGGCGAAGAGCAGCGGCACCTCGTAGAGGCCCTCGCCGCCGAGCGGCGTCCCGCGCACCTCGAGGGCCACGCCGTGCACGCCCCACCGGCCCACACGGCTCGCCTTCACGTGGACGTCGACGCGCACCTTGGAGCCCGCGGGCAGCTCGATGTCGGTGGGCTCGACCCGCGCCTCGAGCAGGCTCGAGCAGAGCGCGCGCAGGTTCACCGCCCGCGCGTCGTCGGCGCCGCGATTGCGCAGCTCCGCCTCGAGGATGAGCTCTCCGCCGCGTCCGAGCCGCGTCACGCGGCGCGTGGTGGTCCACACCATCTCGAAGCCGGACGAGCGGATGCGCGCCACGGTGGCCTGGGCGAGCACGCGCCCGAGCGCGATCGCCAGGATCATCGCCCCGCCGAACGCCGCGAGCGCCGGCTCGCGCGCCGCGACGCCGACCGTGACGAGCGCGGCGCCCGCGAGCGCTACCTGGAACGCGGAGCGTGTGGGGTATAATTGCATAATACACGTAGCTGAGGGCCTCGCTCAGGCGGGGCGCACCCCGCGGCGGTACCCGACCTTCGCGAGCGCCTCGTCGACGATCTGGTCGCGCGCGCGCCCGTCGCCCTCGAGCTCCGCCGTGAGCACCAGGCGGTGGGCGAGCACAGCCGGCGCGACGGCCCGGACGTCTTCCGGCACCACGTACGCGCGGCTGTCCATCAGCGCCTTCGCCTTCGAGGCCTGGGCGAGCGCCAGCGTGGCGCGCGGGCTCGCGCCGAGCGCGACCTTCGGGTGCGAGCGGGTGAAATGGGCCAGCGCCACGCAGTAGTCGAGGAGATCGTCCTCGACGTGCACGCGGGCCGCCACGTGCTGCAGGCGGAGCACGTCTTCGGCCTTCATGACGGGCCGCACCACGGGCGGCTCGACGCCGTGGAGCTTCAGCATGTGCGACTCCTCGCGGGCGGTGGGGTAGCCCACGGGCACGCGCACGAGGAAGCGGTCGACCTGGGCCTCGGGCAGGGGGTAGGTGCCCTCGAGGTCGATGGGGTTCTGCGTCGCGAGGACGAGGAACGGCGCCGGCAGCTCGAAGCGATCGCCCTCGATCGTGACCTGGCGCTCCTGCATCGCCTCGAGCAGCGCCGACTGGGTCTTGGCGGGCGCGCGGTTGATCTCGTCGGCGAGCACCACGTTCGCGAAGACGGGCCCCGCGCGCAGCGAGAAGGTGCCGTCTCGGGGCGAGAGCACGTACGTCCCCGTGATGTCCGCGGGGAGCAGGTCGGGGGTGAACTGGATGCGGCGCGACGAGCACCCGAGCGCCGCCGCGAACGCCTTCACGAGCGTGGTCTTGGCCACGCCGGGCACGCCCTCGAGCAGCACGTGACCGCGCGCGAGGATCGCGACGAGCATCATGTCGGGGCCGCGGCTCGAGCCCACGTAGACCTTCATGATCTCGCGCCGAAGCTCCTCGACGCGCTCGCGGGCGCCGGCGGCCTCGGGGGCCGTGAGCTGGGTCATGCGGGCTCCGCGCGCCGCGCCGCTCGGGTTCTCTCTACCTCTTCCACGATGCGCTTCACGTCGGTCGCTGCCTCCACGAGCTCGCGGTCCTTGTAAGGCGGCGGGGTGGGCCCGCGCCGCGCGAGGATGAGCGTCTCGACGGTCGCCATTTTTAGCAGAACTCGGCGGAGCGCGGCGAGCCCTTGCGCGTCGAGGAGGCCGTCACGCTCGACGGCGCGGACGAGCTCGGCCTGGGGCGGCAGCGCGTCGAGCTCGAGGGCCTGGCACAGCTCCTCCTCCAGCGCGTGCTTCAGCTCGAGCATCCCGAGGACCCGCGAGGAGTGCTTCGAGGAGACGACCGCCGCGTGGCCAGCGACGCCGCCGTGGGCGACGGTGGGCACGCGCCGCGTGAAGCGAGGCACCTGGACGCGGTGCAGCTTGGCGGCGCGACGCGCCACCCACGCGAGCAGCGCGAGCCCCGCGCCGATCGCGAGCGAGAACGCCATCGCTGGCGGCATGCCCTGGGTGCGTAGCTCCCGGGCGAGCTCGCGGAGGGCGTCGAGGGCGCTCGCGAGCCGCGAGTCGTCGCCACCGAAATGCCCCTGCGACGTGAACGCGCCGGACACCATGATGAGGCGGCCGCCGCGAGGGCCCCAGGTGTCGTCCTCGAGCGCGTAGCGCGCGAGGCCCCGCGCGAGCGCCTTGTTCCCTGCGTACCTCAGCATCGAGTTCATGACGATGGACGGATCGGCGATGACGAGCAGGCGGCCCTTGCCCACCGCGCCCGCGACCGCCACCGGCACGTCCGGCGCGTCGGGATCCGCTGGCCGCACCTTCAGCACCGGGGACAGGTCGGGGTGCCGGATGCCCGTCGCGTGGTTCGTCACGACGCGCTGGACGTCGGCCACGACCGGGTGCGGGCTCGCGGGCTCGGCGAGGGCGAGGTGCGGGTTCTGCCGCAGCGACTCGGCGGGCGCGGCGGGCAGGGGAATGCGCGCCATGCCGAAGTGCTGCAAGAGGCCGTCGCCCTTGCCGAAATCGTCGAGCAGGAGCACGCGGCCACCGGCCTTCATGAACTTCGCGAGCTCGCCCGAGTCGACGCCTCGCTCGGGGTGGAGCATCAGCACGGCGTCGCGCGGCTCGAGGGCGCCGAGGTCGACGCGGTCGGTGACCACCACGTGGTCGGCCCCGAGCTCCGCGCGCGCGAGCCGCACGAGCTCGGCGCAGCCCTCCCAGTCGGTGCCCGCCAGCGCGAACGGCTCGGCGCGCGCGAGGCCGGGCGCACCGAGCGCGAGCGCGAGCGCCATGGCGAGCGCCCCGGCCGTGCGCGCGAGGCGCCGACGCCGAGGCGCGTCCGGCGCGCCAACGATTGGTGCGGGGTTGGCCATTGCTACCCGGCGAGTGTATCCTTAGGTTTCAAGAACCTCTCACCCACCGCTGATCCTCCCTCTTTTTCCGCTCTCCGGTAGGAGGCCACCATGCTCCCTCCCTTCATCATCGAGCAAATCCGAAAGCGCGAAGCCGACGAACGGGCCTCCTACGAGCAGCCGGTCGTCGAAATCCCCTTGCCCCGACCGCGCCCCCGCACGGTCGAGCGTCCGTCGGACGACGAGCCGCGCCGCGGCGTCATCATCCTCGAACTCTAGCCCGGCCGGCGCGCCGCGCGCCGCGTTGAAAGCGTCGCGCGGGCCCGGCGGCCTCACTTGCGCGTGATCACCAGCACCGTGGTCCCCTGGGTGGGCAGGGTGACGTCCACGCCTCGAGCGAGGAGCTCCGCGCCGCTGCGCGTGAGGGCCGAGCCGCCTCGCAGCGCGTCGGCCACCTCGTACGTCTCCCCCGCGACGAGGCCCAGCCGGGGGCCGTCGACGAGCTCGACGTGCACCGTCCCGGCGGCGTGTCCGCTCACCACGAACACGAAGAGCTTGGGGTTCGCTCCTCCCGAGCGCCTCGCCCAGACCTCCTCGCGCAGGCCCGTCGCCCGCGCGGCGGGGGTGACGCCAGAGAGGTCCATCACCGCCCGCGCGAGGGCCCGCTTGCGCTCGAGATCGGCCTCGTCGGCGCGGTAGTAGGCGTCTTGGTTGAAGATCGTGGCGAAGTGCGCGCCGAGCAGCGCGCGAGGTGCGCCGGGCGCCGCCCGCGAGAAGGCGATGACCTTGCCGTCGCCGCCGAGCGGCTGGGTGCGCTCGACCACGAGCGGGGTCGCGCCCGGCGCCGGCGTGAAGAAATTCTCGTACCAATACGTGCGCGTGGTGCCCGTCGCGCCGGGGACCTTCTGGTTCGCCTCGCCCGAGCGGAGCCCGAGCCCCGGCCAGGAGTAGCTCCCGCTCGGCTGCGCGTCGAAGAGCGCGGCGAGCCGCTGCACCGAGGGCGAGCGCGCCCCCGCGAGGTTGCGCGAGCCGGGGTCGAGCAGCGTGATCAGCGCGCCGCCGCCCGCGTGGAAGGCCACGAGCTTGTCCGCCGAGGCGTCGTCGATCATCTCCGGCAGCAGGAAGAGCGCCGCTTTTTGCCCTGACAAATTGGCGCGCGCGATGTCCGCGACCTTGGGGTTGAACCCTGCGGTCATCAGCCAGCCGAACACGCCGGGGTTCTCGTTCGCGTGCAGCGACGGGTGGTCGTCCTTCGTGCCGGCCTGCGGCACCGCGTAGGCGCTGTCTTGGAGCAGGGTGACCGCGTCCTCGACCTCGTCGCTGGCGGAGAGCGCGGCCTCCTGGTCGGCGAGCAGGCCGCCCCAACGCTTCATGACCTCGTAGCGCGGGCGGAGGTCGCCCTCGGGGCCGATCGCACCCTGGAAGTCGTACGACGAGTCGTCGAGGTTGAAGCCACCCCGCAGCACGTAGAAGCTGCCGCCCTTCATGCCGTGCCCGAAGGCCTTCGCGAGGAGCTGGTCTGTGGCCTCCGGCGTGACGTTCGGCTTGATGCCGAGCGGGAACGAGTAGAACCCGCCCTGGAGCTCGGCGCCGAAGGCGTAGCGCGGGGCCGCCGCCGCGTCCTTCGTGTAGAGCTTGCCGTTCTCGCCGAAGAGCTTCGTGAAGTAGTCGACCTGGAACGGCTGGTCGGCGATCTCGCCGTTGGTCGGGAACTGCTTCGGGTAGAGATCCGCGCCCGCGAGGCCCACTTGGTTCTTCACCGCGCCGTCGTGCAGCAGCACCGTGCGCAGCGGGAGCCCGAACGGCGAGTCGTTCGTGAGAAAGAGGATCTCGGGCTCGCGCAGGCCGCGCGCCTCGAGCATGCCGCGGAGGGTCGACAGGTACTCGAGCGAGTAGGCCTGGCCGGCCTCGTACCAGTCGCGCGCGGCCAGGTTGTCTTTCGGGTCGGAGGGCGCGGCGGACGGCGGCGTGACGGCCGCGAAGCTCGCGTAGCGCGTGCCGTAGGCGGCGTTGAGCGCGGCGATGGTCGCGTAGCGCCGCGTGAGGAACGCGCGGTAGTGCGCGACCGAGGCCGCGCTGTAGTCGACGTCGCCGAAGCGGTTCGCCCAGTACTGGTTGGTCTCGTTGTCGACCTGCACCGCGACCACGCAGCGCGACGCGATGAACGGCTTGATGAGCGGGACGATGTGGTCGTACCAGTCGCCCACGGCCGCCAGGTACTCGGGATCGAGGTACGTGGGCTGGGTCTGCGTCGAGTCGCCTGTGGGGCTGAAATTGTAGGTCTCGCCGCTCGCCTTCTGGACGAGGCTGCGCGGGTGCGCGGCCTTCCACCACGCGGGGACCGCGCCGAACGTGCCGAAGCCCTTCGGCCACTCCGCCGTGATGAGCGGCCCCGGCTTCGCGATGACCTTCATGCCCGCGGTGCACGCCGCGTCGAGGAAGCGGCCGACGTCGCGCGCGCCCGTGAAGCTCCACTCGCCCGCGCGCGGCGCGTGGTAGTCCCAGGGGAAGTACGTCGCCACGAGGTTCATGTGCGCGGCCTTCATCTTCGTGAAGGTGTCCGCCCAGAGCGCCTGGGTCTTGGCGGCGTCGAACGCCTTGTCTCGCACGCGAAAGTACGGGACCTCGCCGCCGTAGAGCACGGTCGGTCGCCCGTCGATGACGAGCTCGCCTCCGCGCACCTCGACGCGTGGCCCAGGCGCGGCGTCGCTCGCGTCGGGCGCGGCGGCCTCGGGCGGCGTGGGGACGCTCGCCCCGTCGGTCGAGGCGTCGGCGTCGGGCCGCGGCTCGGTGGCGGGGGAGGGGTCGGAGCCGCACGCGGCGAACAGGCTCGCGCCGAGCGAGAGCGGGAGGAGCAGGCGTCGCACGACCGAAGCGTAGCAGGGCGCGGGCCTCGGATCGCCCGCCCGGCCCCGCTCGACTCGATTGAAGTCAGGGGGGCGACGAACTAGATTCCCCGCGGCGATGACGCGATCCCCCCCCAGCGCTCGGCACAGTACGGGCATAAGAACACGGAAACATTCGAGTTTCCTGCGCTGGACCGCCGCGGGGTTGCTCGCCCTCTCCCCGGCCCTCACCGACTGCTACTCGACCGGCAACGGCTCGAGCCCGCCGCTCGACAGCCTCTATTTCCCGGTCGGCCTCGCGGTGTCGCACGGCGGCAACGTGCTCTACGCGCTGAACTCGGACTTCGACCTCCAGTACAACGGCGGCACGCTCCAGTCCTACGACCTGCGCCTCATCCGCAAGCACGCGCTGCTCACCATCGAGAACCCGTTCGACCCGGCGCTGCCCCTCGTGCGGCCGGCGCCCACGCTGCCGGACGGGCGGACCCCCACGTGCACGGACGGCGAGCTCATCGACCTCCGGCCCGACGGCACCAAGCTGCCCCTCGGGCAGACCTGCGCTCCGCCCATGCGCGCGAGCCACTACGTGCGCGACGCCGCGGTCATCGGCGCGTTCGGCACCGACCTGCAGCTCAGCCTCGACACGAAGGCGCTCGTGCCGCCGGTGGGCCTCACGGGGCCGGCGCCTGCGCGCGCGCAAGATCGCCTGTTCGCGCCGCTGCGCGGCTCGGCGTCGATCCTCTGGGCCGACGTGGCGCACGACGTGGTGGAGCGCCCGCCGAGCGACGCCTTCACCGACGCGAGCCAGCGCGACGCGGCGCTGGCGGCGTTCGCCCCGTTCCGCATCGACTGCGGCGCCCGGGTCGAGGGCCGCTGCGACGGGCGCCACGCCGCGGGCACGAACCCCGACGTCGAGCCGAAGAACTCGCGCGGGCTCACGCTCCCGGGCGAGCCGTTCGGCCTCGCGCAGAGCGACGACGGCAGCTCGCTCGTGGTCACCCACCAGAACGACACGAAGGCGACGCTGCTCTCGACGGGGCTCTCGTTCGACAGCGGCAGCGACGCGACGCGCATCTCGGCGCCCAGCGTGCAGTTCGTCGTCGACAACCTCCGCACGGGCGGCGTCGGGGTGGCCAACGTGCCCTACGATCCCGACGGCTTCACGCCGACCACCCGCCCGCGGCCGGCCTACCTGGAGACCAGCCGCGCGGTCGCCGAGCTCTCGCTGCTCCGTCACTACACGGACGAGTCGGGCGGGACGTCGTCCTCGCTGAACCGCCCGTTCCTCGCGCGTGAACGCGCCTATCCCCTCGCGGCCTCCGCGGGCGGCACCGACTCGCGCGGCATCGCGCTCGACCCTACCCCGCGCTTCGCGTGCAAGAGCCGCGTGCGGCCCGCCGACCCTGCCGCCGTGCCTCCGCGCACCGCGCAAGACGTCGCGCGGGACGTGACCGCCTGCGCGCGGAAGCCGCTCCGTGTATTCCTCACGAATCGCACGCCCGCGGCGCTCCTCGTCGGCGAGCTGGGGTCCGACGTGGGCGCGGCGTCGACCGAGGCCTACGACCCCGAGAAGCTCACGTTCTTCGACTCGGTGCCGCTCACGGCGGGCCCGTCGAAGGTGTTCCTCGCGCCCATCGTCGACGGCGAGGGGCGCTACGCGCTGCGCGTCTTCGTGGTTTGCTTCGACGCCTCGACCGTGTTCGTCGTCGACCCCGACACGCGCCGCCTCGACGGCGTCATCCGCGTGGGCGCGGGCCCGTTCGCGCTCGCGTTCGACCCGTTCGACCTCCACGACGTGGCGCGCCGCGCCGAGGTCCCGCTCGACCCGCGCGAGCCCGGGAAGGGGCTCCGCCAGTACCGCTTCGCGTACGTGGCGAGCTTCACGAACTCGTTCGTGCAGGTGATCGATCTCGACAACTCCCTCGCGCGGAAGGACACCTTCGAGCGCGTGGTGTTCACGCTCGGCGAGCCGACGCTGCCGAAGGGGGTCAAGTGAGCCCGCGTCGCAACCTGCTCGGGCGCCTCTCCGCGCTCGTCGCGCTCGGGGTGCCCGCGGGCCTCGGCCTCACCGGGGCGCTCGCGAGCTGCGCCCAGACGCCGCCGAACAACCCGGTGCGCTCCTTCGAGCGACCCGAGAAGGTCGACTTCGTGTGCATGCAGGTCCGCGACGGCACGGCGAACGCGGGCCTCGTGCCGCCGACGCCCGTGGCGCTCTCGAAGTGCACGCCCGTGTCCGCGGAGGCCGCCAGCACGGGCGACGCGGAGTTCCAGCCGTACCACCTCTACGCGCTCGTCACGCAGACCACGCGCGGCGAGGTGGCCGTCGCCGACCTCACGGCCGGCACCGTCGTCGATCACGACTACAGCGCGCCCGGCGTGAACTTCCTCACCGTGGGGGCCCTCCCGCGCGACATCGCGACCACGCCGGATGGGCTGCTCTCGTTCGTGACCTCGGGGGAGGCGAACAAGCCCGCGCTCTACGCGATCGCCTCGCACCGCATCCTCGGCGACACAGCCGGGGTCGTGCGCCAGGGCCTCGACGGCCAGATCGAGCCACCGCACACGACGCTGGCGACCTGGCCGGCCTGCAGCCTCCCCGACGCGGCGACGTCGGTGGCGGTCATCAAGAAAGAGGGGCTGGGGGCTCAAGACGAGCGCGATCCGTACGCCTACCAGGTCGCCGTGCTGCTGCCTGGCGGCGCCGGCGCGAAGGGGCCCGCCAAGATCGTCACGCTCGACGTGAAGCCGTTCCTGCGCGGCGCCGGTCTGCTCAACGTCAGCCTGGCGCCGGGTCTCGCCGACGGCCCGCGCGTGGAGCCGGGCTCGCTCGCGCCCTGCCCCGTGGTCGGCGTGGTCGAGCTCGGCGGCGGCGCGCTCGTGCCGAAGACCGTGCCCAAGGGGCCCGCCTGGGACGACGGCGTGAAGTACCGCGCGGCGGCGCCGCCGCTGCCCGATCCTGGCGCGTTCCCTCCCGGGCAGTCGGCCCTCGAGCCGCTGCCCTTCTCGGCCTCGTGCCTCGCCGCTCCAGCCCCCCCGCCGCCCGCCCCCGAGTACGCGGAGCCTCTCGGCAAGGCCGCCCCCACGGGCTTCGTGCGCGACGGCACGCGCCTCTACGTGGGCGACGCGGCGCTGCCGCTCATCCACGTCATCGATCTCTCGAGCCCGGGTGCCCCGCGCGAGCTGCCCCCGCTGCTCACCTCCAGCCTGTCGGAGCCCTCGCGCCTCGTCACGGTGAAGGACCTCGCGATCAGCCCAGAGACGCGAGACTACAAACGATTTCTCTACGCCATCGACGACAAGGTGGGCACGCTGCTCGTGTACGACGTGACCGACGACGCGTCCCCGCGCGTGCCGCTCACGCGGCCGCACGCGCAGTCGAACCCGTTCGCGCCGACCGATCGCCTGCAGTTCGGCGCCCCCGTGGTGGCGGTGCAGTTCGCCCGCTACGAGCTGCCGCAGCAGCGCGGCAACGCGCCGTCGACCGGCGCGCTCTGCAACCCGAACCCCGCGATCGGCGTCGGCCAAGGACCCTTCAGCGATCCCGGCGGGTTCCTGCGGCCCAGCGTCGCGGCGGGCATCGGCCCGGGCCGGCTCCGGGGCGTCTTCGCGTTCGTCACGCTCACGAACGGCCAGATCGTCACCGTCGACGTCGACGACTGGGACGCGCCCTGCCGCCGCCCCGACCCCATGGCCGCCTTCCCCGTGAGCGCGACCACGCCGGCCGAGCCCGCGGTGGCGGGGAGCCGCGACCCCTACCACACGCCCAAGGCCTTCGCGGAAGGCGACACGACCTCGCCGGTCACGCTCGAGGCCTTCTTCCCCGTGAGCGCGCCGAACCGCGTGCGGTCGCTGTTCACGCTCAACCGGAGCGGCACCGGCGGCAACCACGCGCCTCTGCTCGCTGGCCAGCCGCAGCTCTTCAACGCGCTGAACGCGCAGCTCTCCACGGTCGGTCCGGGCAGCGAGGGCAACCCGAAGATCCTGCCGACGCGCACCGACCTCGCCGACCCCGGCTCGCTCGTCGACCCGCTCGCGCCGAACGCGGGCGCCCTGAAGGACCTGCGCAACGACGGCGTGCTGCCGGCGCTGCCCACCGGCGACACTGCCACCGACGTGCGCGCGAACGTGCGCTTTTCGTACGAAGACCCCACCGTGCACGTCGACCAAGACTGGGCGACCGTCTACGAGGGCGTCATCCCCACGCTCGACGGCGTCGTCGCCACCGTGGCGAGCGGCGACGGCTTCCGCAGCCTCACCCTCTCGGCGCCCGCCGCGCAGCTCTGCGCCCGAGGTGTCGAGGACTTCGCGCTCGGGAGCGAGCGCGCGCGCGCCGTCTCGGCCGCGCTCGAGGCCGCCAAGCTCCCGGCGATCCCGCTGCTCGAGCGGCGCATGACCGACTACGCGGAGATCACCGACGACCTGCTCCCGCCGACCGACCCGTACTGGCTCGAGGACCAGGCCTGTTGGCCCGAAGAGCTCGCGAAGGGCACGGCCACCGCGCGCTTCGCGGCGTGCGACGCCTACTTCGACGGCGACTTCGAGCCCGACCCCAAGGTGACCACCACGCCGAAGGCGAACCCCAACCGGCACTTGCCGATCCTCGAGGCCTACGACGGCCGGCTGGTGGTCTCGCGCTTCTTCACTCCGCTCGACGGCCCCGAGGCCGGCCTGCGCCGCGTCGTCCCCCCCGAGGTGAGCAACCAGCGCCCGCTCGCGCTCGCGCAGTGCTGCTTCCACAGCCAGTGGAAGCTCCGCGTGCGCGCGGGGAACCAATGGATCACCAAGGGCGCGAACGCTCGCGCGTCGGTGCAGTTTCTCCACCACGTGAAGCGAGGCGCCGGCGATCGGTGCGTGCAGTCGTGCGAGGCGCGCGACCAGCTCCTCTCGAGCCGCGCGCCCGCCGTGCCGTTCGCCGGCCTGAAGCCCGACGCGGCCCCGGGGCGCAACAGCCCGCTCGCCATGCGAAACCCGATGTTCTCCTTCGTCGCGTGGAACGGCGTGGAGCGGCAGGGGACCGGTCAGTTTCGTGACCTCGAGCCGCCGCGCGACACCTTCTTCCGCTACTCGACGCGGGGGCAGTTCACGGCGCTGACGGCGAACATGTCGACCACGAGCGTCGCGGTCAACCCGCGGGCCATGCGCTACGTCGAGCCGCTCGGGCAGATCGCGATCATCGACGGCGCCTCGCAGGGGCTCGTGTTGTTCGATCTCCGCACCGTCACGCTCTCGCGCACGAGCTTCTTCTGAAGGGGGAAGGGCCGTGGCCAAGGCGAAGGACGCGTCGCAGACGCCGCTCATGCGGCAGTACCTCGGGGCGAAGGCCGCGCACCCGGACGCCCTGCTGTTCTTCCGGCTAGGCGACTTCTACGAGCTCTTCTTCGAAGACGCCGTCGTGGCCGCGCGCGCGCTCGACCTCACGCTGACGAGCCGCAACAAGAACGCCGAGGATGAGGTGCCGATGGCCGGCGTGCCCCACCACGCGGCGGGCTCCTACATCCACAGGCTCACGGAGCTCGGCTACCGCGTGGCGCTGTGCGAGCAGATGGCGGATCCCCAGACCGTCAAGGGCATCGTGCCCCGCGAGGTCGTGCGGGTGATCACCCCGGCGCTCGTCTACGACGACGCGGCGCTCGAGGGCGGGAGCAACGCGTTCGTCGTCGCCGTCGAGCGCGCCGGCGAGGGGGACGGCGAGCGGTACGGCGTCGCGGCGTACGACGGCTCCACGGGCGAGCTGTCGGCGATCGACGTGGCCGAGGTCGGGGGCGCGCTCTCGGAGCTCACGCGGCTCGAGCCTCGCGAAGTGCTGCTCGGCCCCGGGTGCGAGGCGCTCGGCGCT
>DAORJJ010000086.1:0-17030 GCA_035439005.1 Polyangiaceae bacterium | reverse complement strand
TCCCTTCGCTCCCCCCGGCCCCCGCCGCTTCGACTTCACGCTTCCCCGAACACCACGAGCCCACGAGCGATGCCCTTTCAGCTGACCCCCGAACGCGAACAGAAGCTCACGGATCTCCTCGGTCGCTACCCGACCAAGATGGCCGCCTGCATCCCCCTGCTCCACCTGTGCCAGGAGCAAGAGGGCTGGGTCTCGCCCGAGATCATCGAGTTCGTCGCGTCGCGCCTCGAGCTCTCCGGGGCCCACGTGCAGGGCGTCGTCACGTTCTACACGCTGTTCAACCAGAAGCCGGTGGGCAAGCACCAGGTGTGGGTCTGCCGCACCCTCCCCTGCGCCCTCCGGGGCGCCGGCGAGCTGCTGCACCACTGCGAGAAGCGGCTGGGCATCCACGCCGGGGAGACCACCTCCGACGGCACGATCACCCTGCGCACGGCCGAGTGCCTCGCGAGCTGCGGCACCGCCCCCATGATTCAGGTCGACAAGGACTACTTCGAGAACCTCACCCCCGAGAAGGTCGACGCCATCCTCGACGGCCTCCGGCGCTGAGCGGACGAGAAGAAATACACCATGCTCAAGCCAACGAATTTACTCACTAAAGTCTACGACATCAAGGACGGGCACACCCTCCCGGTGTACGAGCGCGAGGCCCGCGGCTACGAGGCCGCGCGCAAGGTGCTGACCTCCATGTCGCGCGACGAGGTCGTGGCCGAGGCCAAGAAGGCCAACATCCGCGGCCGCGGCGGCGCCGGCTTCCCCATGGGTATCAAGTGGAGCTTCATGCGGCCCCACCCCACGAAGCCCGCGTACCTGGTGCTCAACGCCGACGAGGGCGAGCCCGGCACCCACAAAGACCGCACGCTGATGGAGCTGAACCCCCACGCGGTGGTCGAGGGCTGCATCATCGGGTGCTTCGGCATCGGCGCGCACGTCGCCTACATCTACGTCCGCGACGAGCTCCACCTGTCGAAGGCCCGCCTCGAGGCCGCCATCGTCGAGGCCCGCGCGAAGGGCTACCTCGGCGCGCGCCCCTTCGGGAAAGACTACCCGGTCGAGGTCCACGTCCACACCGGCGCGGGCGCGTACATCTGCGGCGAGGAGACCTCCCTCCTCAACTCGCTCGAGGGCCGCCGCGGCGAGCCCCGCCTCAAGCCGCCGTTCCCGGCGCAGGTCGGCGCCTTCGGCTGCCCCACGACGGTGAACAACCTCGAGACCATCGGGGTGGTCCCGGCCATGATGCTCATGGGCGGCGAGGAGTTCTCCAAGCTCTCGGCGCTCCACTCCATCGGCGACGGCGGCGTGCGCCTCTACGGCCTGAACGGCCACGTGAAGAAGCCCTGCGTGGTCGAGCTGGCGGTCGGCCCCACCCTCCGCGAGCTCATCTACGACGTGGGCGGCGGCGTCCTCGGCGACAAGCCGCTCTGGGCGGTCATCCCTGGCGGCTCGTCGACCCCCATCCTCCGCGCCGACGAGCTCGTGAGCGCCCCGGACGAGAAGTCCCCGCTCCACCCCTACGACGGCAAGAGCATCCTCGACGTCCCCCTCGGCGTCGACACCGCGCGCGGCCTCGGCACCATGCTCGGCACGTGCTGCATCACCGTCATGGCGGAGGGCACGAGCCCCGTCGCGGCGATGCACAACCTCATGCAGTTCTATCGCCACGAGTCCTGCGGGCAGTGCACGCCCTGCCGCGAGGGCTCGGGGTGGCTCCTGCGCATCTGCGAGAAGCTCATGGACGGCACGGCCACCCTGGAGGAGCTCGACACCCTCCACTCGGTCGCCAACAACATCATGGGCAACACCATCTGCGCCTTCGGCGAGGGCACCGCGATGCCCGCCCTGGGCTTCCTGAAGAAGTTCCGTAAGGACTTCGAGGCGTACGTGGGCGACCCCTCGAGGGGCAAGCGCGCCTCTCTCGTGGTCGAGGGCCACGGCTTCGCGTCCTCTGGCGGACAGACCACCGTATGACCACCGCGAAGGATCTCCCGTGAACCTCGGACAAGCCTACTTCTGGATCTGCGCCGCCCTCGCGGTCATTGGAGCGATCTCCACGGTCGCCTCGAAGAACCCCATCCGGGGCGCGATGGGCCTGCTGATGATGATCCTGAGCGTCGCGGGGCTGTTCCTCGCGCTCCACGCCCAGTTCCTCGCGGCGATCCAGCTCATCGTGTACGCGGGCGCCATCGTCGTCCTCTTCCTCTTCGTCATCATGCTCATCGGCCCGTCGTCCAACACGCCGTCCGACCGACGCGGGCTCCCAAGCCGCGCGATCGGCGCGCTCGCCTTCGGGCTCGGCGGCGTGGGCGCGATGACCCTGCTCGTGCGGGCCGGCCTCCAGGCCGCGGCGGCCAACCCCGGCGCGGGCACCGTGCCTCCTGTCGCCGCCACCGACTTCGGCGGGATCGACGCCGTGGGCCGCGTCCTCTTCACGCAGGGCCTCGTCCCGTTCGAGCTGTCCAGCGCCCTCCTGATGGTCGCCATCGTGGGCGCCATCGCGGTCGCGCGAGGCAAGCAGGCGAGCCCCTCGAAGCCGGCCGTCGCCGCGGCGACCGCGACCGCCAAGGAGACCGACTCGTGATCACCACCGACAGCTACGTGTTCCTCTCGGCCATCCTCTTCACCATCGGCGGCATCGGGTTTCTCTTCCGGCGGAACGTCATCGTCACGCTGATGAGCATCGAGATCATGCTGAACGCGGTGAACCTCGCGTTCGTCGCGTTCAACCGGGCCGCCCCCAAGGGCCACACCGGCCAGATGTTCGCCTTCTTCCTCATCGCGGCCGAGGCCGCCGAGGTCGCGGTCGGCCTCGCGATCGTCATCGCGATGTTCCGCCTGCGCCGCTCGGTCCGCACCGACGAGGCCGATCTCCTCAAGAACTGAGCGCTCGCGCCAGTCGAATGCCGAATCTTTTCCGAACCTTACTCGAAGGACTCCTCGTCCGATGCTCAAGCTCCTGACAACGCTCTTCCCCGCCGGCGATTTCACGCTGTTGGCGGTCATCCTCGGGATGCCGCTCCTCGGGGCCATCGTGAACGGCCTCTGGGGCAAGCGGCTCGGCAAGCCGGCCGTCAAGACCATGACCCTCTCGGTCATGGGCATCGCCTTCCTCGCGTCGGCGCTGACGTTCCTCCTGCTCGACCGCGAGGCGTCGCACCACTCCGGAGAGCACGTGAAGCTCACGTGGCTCGCCTGGGACTGGATGCGCACCACGGGCGCCCGCGGCGCGGCCGTGCCCATCGAGCTGAAGTTCAGCGTCGACGCGCTCTCCGGCGTGATGATGCTCGTCATCACCGGCGTCGGGTTCCTCATCCACCTCTACGCGACCGCGTACATGGAGAAGGACCCGGGCTACTACCGCTTCTTCGCGTACCTGAACCTCTTCGTCTTCTCGATGCTGGTGCTGGTCCTCGCGGACAACCTCCCCGTCCTCTTCGTGGGCTGGGAGGGCGTCGGGCTCTGCAGCTACCTGCTCATCGGCTTCTGGTTCAAGGAGGAGGCGAACGCCACCGCCGGCAAGAAGGCCTTCATCGCGAACCGCGTGGGCGACTTCGGCCTGCTGTGCGCGATGTTCCTCCTCGTCCACTACACGGGCGCGCTCGACTGGAACGGCATCGAGAACGGCGCGGGCTCCCTCGTGAGCCACGCCGATCCGATGCAGGTCCACCTCTGGCCCATCGGCGGCGGCACGTTCCAGGGCGCGCTGAGCTTCCTCCAGCCGAAGAACCCGCTCGTCATCACGGGCGCGACGGCCGTCGGCCTCATGCTCTTCCTCGGCTGCACCGGCAAGAGCGCGCAGATCCCGCTCTATGTGTGGTTGCCCGACGCGATGGCCGGCCCAACCCCGGTCTCCGCGCTCATCCACGCGGCCACGATGGTCACCGCCGGCGTCTACCTCGTCTGCCGCCTGTCGTTCGTGTTCGTGCTCTCGCCGTTCACCATGACGGTCATCGCCTTCACCGGCGCGTTCACCGCCCTCTTCGCGGCGACGATCGCGCTCGTGCAGAACGACCTGAAGAAGGTCCTCGCGTACAGCACCGTGAGCCAGCTCGGGTACATGTTCCTCGGCGTCGGCGTCGGGGCGTTCACCGCGGGCTTCTTCCACGTGCTCACCCACGCGTTCTTCAAGGCGTGCCTCTTCCTCGCGGCCGGCAGCGTCATCCACGCGATGCACGCGCGCATCCACGACGACGTGAAGTCGCAGGACATGCGGTACATGGGCGGCCTCCGCAAGTACATGCCGCACACCTTCTGGACGTTCGGCGCCGCCACCCTCGCCATCGTCGGGTTCCCGCTCACGAGCGGCTTCTTCTCGAAGGACGAGATCCTCTTCAAAGCGTTCGTGAACCACCCGGTGAACGGCGCCGCCGCGCACATGAGCCCGAAGGCGGCCGAGGCGCTGTGGCAGCAGCCCACGTGGGTCGGGCCCGTGCTCTGGGCGATGGGCCTCGCGGCCGCGGTCCTCACCGCGTTCTACATGTCGCGCGCGTTCATCTTGACCTTCTTCGGCGACTTCAAGGGCTGGGTCATCGGGAAGCCGTCGACGCCCTCGCACCACGACGCGCACCACGACGACGCGCACGGCGAGGACGACGACGACGCGCACCACCACCACGAGGACCTGAAGAAGCCGGGGCTCGCCCCGCACGAGTCGCCCTGGCAGATGACCGTGCCGCTCATGATCCTCGGCACGCTGTCGCTCGCCGCGGGCTTCCTGAACCCCGCGCTGTTCGCGGGCCTCTTCAAGGACCACAAGCCCCCGATGGACCACTGGCTCGAGCCGGTCTTCGAGGAGGCGAGCAAGGCCATCCAGGTGCTCCCGAACGCCGAGGCCGCGCACCACAAGGAGTACCCGCTCACCGCGGCGGCCTTCGCGGCCTTCGCGATCGGCACCTTCGTGGCCTACCAGTTCTACATCCTGAAGAAGGGCGGGCCGCCGAAGGAGATGGCCGCCCAGGCTCCCCGGCTCTACAAGCTCCTGCTCGACAAGTGGCGGGTGGACGAGCTCTACGACGCGACCGTGTGGAACGGCGTCGACGCCCTCGCCGACACCGCCATCTCGGCCGACCAGGGCTTCTTCGACGCGATCCTCGCGCGCCTCACGGCGCTGCTCGTGGCGGCCTTCGGCACGCTGCTCCGCGTCGTCCAGAACGGCGTGATCCACGTCTACGCGGGCGCCATGGCCTTCGGCCTGGTGTTCATCGGTTGGTTCGTCGTCGTGCCCCGCGCCGACCTCGTCGTCCGCGAGAACGCCAACGGCGACTACCTCCTCGAGGCCGCGCCCGGCATGGGCTACGCCTACCGATGGACGCCGGAGGCCGGCAAAGAAGCGAAGGACAAGGAGGAGCCCAAGTTCTCGCCCGCGAGCACGCAGCTCAAGCTCCACCTCGACGCCGACAAGACCCAGACCGTGCGCCTCGAGGTGAAGAACGCCTTCGGCCTCGCGGCCACGCGTGAGGTCACCCTCACGCGGCCCCCCGCCGAGAAGCCCGCGCTCCTCGACAAGCTGGGCGCGATCGATCCCCCCTCCACGAAGCTTGGTGCGAACTGATGGCCGCCGTCGACACGCGGAGCGCCGAGCCCGGCGCCAACCCGTCCTCCTCGTCCCCGTACTCCGTCCTCGTCGTGGGGGCGATGCTGCTCGTCATCGCGAGCGCCTCCTACGTCGTCGTCCCCGAGACGCTCGGAAAGGTCCTGGGCGCCCTCGGCTCCCTCATGCCGATCCTCGTCCCGGCGGTGGTCGTCGGCGCCGCGCCTCGCGGGCACTCGCGGGGCGTGCGCCTCACGATGGGCCTCATCGCGGGCCTGCTCGCCTTGTTCGTCCAGCGCATGTGGCCGGGCGCCGCCGAGGCGGTCGACCCCGCCACCCCGCCGACCGAATCTCACACCCTCCTCAGCTGGCTCATCGCGGTGCCCATGCTCGGCGCGGCGGCCATCCTCTTCCTGCCGCGGCAGGCGCCGCGCACGCTGAAGGCCGTCACCCTCGGGGTCATGCTCTTCTCGCTCTTCCTCAGCCTGCCCCTGCTGCAGGTGTCGATGGGCCGCGAGTTTCACTTCGACCAGGACGTGGTCTGGGTCGAGCGCTTCGGCATCCACTACCACGTCGCCCTCGACGGCGTGTCGCTGTGGCTCGTGATGCTCACCGTCTTCATCATGCCGATCGCGGCGTACGTGTCGTTCGGCTCGATCGACAAGCGCATGAAGGACTGGTGCTTCGCGCTCCTCGTCCTGCAGGCCGCGATGATCGGCGCGCTCGTCGCGATGGACCTCTTCCTCTTCTACGTCTTCTGGGAGCTGATGCTCGTCCCGATGTACGTGATGATCGGCGTCTGGGGCGGCGCGAACCGCATCAAGGCGGCGATCAAGTTCTTCCTCTTCACGATGGCCGGCTCCGTGCTGATGCTCGTCGCGATCCTGTACATCGCCTACACGTACTCGCAGGCGTCGGGCGGCCAGATGAGCTTCGACTACTTCGAGCTCCAGCGGCTCATCCTCCCGCACCACATCCAGCGCTGGGTGTGGGCCGCGTTCGCGCTGAGCTTCTTCATCAAGGTGCCGATGTTCCCGGTGCACACGTGGCTCCCGGACGCGCACACCGAGGCCCCGACCGGCGGCTCGATCATCCTGGCCGCGGTCATGCTGAAGATGGGTACTTACGGGTACTTGCGCTTCTGCATGGGCCTCTTCCCCGAGGCCTGCGGCTGGAGCGCGGCGACCCTCGGCGGCGTCGCGGTGCTGGGCGGCATCCTCTACGGCGCGCTGTGCGCGTGGAAGCAAGACGACGTGAAGCGCCTCGTCGCCTACTCGTCGGTCGCCCACCTCGGGTACGTGATGCTCGGCCTCTTCGCCGCCACGCCCGCGTCGATGGAGGGCTCGGTCCTCCAGATGATCAACCACGGCGTGTCGACCGGCGCGCTCTTCCTCCTCGTGGGCGTCATCTACGACCGCCGCCACACGCGCATGCTCGACCAGTTCGGCGGCCTCGCGAAGGTGATGCCGGTCTACGCCGCGCTCTTCGTCGTCGTGGCCCTCTCCAGCGTCGGCCTCCCCGGCACGAACGGCTTCGTCGGCGAGTTCATGATCATCACCGGCACGTTCGTGTCGACGCGCCTCGGCCACGTCAACGGCATCCAGGCCGCGGGCGCGGCGCTCGGCGTCATCCTGGCGGCGCTCTACATGCTCGGGGCGGTCCAGAAGATGTTCTTCGGCAAGCTCACCCACCCGGAGAACAAGAAGCTCACCGACATCAACGGCCGTGAGCTCATCGCCGTGACGCCGCTCATCGGGATGATCTTCATCGTCGGCTTCTTCCCCCGGCTCCTGCTCGACCCGATGTCGGGCGCCATCGCGCGCATCCACGACGACTACTCGCTCCGCACCGAGAACAACCCGGCGCCCAAGTTCTACACCGGCCCCATCAAGCTCCTGCCCCGGCGCCCCGAGGCGCCCAAGCCCGCAGAGCACGCCCCCGAGACAGCCCCCGCGGCCGAAGGTCACTGACCGATGCTCCTCGCTTTCGCTCTCTCTCCCTTGCTGGTCGTCGCGCTCGGCGCGCTGCTGCTCATGCTCGCCGAGGTCTTCTCGAAGGTGCGCGCGGGCCTGGCGCTCGGGACCGCGGTCGTCTTCTTCTCGGGCACGGTGCTGTCGGCGGCGGTGTGGCTCTACGGCCTCGACGCCATCCCGAACCTCGACGCGCTCGCGCCCTGGCTCATCATCGACCGCTTCTCGCTCTTCTTCGACGCGCTCCTCTGCCTCGGCGGCGGGCTCGCGGCGCTCCTCGCGGGCGGGTACCTGCCGGAGCACAAGATGGAGCGCGGCGAGTTCTACTCGCTGCTCCTCTTCGCGACGTTCGGCGCGATGATGCTCGCGGCCTCGGGCGACTTCCTCACGCTGTTCCTCGGCCTCGAGACCATGTCGATCGGCGCGTACGCGATGACCGCGTTCCGGCGCACCTCGGCCCGCTCCGCGGAGGGCGCCCTCAAGTACTTCCTCCTCGGGTCGTTCGCCGCCGCCATCCTGCTGTACGGCTTCGCGTTGCTCTACGGCGCGACCGGCCACACCGACCTCGCGGGCGTCGGCGCCGGGGTCAAGGCCGGCAACCACGCGCCGATGGTGCTCGTCGCCATGGTGCTCGTGCTCGCCGCCCTCGCCTTCAAGGTGAGCGCCGTCCCCTTCCACATGTGGACGCCCGACGCCTACGAGGGCGCGCCCACGCCCGGCACCACCTACATGGCCGTCGCGGTGAAGAGCGGCGCCTTCGCGATGCTGCTGCGCGTGCTGCTCACCTGCTTCGGCGACGCGGGCTCCATGTCGTGGTCGAGCGGCTGGCCCCCGGCGGTCGCCTGGATGGCCGTCGCCACGATGACCGTCGCGAACCTCATCGCGGGCCGGCAGGAGTCGGTCAAGCGCATGCTCGCCTACTCGAGCGTCGCGCACGCGGGCTACCTGCTCGTCGGCGTCGTCGCCACGATGAAGAACCCCGAGCAAGGCGCCGCGAGCGTCATGTTCTACCTGCTGACCTACACGGTCTCCACGGCGGGGGCGTTCGGCACGCTCATTCTCTGCGGCCGCCATGGGGCCGAGGCCGTGAGCTACGAGGACCTCGCGGGCGTGGGCCGCCGCCACCCGGCCGCCGCGCTCGCGTTCTCGCTCTTCCTGCTCTCGCTCGCGGGCTTCCCTCCCACGGCCGGGTTCTTCGGCAAGTGGTTCGTGTTCCGGGCCGCCATGGAGGGCGGGTTCACCTGGCTCACCGTGATCGCCTTCCTGAACAGCGTCATCGGCGCCTACTACTACCTGCGCGTCATGGTGTTCCTCTACATGCGCGAGCCGGCGGCCGGCGCCCCGATCGCCACGCCGATGCGCTCGGGCTACGTCAACGCCGCGCTGCTCCTCAGCGCGCTGCTGGTGGTGCTCCTCGGCGTCTCGCCGACCCTCTCGCTCGACGTGGCGGTCAAGGCCGCCGCGGTCTTCGGTGGGTGAGGTGGGTCGCGGTCGCCGGGCAGTGACCTTGACGCTGGCGCTCGCCGCCAGCGTCGCGGCGTGCAAGGACCCGCCGCCACCCGCCCACGCCGACGCGGCGCCCGCGGCGTCGTCCGCGCCGCTCGAGGCCGCGGCGCCCGCGCCGCCGCAGAACAACAACCCGTACACGCCCACGCAGATCCAGAGGGTCACGAACCCCACCGGGCTCGCGCCGTACGCCGGCCCGACGGGCAGCGTCGAGGGCACCATCACGGTGCGCGGCGGCGAGCCTGCCCGGGTCGAGGCCGACTTCTCGCGGTGCCCGGACGGCGCCGGCGCGTACGGCACCCAGTACCGCGTCGGCGCTCCCGGAGCCGAGGCGGGCACGCACGAGCTCGCCGACGCGATCGTCGCCATCACGGGGTACGACGGGTTCGTCGCCCCCAAGACCGACTACGTCTCGATCTCGTTCGAGGGCTGCGCCTACGACCGGCGCACGGTGCTCCTCACCTACGGGCAGCGCATCGAGGTCCTGAACCGCTCGAAGAAGCAGCTCATCACGCCCGACATCGACGGCGTCCCGGTCATCTCGCTCCGCATCGCGGCCCCGCAGTCGATCGCGCCCGTAAAGCTCTACCCGCCGGGCGTCGGGCGCTTCCGGCTCATCGACCGCGGCGTGCTCAAGTACATCACCGAGGACGTCTACGTGCTCCTCCAGCCGCTCCACGCGGCGAGCGATCTCAAGGGGCACTACCGCATCGATGGCATCCCGGTGGGGAAGGCCACGGTCAACGTCGCGCACCCAGCCTTCTCCGGCGACGCCGCGAAGGAGGTGCAGATCGACGCGAACGTCGTGCTCCGCGTCGACCTCACCCTCGCGGCGCCCGGGGCCGACGCCGGCGCCGCACAGTCGAAGCCCGGCGGGCCCAAGAAGGTCACGCCCGCGCCCATCCGCTGAGCTTCGCCCAGGCGCACAAAAAGACGGCGGGCTCGCCGTCACCGACGAGCCCGACCGCGGCGAGCACCGAGGCTACTTCTTGCAGCCGCAGCCGCTCTCGCCACACACACCGCCACACCACCGGCAGTCGTTGGTTCGGACACGAATACGAACACGCACGGGGACACGAACGCGCTTCTTCATCGGACACCTCTCTGAGCCGGTAGGCTCACCCCAAGGCTATCCACGCTCCGCGGCTTGTCGAGCCCCGCGTCGGCGCGCGCGCCTGCGCGCAGGCGTCCAGCCGGTGTAGAACCGACGACGAGGTGAGACGATGACAGAGCTTCGAGGTAGTCGCGCCGTGGTGACGGGCGCAGGCAGCGGCCTCGGTCGCGCCCTCGCGCACGAGCTGGCCCGCCGCGGCGCGCGGGTGCTGGTGGCGGACATCGACGCGGTGAGCGCGGAGGCCACGCGGCGCGCGCTCGTGGGCGGGCCCCACGCCGCGTTCGCGTGCGACGTCGCGCGGCGCGAGCAGGTCGAGGCGATGGCGCGAGCCGCCGACGAGCGCCTTGGCGGCGTCGACGTCCTCGTCAACAACGCGGGGGTCGCCGTGGCGGGCGACGCGGGCGCGGTCTCCCCGGAGGACTGGGCGTGGATCGTCGGCGTCAACCTCTGGGGCGTGGTCCACGGCTGCGAGGTGTTCGCGCCGCGCCTCCGCGAGCAGCGGCGCGGGTGGATCCTCAACGTCGCGTCGATGGCCGGGCTGCTCGGCGTCGCCAAGATGGGCCCGTATTGCGCGACCAAGTTCGCGGTCGTGGGGCTCTCGGAGTGCCTCAACGCCGAGCTCGCCCCCTCGAACGTCGCCGTGTCGGTGCTGTGCCCGTCGTTCTTCCCCACTGGCATCGCCGCCAACGGGCGCGCGACCGATCCGCGCGCGCTCGCGCTCGTCGAGAAGCTGATGGCCCGCTCTCCGCTCGACGCGGGCGACGTCGCCCGCATCGCGCTCGACGGCCTCGAGCGGCGAGAGCTCTACGTCCTCCCTCACGAGGACAGCCGGTGGTTCTGGCGGCTCAAGCGCGCCGCGCCGAGCGAGTTCGCGCGGCTCGCGCCGAAGGTCGCGAAGTGGGCGGAGCGACGCTTCGGCGGGAAGCCGCGCTGAGGAGCCCGAGCGTTTTCGCTCGTCGCGCGCCGCTCCGTTTGCGATACGAGGGGCATGCACTCCCCCCTCGTCGAGCGATGGCTCGCGCTCGCCAGCTCCTCCCGCCCGGCCGTGATCGACGCCACCGGGGCGGTCCACACGTACGCCGAGCTCGGCCAGGGGGCGCGCGTGATCGCGAGCGCGCTGCGCGAGGCCCCGGACGGCGGGCGCGCGTCCCTCGAGGGCGAGCGGATCGGGCTGCTGGTCTCGCCGGGCGCGGCGTTCGTCGAGGCCCTGTTCGGCGTGCTGCTCGCCGGTGGCGCCGGCGTGGTGCTGACGCCGCTCTACCCCACGCGCGAGCGGCGCTACTTCTGCGACGACGCGCACGTGCGCACGCTCATCGCGTCGCCCGGCCTCGCGCCGCTCGCAGCGGAGCTCTCCGAGGGCCGGCGGCTGCTGCTGACCGACGAGGGCCTGCGCGAGGGCGTCCGCGGGCTCGAGCCGGCCCCGACCTCCCCTACGTCGCCCGCCCTCCAGCTCTACACGAGCGGCACTACCGGGCGCCCCAAGGGCGCCGTGCTGTCGCACGAAAACCTCGCCACCCAGCAGGCCCTCGTCGGCCGCGCCTGGGGCTTCTCGCCCGACGATCGCCTGCTGCACACCTTGCCTCTGCACCACATGCACGGGCTCGCGATCGCGCTGCTCACCGCGCTCGGGAGCGGCGCGTGCACGCGGTTTCTCCCCTTCGACGCGCCGCGCGTGTGGGACGCCATGGCCGACGCCACGGTGTTCATGGGCGTGCCCAGCATGTACCAGCGCCTTCAGGTGGCGTACGACGCGGCCGACGACGAGACACGCGCGCGCTGGTCGTCCGCCGCCAAGCACCTGCGGCTCGCCACGAGCGGGAGCGCGGCCCTCCCCACCTCGCTCGGCGAGTTCTTCCGCGCGCGCTCCGGCGCCTACCCTCTCGAGCGCTTCGGGATGACCGAGATCGGCGTCGGCCTCACGAACCCGCTCGAGGGCGAGCGGCGCCCGGGCTGCGTCGGACTCCCCCTCCCCAGCGTCGACACGCGCGTGGTCGACGAGGCGGGGCTCGACGCCGAGGTGGGCGAGCTGCTCATCCGCGGCCCGAGCGTCTTCGGCGGCTATTTCGAGCGGCCGGAGGAGAACTCCGCCGCCTTCGTGGCCGCCCCCGACGGGGGCGCGCCCTGGTTTCGCACCGGCGACACCGTCACGCGCGTGCTCGACGAGGCCGGCGCTCCCGTCGCGTTCAAGATCCTCGGGCGCACGAGCGTCGATATCCTGAAGAGCGGCGGCTACAAGCTGAGCGCCCTCGAGATCGAGGAGGCGCTCCGCGAGCACCCGCGGGTCCTCGACGCCGCGGTCGTCGGCCTCCCCGACGAGGCGTGGGGCGAGCGCGTGGTGGCGTGTGTCCTGCTGCGCGAGGGGCCAGGGCACCCACCGGACGCGGGCGAGCTGCGTGCATTCTGCAAGGAACGGCTCGCTCCCTACAAGGTCCCGAAGGACGTCCACGTGATGGCGACCCTCCCGCGCAATCCGCTCGGGAAGGTGGTGAAGCCGGACCTCGTCCGCGAGCTCTCGGTCCGTGAAAAAAGCGACTAGGCCCGCCCACGGGCGGGCACGGGGCGCTCGGGAGTGCTAGGAAAGCGGAATCGTGCGCTTTTCTTCTTCCTATCTCCTCGCCGTCGTCCTCCCCGCCGCGCTCGCGGCCACCGCCGTCGCCGCGTGCAGCTCCACGCCGAGGGGCACGTTCGACGACCCGATCAACGGCGACGCCGGCGACGCCGGCACCTCGCTCCCCACCGACGGGGGCCCGAAGCCGCCCGCGTTCACCGACGCGTCGCTCGACGCCGCGAAGCCCGGCGGGCCGAGCGAGGTGTTCGGCCACTCGGGCAAGGTGCTCTACCGCCTGGACCCCGACACCAAGTCGGTGCAGGTGATCGGCACGTTCTCGGGCTGCAACGAGGGGAGCGAGCAGGTCATCGACATCGCCCTCGACGAGGCGTCGAACATGTACGGCACCACGTACACGGGGCTCTTTCGCATCGACAAGGCCACGGCGCGCTGCACGCGGGTCACGAGCTCCACGGGGAAGGACTTCCCGAACTCCCTGTCCTTCGTGCCGAAGGGCACGCTCGACCCCGCGGACGAGGCCCTCGTCGGCTACGTCGCGGACGAGTACGTGCGCATCGATCCCGCGAACGGGAACATCACCACCATCGGCAAGCTCGGGAACACCCAGCTGCGGTCGAGCGGCGACATCGTGTCGGTCATCGGCGGTCCCACGTACCTCACGGTGAAGAGCACCGGCGCCAGCGGCCAGTGCGCCGCGTCCGACTGCCTCGTCGAGATCGACCCGAAGACCGGCGCCATCACCAAGAACTGGGGCGCGCTGAACGCCCGCGTCGACGTCTTCGGCGTGGCCTTCTGGGCGGGCTCCATCTACGGCTTCACCAAGGCGGGCACGCTCTTCCAGGTGGAGATCAAGGGCGGCGCGCTCACCCTCAACGAGATCACGATCCCGCAGCGCCCCACCGACCTCTCTTTCTTTGGCGCGGGCTCCACCACGTCCGCGCCGACGCAGCCCAAGTAGCGCGGCTCAGCGGCCCGCGGGCGCGGGCGCGCGCTTCGCGAGCTCCACCGACGCGCGGAGCACGTCGGTCTTCGTGAGCCCGACGTGCCGCTTCACGAGGCGCCCGGCGGCGTCGAGCACCAGCACGGTGGGGATCTGGTGGACGTCGCCCAGCGGGCCCCGCCCCACGCGCGACTCGGGGTCGCCGAGCGCGACGGGGAACGTGACCTTCAGGGTGCGCGCGTAGGCCTCCACGAGCTCGCGCTCGTGCCGCTCGTGGAGGGCCACGAGGGCGTAGGTGACGGCGTCGCCGTCGCGCTCCGCCATCCGCACGACGAACCCGACCTGCGCCTGGCTCGCGATGTCCCACGTGGTCACGAACACGAGCACCGCCGGCTTTCCGCGCAGCGCGTCGCGCGCGACGGGCCGCGCGTCGAGGGAGTCGAACACGAACGCGGCCACCGGCTCGGTCCCGCGCTCTTCGACGGCCTCGACCGGCGCGCGCGGCTCGGGCTCGGCGCGCACGCAGCCGAGCGCGAACGCAAGGGCGGCCAAGGCGACCGCGAGGGCGCCCCGCGAGGCGCGTCTGGGCGCGCGCGCCGCCACCGGTCAGTCGCTCTTCTGGCCGACGAAGTGATCGCGCTTGTCGGCGAACAGCACGTTGAAGGTCGTGAGGCTGCCGTAGCACTGCGTCACGTACTGCTGGAGCTGCACCTTCTCGTCGTCGGCCAGGCCCGAGTGGGCGTTGAGCTTCTGCTCGAGCACGCGGAGCTTGTCGCGGATCGACACGATCTTGCGGAAAAACGCCTCGAGCGGCACGCGCTTCTCCGCGGTCTCTTTGTTGCCCGGCAAGAGCACGAGCTCCCCGCCCTGCCAGCGCCCCCCGAGCTCCACCGGCGAGACCGCCAGCTCTTCCTGAATCACCTCACGCAGGACCTTACGGAATTCTTCGACGTCCATGTCAAGCAGCTCCTCGGGCAAGACGGGCGGCAGCGCCGGTGACGTAGGGGTGTGCGGGACCGGGCTCCCGCGACCGGACGAGCCTCGCCGCGTCGGCTCGGGGCGCCGGGCCTTCGCGACGAACGTGCCGCGCTTCACGTATTGGTTGCAGGTGGACGTCTCGTAGAGCGGCGCGGGCCACGCCTCCAGGAGACACTCGCCGTGCCGGCGTACTTCCCCGAAGCCGTCGATTTCCTCGACGACACGCACGAACCGCGCGCAGCTGCCGCAGCGACCGTCGAGCTCAGGCCGCTCCACGGCTTGCCCCCGATGACGATCGCGCCGAGCGGCGCCGCGCGAAGCAACCCGTGCTGTGGTCCACGGCCCTTGGGTAGCACCTTTGGGGCGCGGGGTTAACAGGCCCCGTCGCGGCGCCCGCGCGCGAGGGCCGCCCCCGCCACGGAGGCCGAAATGTCGGCTCGACGCTGGCCCACCTGCGCGGTGCTCGCGTATCTTCGCACCCACCCCGTGACCGCCCGCACCGAGCCCCCGCCCGCCGACTCGCCCGAGGTCCTGGCCCGCATCACCGCCACGCTCGAGCTCGTGGAGATCGTCGCGCGCTCGCTGAAGCGCGCGGCCGGGCGCGCCGACCTCGACGAGCTCCGGTCCGCGGGCCGCGAGGGGCTGCTCGCCGCCGCGCGCGCGTACGACCCTGCCCACGGCGTGCCCTTCCGCTCCTTCGCGAGCTACCGCATCCGCGGCGCCATGCTCGATCACATGCGCCGCATCTCCACGCTCTCGAGGCCCGCCTACGCGCGGCTCCGGGCCTTCGAGCGCGCGCAGACGGTCGCCGAGGCACAGGCCGAGGAGACCCCCGCCGGCCCGGCGACCCCCGAGCGCGCCGACGCCCTCCTGGCCGAGCGGCTCGAGGCGTCCGCGTTCGCGATGGCGCTGGGCTTCCTCACCGCGAGCGGCGGTGACGCGCTCGACGACGTCGAAGACAGCGAGCCCGAGCGAGGCGCCGAGCGCGCCGTCCTGCTCCGGCAGATCGAGGCGCTCGTGGCCACGCGCCCGGAGGTCGAGCGCGAGGCGCTGCGCTTGCACTACTTCGAAGACCTCTCGCTCGACGAGGTCGGCGCGCGGCTCGGCCTCCACAAGTCGTGGGTCTGCCGCGTGCTCGCGCGCACCATCGAGGCGCTCGCCAAGCAGGTCCGCGACGGGCCGTAGCGCGCGGCTGCTCTGCGAGGCGCCGCGTGCTACGACGTGCCCCGATGAGCCGGCGGGAGCGAGTGCTGGTAGCGATGAGCGGCGGGGTCGACTCCGGCGTCGCCGCGGCGCGCTTGGTCGACGCCGGCTACGACGTCGTCGGCGTCACGCTCCACCTCTGGGACTACCCCGACGATCCGGAGGCGCGCGGCGGACACGGGCGCTGCTGCGCCCCGGAGGACCAATACGACGCGCGCCGCACCGCCGACGCCCTGGGCTTCCCCCACTACACCTTCGATCGCCGCGAGCTCTTCTCGGAGCGCGTCGTCGCGCCCTTCGTGAAATCCTACCTGGACGGCCAGACCCCGAGCCCCTGCACGGCGTGCAACCGCACGGTGAAGCTCGGGGAGCTGATGAGCATCGCGCGCACGCTGGGCGCGGAGCGCGTCGCCACGGGCCACTACGCGCGGCTCGGCGCCTCCCCGAGCGGCGCGCCGCGCATCCGAGAGGCGCGCGACAAGCAGAAAGATCAGAGTTATTTCTTGTACGCGACGCCGCCCGCGCTGGTCGGCCGGCTGCTCTTCCCGCTCGGCGAGAGCCTCAAGCCCGACGTGCGCGCCGAGGCGCTGGCGCGACGCCTCCCCGGCGCCGAGAAGGGAGAGAGCCAGGAGCTCTGCTTCGTGGGCCAGGGCGCCGGCGCGTACGGCGACTTCGTGGAGCGCCGCGCGGCGCCAGGGCGCGTCCGCCCGGGGCCGATCGTCGACGAGCTCGGCCGCGTCGTGGGCGCGCACTCGGGGATCCACCGCTTCACCGTCGGCCAGCGACGCGGGCTGGGCGTGGCCTTGGGGCACCCCGCGTTCGTGACCCGCATCGAGCCCGACTCGGGCCACGTCGTCGTCGGCGGCGAGGCGGCGCTCCTCGCGCGGGAGGTCACGCTCGACGATCTGCACCTGGCCGAGGGGGCCTCGCTCCCGCTCGCGTGCCGCGCGCGCGTGCGCTACCGGCACGAGGGCGCCGACGCGTGGGTCGAGCCTTCCCGAGGGGGCGCGCGTGTGGTCTTCTCCTTCCCGGTGAGGGCAGCGGTGCGCGGGCAGGTGGCGGTGCTGTACGAGGGCGACGCGGTCGTCGGTGGCGGCGTGATCGTCGACGTCGGCGGCTACTACGCCCCGCTCGTGGCGTGGATCGACGGCGCCATCGCCGCCGGGCTGATCGCCGCGCCCTACCGCGCGCTGGTCGCCGCCCACCCGACCGTCGACGCCGCGCTG
>DAORJJ010000085.1:0-17141 GCA_035439005.1 Polyangiaceae bacterium | reverse complement strand
GTCGTGGAGGTGCCGGTCACCGAGCCCGCGGGGCACGGGCTCGACGAGGCGGCCGTCGCGGCGGTGCGCCGCTTCGTGTTCGAGCCCGCGCGCCGAGGGGGGCCGGGCGGGCTCGCCGTGCCCGCGACCGTCCAGCTCGCCTACGAGTTCACCCTCCCGAAGGCCGCGCCGCCACCCCCCGCGCCGCCGCCACCTCGCCCCCCGGCGAAGGCCGCCGTCGAGCCGACCTTGGCCGATCCGGGGCAGTCCACGCTGGTGCTCGGACAGCGCCCCATGAGCGCCGCGTCGGCGCGCTCGGTGCGCGACCGCGACTTCCGCCTGCGCCCCGTGGGCACGGTCGCCGACATCCTCCGCGTGACGCCCGGCCTCCTCGTGGTGCAGCACGCCGGGGGGGGCAAGGCGAACCAGTACTTCCTGCGCGGCTTCGACGCCGACCACGGCACCGACATCGCGTTCTCCCTCGACGGAGTGCCCATCAACATGGTGTCTCACGGCCACGGTCAAGGCTACAGCGACACGAATTTCATCATTCCGGAGACCGTCGAGCGTATCGAGATTACGAAGGGCCCCTATTTCGCCGAGCAGGGCAATTTCGCCACGGCGGGCTCGGTGAACCTCGTGACGCGCAGCGACTTCGAGCACAGCTCGTTCGGCTTCGGCGGGGGCGGCTCGCCGGGGCGCGGCGGGCCGGCGCTCCGGGGGCTGCTCATCGCGAGCCCGAAGCTCGAGTCGATGAGGCCGCTCTTCGCCGCCGAGCTCGGCCGCAGCGATGGCCCCTTCCAGAACCCCGAGCGGTTCAGTCGGTACAAGGTGTTCTCGAAGGTGTCGTGGGATATCGCGCCCGCGTCGAGCGCGTCGATTGGCCTCTCCAGCTACGCCGGCGACTGGTTCGGATCTGGGCAGATCGCGCGCCGCGAGGTGAACGCGGGTCGCCTCGACCGGTTCGGGTATCACGACCCCACCGAGGGCGGGGCCAGCGCGCGGCACCAGGCGTTCGCGGCGCTCAAGGTGAGGCCCACCGAGAAGAGCGAGCTCACGGCGTCGGCGTACGTGGGCCAATATCGGTTCAACCTCTACTCGAACTTCACGCTGTTCCGGGACGACGCCGCCCAGGGCGACGCCATCCTGCAGACCGATCGCCGCACGTTCTACGGCGGGCAGGCCAGCTACCGCGTCGTGCACGACCTCGCGCCGCTTCGCTTCGACACCACGATGGGGACCAACGTACGGAGCGACGCGATTCGAAACCAGCTCGACCACCAGCGGGCGCGCCAGGTCCTCGACACGCGACGCAGCCACTCCATTCAAGAGACCGCGCTCGGCGCCTATGGCAAAGAGGAGGTGGCCCTCGCGCGGTGGCTCCGCGTGATCGGCAGCGCGCGCGCCGACTTCTTCTCCTTCGCCGTCGACGACGCGCGCGAGGTCGGCGGCGCCGCCGGAGGCGCCACGAGCGGGGTGAAGGGCGCGTCGCAGCTGAGCCCCAAGGCGAGCGTGGTCGTCTCGCCGCTCGAGCAGCGCGCGGCGCGCCTCGACGTGTATGCCAACTACGGCCACGGCTTCCACTCGAACGACGCCCGCGGCGTGGTGCTCGGGCAAGGCGGCGTCACGCCGCTCACGCGGGCGATCGGCTCCGAGGTCGGCGCGCGCGCCCGCCTCTTCGAGCGGTGGGAGCTCGCGGCCTCCCTCTGGCAGCTCGACCTGGCGAGCGAGACCGTGTGGATAGGGGACGAGGGCACGACGGAGGCCGGCGATCCGACGCACCGCTTCGGTGGAGAGCTCGAGACCCGCCTCGACCTCACGAGCTGGCTGTCGCTGGACCTCGATCTCACGGCGACCAAGTCGCGGCTCACGCAGAACGCGGGGAACGGCGACGCGGTGGCCCTCGCGCCGCGCTTCACTTGGGCGGGCGGGGTCTCGGCGCGGCACCCGAGCGGCCTCCGCGGAGGCCTCCGTTTCTACGGCGTGGGGGATCGGCCGGCCACCCAAGACTATCCAGCACCAGGATCGCTCGTCGCCGAGGGCTTCAGCGTGTTCGACCTGCACCTCGGCTACCGCCACCGCCGCTTCGACGTGGCGTTCGACGTGGAGAACCTCTTCAACGCCGCCTACAACTCGGCGCAGTTCGCGACCACGAGCCGGCTCGCCACCGAGCCGCCCATCGGGGCGCCGCCACCCTCGGGGGCCTGCGGCAACGGCAGCCGCGTGAGCGCCGCCGAGGGCGGCGGCTTCGGCGGCTGCGAAGATATCCACTTTACCCCCGGATATCCCCTCACGCTCCGCCTCATGACGACCGTGTACCTCGACTGAGCCTTGGAGCTCGAGAGTGTCGCTCCGGCCGAGTTCCTTACACGCGGGTAAGGCGGGGAGAGAGAGGGTTGACGGTCCGTGGTGGGTCCGCCACCCTCACGAGGCCACTCATGCGCATTGCGGTGCTCGCCAACGTGAAGCCCAATGCGCCCGTCGGCGCGGCCGTCGCCCCCGACGCGTGGGCGGAGCTCGACGCGCCCACGACCGTGGAGGCGATCGCGGCCGCCCTCCGGCTCGCCGGCCACGAGGTGGCCTCGTTCGAGGGCGATCTCGGGCTCGTCGAGGCGCTGCCACGGTTCGCCCCCGACGTGTGCTTCAACCTCTGCGAGGGCCACTTCGGCGAGAGCCGCGAGAGCCACGTGCCCGCGCTGCTCGAGATGCTCCGGCTCCCGTACACCGGCGCGGGCGTGCTCTCGCTCGCCGTGGCCCTCGACAAGCCCACCACGAAGACCCTGCTCCGCGCGCGCGGGATCCGTACGCCGCCGTCGCAGGTGTTCTCCCATGAGGGCGAGGCGCTCGATCCCGACCTCGCGTTCCCTCTCTTCGTGAAGCCCTCCCGCGAGGGGTCGGGCATGGGCGTCACGCGCAACAGCCTGGTGCACGACGAGGGGGCGCTCCGCGTCGAGGTCGCGCGCGTGCTCCGGTGCTACGCGCAGCCCGCGCTGGTCGAGCGCTTCGTTCGCGGGCGCGATGTCACGATCGGGCTCCTCGGCAACACGTCTGCGCCGACGGCGCCGCTCGCGGGCCGCGCGTGGCGTGGCCTCGCGCGTGCGCGCGGGCTCTACGTGCTCCCCGCGTTGGAGGTCGCGCACGAGGGCCTGCTCGGGAGCGACGGCGTGGCCTACACCGGGCAGATCAAGTCGAGCTGGCAGGGCGACTGGGAGCGCGGGCGCCACTACCACTGCCCGTCGCGCCTCGAGCCCGCGCTCGAGCGCGAGGTCGCGGAGCTCGCGGCCGCCACGTTCCACGCGACCGGGTGCCGCGACTTCGCGCGCGTGGATCTTCGCCTCGACGAGGCCAACGGAGACGTCCCCTACGTGCTGGAGATCAACCCGCTCCCCGGGCTCGCGCCCGGCGTGGCGGATCTCTGCCTCCAAGCAGACGCCGCCGGCCTCCGCTACGACGAGCTCGTCGTCGGCGTGCTCGCGCAGTCCGTCGCGCGCCTCGGCCTCGCGGCGGTCTCCCGCGCCCGCTCGCGCAGGGGCCCGCGCGAACGCGCCCGAGCCCGCGGTTAGGCCGCGCCACCCCCCGTTGGCGCCTGGCGCCGCGCGGACGCCGCCTCCCCGAGGACGCGGCGCCCTACGCGCTGGCCGCGCCGGTGGTCACGTACACGGCCGCCGTGGCGTTCCGACCGGCGGCGCGCCGGAAGCCCGCGTCGCGCACCGCGCCGGCGGCCAGCAGCGCGTCGACGATGCGCTCGCTCGCGTCGCCGTCGAGGCCCAGCCCCGCGAGGTGCTCGGAGACCTGCCGCGCCGTCGCGCCCTTCGCCCCGCGCTCTGCGTAGTACGCGATCGTGGCCTCGCGCGATCTCGAGTCGTCGACCGCGACGGGGGCGGGGGCGGGGGCTGGCGCCACGCTCGCGCCCGCGCGGGGAGCGCGGCGTCGCGCCGGGCGTTTCGGCGTCGGCGCCGCGGCGGTGGCTTCGTCCGCGCGCGCCTGCGGCGCCACGGCGGGCGCGTCGGTCTCGGCGAGGAGTCGTGAGAGCTCATCAATGGGCGCGGCCCGCAGAGTGCGGATGAGCGTCGCGGCGAACTCGGTGGCCATCACGGCCAGCGTCTGCTGAAGCATGACTCGCCGGGATAGCCGTCTCGGCCGCGTGGGGCAAGGCCCGATGCGCGGCGCGCGGCTCCTGGTCTCACGGCGAGCGCGTGCGCGAGAGGGCTTGGCCGAGAAAAGTCGCCAGGTCGACGAGCCGCTCGAGGTCCAGTCCTTCGGAAATGTCAGGCCACTCCACGACGAGGAGCGGGGCGCCGGCGAGGTGCGCGCGGACTTCGTCGCTGCTCAGCGTGCCGTACGGATCAGGTCGCTCGTCTGGCTCCACCTCGGAGACGACGCGGACGCGCAAGCGAGGCTCGCCGAGCAGCCGCGCCCGCGCCTCCGGCGAGCCGAGCGCCTCCTGTGGCCCGAAGACCCGGAAGCGCTCCGCGAAGTCGTCGGGCTCGAAGGCGCCGTCCAGCCACGCGCCTCGAACGACCGCCGCGTCCGGCCCCTCGCGCTCCTCGAGGGCGAGGCCCACGGGCGCCGACGCGTCGAGCGCGAGCTCCGCGCGGGTCCAGTAGGGGATCGCCGCCTCGCGCGCGTCGAGCGGCGCGTGGGCGCGGGCGGCGCGGACGAGGCGTAGCCCCGCGCGCCGGCCAGCCAGCGCCCCGAGCACGCCGCGGTTGGAGTACGTCGCCCCGTCATCGAAGAGGGCGGCCGCCTGGCGCATCACGTGGAGGTAGGCCACGCCTCGAGAGTAGCGCGGTCCCGCCGTCGTGACTCCGCCGGCTCAGTCGAGGGCGCCGTCGCGGAGCCACTCGCCGAACCGCTCGCCGATCATCAGCGTCGGGAGGTTGATGTTCACCGAGGGAATGGTCGGCATGATGCTCGCGTCGGCGACGAACAGGCCGCGCACCCCGCGCACGCGACCCCGGCCGTCGACGGCCGCGTCGACGCTGCCCTCGGGCCCCATGGGGACGGTGCCGGAGGGGTGGTACCCCGAGTCGTTGAGGCCGCCCACGTAGCGCGCGAGCCCCTCGCTCGACGCCAGCACCGACGGGCGCGGCCACAAGGGCTTCGCGAGCGCGCGCATCGCGGGCTGGGCCGCGAGATCGCGGAGCAGCGCCGCGCACTGGACGGCCTTCGCGCGATCACGTGCATTCTGCATGAGGTTGGAGTGGATGACCGGCGGCACGCGCGCGTTCGCGCTCTCGTAGCGGAGCCGGCCGTGGCCGTCGGGCTTGCCGATGTGCGCCATCAGCGTGACCACGGGCAGGTGGAAGAACGGCGTGGGCATGCCGGAGCCGCCCTGGAGCTGGAGATCTCCGGGGTGGTCGCTGCCCTCCGAGGTCACGCGGAGCATGACCTGGATGATCGGGTCGTCTTTGCTCACGAAGCTCGAGGTGGGCCAGAAGAAGAGCGCGAGGCCGGGGTGGTCGAGCAGGCGCTTGGCGACCGCGGGTACGTGCGACACCGGCTCGACCCCGAGCGCGCGCACGTCGCGCTCGTCGCCGATGCCCGAGCGCAGCAGCACGCCCGGCGTGCCCAGCGCGCCGCCGGAGAGGATCACGCGGTCCGCCGAGAGCGTGTGCACGCGCCCGTGGGTCTCCACCTCGAGCCCCGTCACGCGCCGGTTCTCGAAGAGCACGCGTCGGACGAGCGTGTCGGGCGCGAGGGTGAGGTTCTCCCGGGCGCGCACGCGCGGCGTGAGGTACGCCTCCGCGACGCTGATCCTTCGGCCGTCGAGCTTGTTCATGGGCTGGGGGCCCACGCCGAGCGGCGCGGGGCCGTTGTGGTCGTCGCAGCGCGCGTGCCCGAGCGCCACCGCCGCCTCGATGAGCGCGACGTTCCACGGGAGGAGCTCGCTGTCCGGGTGGCGGCGGATCGGCAGCGGCCCGGCGTCGCCGTGGTGCGGGAGGCCGCCGAAATCGAGATCCCGCTCCAGCCGCAGGAACGCCGGCAGGCAGCGCTCGTACGACCACTCGGGCAGGCCGAGCGCCGCCCACTCGTCGAACTCCCAGGGCTGCCCCCGCAGGGCGATGCACGTGTTCACCGCCGACGAGCCGCCGACGACCCGGCCGCGCGGGAAGAGGAACGGGGGCGAGCCGGGGTGCGGGGTGTGGCGGAAGCCCCAGTCGTGCCGCCGCATCGAGTTGGTCTTGCCGTTCGCCAGGTCGTCGGGGAGGCCGCGCGGGTCGGGGTAGTCGGGGCCGGCCTCGACGAGGAGCACCTCCACCGCGGAGCTCTCGGTCGCGCGGGCCGCGATGCACGCGCCGGCCGTGCCCGCGCCCGCGACGATGACCCTCATCGCGCGCGGGCGCCCACACCGCCTACCCCAATAGGGCAGGCGACGCCCGTGCCGCCGAGGCCGCAGTAGCCGTCCGGGTTCTTCGCCAGGTACTGCTGGTGGTACTCCTCGGCGTAGTAGAACGGGCCCGCGTCCAGCACCTCGGTGGTGATCGTGCCGGGGTGGCCGCCGTCCCTCAGCGCCGCCTGGTAAGCGGCCTTCGACGCGAGCGCGGCCTCCCGCTGCGCGGCGCCGAACGTGTAGATGCCCGAGCGGTACTGGGTGCCGCGATCGTTGCCCTGGCGCATGCCCTGGGTCGGATCGTGGCTCTCCCAGAAGAGCGCGAGCAGCGCGTCGAAGGAGGTCTTGGTCGGATCGTAAACGACCTTGACGACCTCGTTGTGGCCCGTCTGGCCCGTGCACACCTGCTTGTAGGTCGGGTTCACGGTGAAGCCGGCGGAGTAGCCCACCATCGTGGAGTAGACGCCCGGGGCCTTCCACAGCGCGCGCTCGGCGCCCCAGAAGCACCCGAGACCGAACATCGCCTCCTCCAGCCCGTCGGGGAAGGGCGGCGCGAGGCGCGCGCCGCTGACGAAGTGCCGCTCGGGAGGGGCGATCGGCGTGGCGGACCCGGCGAGCGCCTCTTCGGGCGTGGGCATGCGAGGCGAGCGGTCGAGGCGGTCGAAGAGTCCCATGACGGCCGATTGTCGGGCGGGGCGCGCCTCGCTGCAAGCTCGGCCGGGCGTGTTTCCTGCCACGCGCGCGACGCGCACGCCGTCACCGCGCGAGGGGCACCTCGCGCCCGCGGGTGACGTCGACGAAGGCCCGCACGCGGGAGAACACCTCGCGGACCTGATAGTAGCCCGCCTTCTGGTAGCGCCGAGCGTCGGCGACCACCCCCTCGCACGTGAGGCCCTTGCGGGCGCCGAGGTAGAGGGCGCGAGGCAGGTGGAAGGCCTGCGTGACCACGATCGCGCTCGTCGCGCCGTACGCGCCGCGCGCCCGCGCCATCGTGCTGTAGGTGTCGACGCCGCCGGGGTCCTCCACGATCGCGGTCGGTGGGACACCGCGCGCCTCGAGCCAGCGGCGCATCGCGCCCGGCTCGTCGTCGGCGCCGCTCACGAGCACGGTGGGCGCGCGGCCTGCCCGGTAGAGCCGCAGCGCCGCCTCGAGGCGATCGGCCAGGGCGTCGCTGAGGCGGCCGTCGGCATAGACCCGCGCGCCGAGGACGACGATCACCTCGGCCGGGCGCGCGCGGGCCTCGTCGACCACGCGCGCCGCGCCGTCCCGGTAGACGAAGCCGCTCGGCGCGAGCGTGCAGAGCGCGAGCAGGCCGAGGCCCAGCGCGGCGAGCCGGCGCCGCCGCGACGTCGCGCGAGGTCGTGGGGCAATGTCTGCAGTATGCAACTACCAGCCGACCCGGTAGCCGAGGTCGAAGGCGGCTCCGGAGAGCGACTCGGCGACGGGGTCCTTCGACACCGCCGCGCTGGCGCGGACGGCGCCCTCGACGAAGAGCCAGCCGGGGCCGAGCTCCGACTGCGCGCCGAGCGCGAGGCGGCCGCCGAGCAGCGCCGCGCTCGAGGTGACGCGCGCCGTGCCGGTCGCGAAGGTCGCGCGCTGGAACCCGAGCTCCGGCGCGAGGGTCGCGTAGGGCGCGACGAGCGCGTGGGGGAAGAGGCGCAGCGAGACGGGCAACCCCACGATCGCGTCGAAGTGATCGCCCGTGTCGCCGAGCGGCTGGGGGCTGTAGCTCTCGGCGGAGGCGGCCTGGGGCTCGAAGCGCGCGAGCGTGACCGACGGGCCGACGGCGATGGCGGCGCGCCTGCCGAGCGGCAGGCGATAGGCGGTGCTCGCCGTGAGCTGGCGACCGCCGTGCCCGGTGAAGAGCGCGCCGACGCCGAGCCCCAGCCCGACCTCGTAGCCGCGATCCGGGACCCCGATCGAGCCGTCGGCGCGGCGGCGCGGCGCGTCGGGCGAGGGCACGATCAGGATGTTCGACTCGGCTCGCCCGCCGCCGCGCGCGACGGTGACGAAGAACGGGCGCGGCGACGCCGGGAAGTGGACGCCGAGCAGGGCCCGCGGGCCGTCGCGGGTGATGCCGGTGATCTCGACGCCGTTCGACGCGGTCGCGGTGATGCCCTCGGCCGAGAGGGGCGCGCCGGAGCCCGCGCGGAGCTCCACCGCGACCACGCCGCGCCCCTCGGCCGGGTGCGACTCGGCGAGCGTCGCGGTGACCGTGAAGCGCTGCAGGAGCTCGGGCACCTTCGTCCCGCCGGGGGCCGCGGGGACGTCGCCCCCGCGCGTGATGACCCCCGCCCGGTGGGGGCTGAGCCGGCACGTGAGCTCGTGTGCGACCGTGGCGTCGACGTCGAACAGCGACGCCGGGTCGGCGCTCCCGTCGGCCCCGCAGGCGACGAGGTCTCCCGGAGAGACGCCGAGCGACGCCCGGCCGGGGCTGGTCTGGCTCGCGCTCGCGCGGACGACCACGAGCATCGCCACGGCGCTCGGCGGCCCCTCGAACTTGTCGTCGTCGATCGCCGAGACGCGCACGTAGTAGGCGCCCGGTGGGAGCCCGCGCGCGTCCAGCGTCGTCTTGGTGCGCGGCACGACCGCGTTGGTGATGAGCTCGTCGAGCTTCGGATCGCGCGCGAGCTGCACGCGGAAGGACGCCGCCGGCGCCGAGGCCATGCCTGGCTTCGCGGGCCCCTCGGCGAAGGACGCGGTCACGTTGGCGCGATCGTCGCCGTTGGCGAAGACGACCTCCGGCGGGGCCGCGCTCCACACCGGGGCCGCTGGCAGCGGTCGGGGAGCGGTCGGCGGCTTCCCCTCCTCGGCCTTCGACCCGAACCCCGTGGGGACCACCACGGTCTTCTTGCTCGCGTCCAGCGTCGCGCTCCCGCCGTGCACGGCGAGGCGCGTGGTCTTCGCCGCGTCGACGTCGACGCGCGCCTGGCCCTGCGCCATCGTGACGCGGGCGCCGCCGGCGGTGTCCACGTTCACCTTGCGCTTGCCGGAGAGCTCGCCGAGCCGCGCCTGGAGCGCGCCGCTCACCAACGTCGCGTGCGCGGGCTCGCGGCGCGCCGCCCCGAGCACGTCCCCGAGGATGATGACGAGGCTCTCCTCGCCCACCCGGAGCTGGGTCTCGTCGCGGAACGTGACGTTGGCCGACGACGCGTCGGCCGTCGTGACGCGGTTCGTGCGGAAGAGCGGGTCGTTCACGGCCGCCTTCTTCGTCGCCTTCGCCTGCACGGTGACCTGACTTCGCACGAACGTCACGCGCGCGTCCGGCGCGGCGGCGGCCTCCTCGAGGGGCGGGAGGTGCAGCACCGTCCCGGGCTTCAGGTAGTGGGGCAGCTTGCCCATGCCAGGGTTCGCTTTGTGGATGAGGTCGACGCGGCGACGATCGCCGTAGGCGCGCTGCGCGATGGCGCTGCAGCCGTCGCCGAGCCGGGTCGTGTAGTCGCTGTCGGGCTTCTGAGCCCGCGCAGCGGCGGGAGCGAGCGCCGCCGCGCCGACCGCGACGCGCAGCGCCCAACGTGAGACCCGAGTGTGTGTGATGTCCCGCAGCGGCACCGCTCGCCTACCTTCCGCGCCGCAGTAGGCGCCTGATCTTCTTGATGATTTCGTCGTCGGACGTCGACGCGAGCGCCACGTCGCTGGCCCCCGCGCGCACGAGGCGCGCCGTGTCCTCCGCGTCGCGCGCGCCCACCGCGAGCAGCGGCGCTCCCCCTTGCGCCGCGCGCACGGCGTCGCCCGTGCCGTCTCCGCGCCCGACCACGACGGCCTTCACCGCGCGCCCGGCCGCCGCGTCGGGGCCCGGGGGCGCTCCGCCGAGGTGCACGTGCCCGTGGACCCCGTGCACGGCGAGGGCCGAGCGCAGCTCGGAGGCGCGGTCGGCGTCGTCGAGCCAGAGCACGACGGCCGCCCCGTCGCCCACGGGCGTGACGCCGCCGGCGGGCTGCGGGCTGCCGACGCCGGTGATGGCGCGATCACTCCGCGAGAGCGCGGCCATCCGCGAGCGCTCGAGCGCGCCTCGGTCGGCGAACGCCGCGAAGTCGGTGCCTCGAAAGACGCTCGTGAGCTCCTCACGCATCGCGCGGGCCGTCGGGCGGTCCTCGGGCCGCTTCGCGAGCGCGCGCGCCACGAGCTCCTCGAGGCCGCGCGACACCTCCGGCTTCACGCCGCTGTCGGCGAGCCGCGGGGGCTCGACGAACATGTGCTGGACCATGAGCCCGGAAGCTCCGCTCGAGTCGAAGGGGGTGGTCCCCGTGAGCGCCTCGAAGAGCATGATGCCCACGGCGTAGATGTCGGCCTCCGGTCCGACGTGGGTGCCCTTGCACTGCTCTGGCGCCATGTAGTGCGGCGTGCCGCGGACCGTGCCGGTCTCGGTCAGGCGCTGCGCGCCCTCCTCCCCCGCGAGGAACGCGATCCCGAAGTCGAGCACCTTGACCCGCTCCGCGCGGTCCTTCGCGGGCACGAGCATCACGTTCTCGGGCTTCAGATCGCGGTGGACGATCCCCGCGTCGTGCGCGGCCTCGATGACCGCCAGGAGCTCGTCGAAGATCGGGGCCACGCGGAGCCGCGCGATCGGCGTCTGGTCCTTCGCGATCACGTCCGCCAGCGCGACCCCGGCGATGAGCTCCATCGCCATGTAGAGCTCCCCGCCGAGCTCGCCGAAGTCGAGCACCGAGACGATGCCCGGGTGGCGGAGGCGCGCGAGGATCACCGCCTCGCGCCGGAAGCGCGCGCGAAACTCGGGGCGAGCGGCCCACGCCGCCTTCAGGAACTTCACCGCGAGCGGCTCGCCGAGCTCGACGTGGGTCGCGCGGTACACGATGCCCATGCCGCCCTCGCCGAGCACGGCGTCGAGCCGGTATTTGCCCGCGAGCACCGTCCCGATGCGCGGGTCGGGGAGCACGTGCCCGCAGATGGTGCACGCGCGCAGGCCGTCGAGCGGCGTGCCGCAGGACGGGCACGGGCCGAGCGCGGGATCGGCGGCGCCCGAGCTCGGGGGGGCGGCGAAGCTGTCGGGGGTGCGGTCGGTCATGGCGGGGCTTCCTCTAGACCAAGCTAGACCACGAGCTCGAACAGCTCGACGGGTTCTCGCTTCCCCCGGAGGGCATGCGGCCCGAGCGGGCGCAGCTCGTAGGCGTCGCCCACCGCGAGCGCGGTCTCCGACGACACGAGCGTCTGGCCGGCCTGCGCGAGGTTCTCGAGGCGCGCGGCCGTGTTGACCGTGTCGCCGATGGCCGTGAACTCCATCCGGGTCTCGCTGCCGAGGTTGCCGACGAGGGCCTCGCCGGACGTGACCCCGATGCCGAGCCGGACGTCGAAGCCGTACTTGGCCTTCCAGTCGGGGGCCTGCGTCTCGACGAAGCGGTGCATGTCCTCGGCGGCCGCGAGGGCGCGCTCGGCGTGGTCGGGCTGGTCCTCGGTGGCGCCGAACACGGCCATGATGCAGTCGCCCATGAACTTGTCGACCATGCCCCCGTGCCGAAACACGACCTCGGACAGGATCGAGAAGACCTCGTTCAGGAACGCGACGACCGCCTCCGGAGACGAGCGCTCCGCGAACGAGGTGAACGACGCGATGTCGGCGAACACGACGCTCACCGGGCGCCGCTCGCCGCCGAGCGCGATCGCGCGGGTGCCGTCGGCGATGGAGCGCGCGAGCGCGCCGGGCAGGTAGCGCGAGAGCTGCGCCTCGACGAGGGTCTTCTTCGCGATCTCCGCCTCGCCCGCCTGAATGGAGCTCGCCATCTCGCCGAGCGCGTCACCGAGCTCTTCGAGCTCGTCGCCCGTGCGCACCTCCGCGCGAGCCTCGAACTCCCGGCGACCGAGGCGCCTGGCCAGGCCGACCAGGGACTCGATCGGGCGGGTGGAGCGCGCCGCGAGGAGCCCCCCGAGGACGACGGCGAAGAGCGCCGCGCCGAACAGCGCGAGCACGAAGGCCCGCTGCGTGTCGCGCAGGGCGGCGAGGCTCTCTCGCTCGGGACGCTGCACCACCGCGAGCCACTTGTGCCGGGCGAGCGTGCTGAACGCGGCCCGCGACGGCTCTCCGTCCGGGCCCGCGTACGTGCCGGTGGCGCCCTGAAACGACACGTCCCAGTGGATGGTGCCGGGGTCCATCGCGGAGAACATGTACTTTCCACGGAGTGAGTCGCCGACCTTCAGGCTCGCGCCAGGGGCGATCGCCACGACGCGGAGCTGGTCGTCCGCGAGCAGGATGGCGTCACGGCTCTTGTCGCCGAAGCGGTCGGAGGCCACCGACCCCACGAGGCGGGAGAGCGCGCCCGGCTCGAGGTAGGCGCGGACGAACCCCGTGGTCTTGCCGCCGGCCTTCAGCGGCTCGACGTAGGTGAGGGCGTCGAGCGACGGATCGCTTGGCGCCTCGGCGCGCGCCCACGCCGAGCCGTCGCGTTCGGCGGAGGCCCGCAGGGCCGCGGGGAGCGGCTCCTTCCCGACCGCGGGCGCTTGGCCGCCCTTGGTGGTCCGCGTGATGGCGTCGATGTACGCGCCGTCGGCGTCGTACACCACGAGCGACGAGAGGGTCTCCGCGCTCTCGACCTCGGCCTTGGCGAGCGCGATCAGGTTCGCGCCCGCCTCGGGATCGCGCTCGGAGGCGCTCGAGGCGCTGGTGAGGAGCAGCCCAATCCGGTGGGCCGCGTCCGAGGCGGAGGTCACCGCGAACGTGACCGACTTGGTGGTCTGCGACGCGACGGCGGCCTGGAGCGCGGTCTCCGACGCGATGAGGCCGCTCCGCTGCAGGCGGAGGGCGAGCGGCCCGAGCCCGAGGAGCGGGACGAGCGCCGTGCCCAGCAGGGCCAGCGACCACTTGGTGCGAAGCGAGAGACCCCGAGGACGGCGCATGTCGTCAGGTCTAAAGCATTTCCCGTGCCGTTGGCGACGAACGCGACGCCGCTCAGTCGCGGAGCCCGCGCGGCGCCTTCAGATTGTACCGCTGGACGAGCCGGTGGAGGTTCATTCGGTCCATCTTTGCCTTGCGCGCCGCCCGGCTGACGTTCCCGCCGGCCCACTCCATGAGCGCCGTGAGGTAGGCGCATTCGAACTCGGCCATCGCCTCTTCCTTGGCGTCGCGGAAGGAGGTGCTGAGGTCCCACACCCTCACGCCCGATCCGCGTGTCTCGCGGTTGGCGCGCGGCGGAGGTGCGCCGTCCACGTCCTGGAGGACGACCGCGCGCTCGACGTAGTTGCGCAGCTCGCGCACGTTGCCGGGCCACGGCTGGCGCGCGAGATCGGCCATCACCTCCGGGGTGAAGAGGTGGGCGGAGGCGTGCGCTTCGAGCGCGTCGATGAACGCGCGCACGAGGAGCGCGACGTCCTCGGGGCGCTCGCGGAGCGCGGGGACGCGCACCGTCACGACCGACAGCCGGAAGTAGAGGTCCTCGCGGAAGCGGCCCTCGTTGACCTCGCGCTCGAGCTGCCGGTTCGTGGCGGCGATGACGCGGACGTCGATTTTGCGGGTCGTGGTCTCGCCGAGGCGCCGGATCTCCCTCGCCTCGAGCGCGCGGAGGAGCTTCGGCTGCATGTCGAGCGGCAGCTCGCCGATCTCGTCGAGGAAGACCGTGCCGCCGTTCGCGGTCTCGAAGGCGCCGGCGCGCTCGCGGTCGGCCCCGGTGAACGCCCCGCGCAGGTGCCCGAAGAGCTCGGACTCGATCAGATTGGGGGAGATCGCGCTGCAGTCGACGACGACGAAGGGCTTGCGGGCGCGGGCGCCGCGGCGGACGATCTCGCCCGCGACGAGCTCCTTGCCGGTGCCGCTCTCGCCCTCGATGAGCACGTTGGTGTCGTGGGCGGCGACCCGCGTCAAGATCGCGAAGAGCCGCTGCATGGCGGTCGAGCGACCGTAGAGATCACCGAACGTGGCCTGGTCGAGGATCTCGATCTCGGTCTCGCTCGGCAGCTCGGTCACGCGCACGCGCGACTCGCCGAGCTCGAGCACGGCCTCGGGCGCGGTGAGCTCGCCGTCGCGGACCCGAACGCCATGGATGGTGGTCCCGTTGCGCGAGCCGGTGTCGAGCAAGCGCCACGCGACCCGCTCGCGGAGGAGCTGAAAATGGAACCGCGAGACCATCGGGTCGACGAGGACCACGTCGTTGCTCTCGTGCGAGCCGACGCGCACCCGGTCGCCGTCGATCGTGACCGAGCGGCTCGCGGGGGCACCCGCCTCGCGCTCGACGGTGAGCCGGAGGCGGGGCGCCGCCACGGACTTCGCGAACTTGGGCGCGGTCTCGCCCTCGAGTGTGCGCGCGGTCGGCGGGTGGGTCATGGCCGGCAGACTACAAGATCCCGAGGCGGCCGTCGTGCCGCTTGTCGACCGCAAGAGTGAGGCGGCGACCCCGCACAGCCCCGCGTTGCCCCCCGATTCTCACGATGTTCTCGCTTGGCCCGACCCGTGCATTCGCGGTCGCGTCCCGTCGGCCGGTTTGTCCCACCGCGGCCGCGAGATGAGGTACTGAGCACCATGGCCTTCATCGAAGACTTCAAGAAGTTCGCCTTCAAGGGCAACGTGGTCGACCTCGCGGTCGGCGTGATCATCGGCGGAGCGTTCGGCAAGATCGTCTCGGGCCTGGTCGACTTCCTCATCATGCCGCTCGTGTCCGTCGCCATGCCGAGCGGCAACTGGAAGGAGCTCAAGTGGGTGCTCCGCGACGCCCCGAAGCCCGAGGACGTCGTGGCCGTCAAATACGGCGCGCTCGCCGGCTCGGTCCTCGATTTCCTCGTGGTGGCGCTCGTCCTCTTCATTTTCGTCTCGAAGATCATGGGCAAGAAGGAGCCCCCGCCCAGCACGAAGGAGTGCCCACTCTGTCTGTCCGACGTGCCGATCAAGGCCAAAAAATGCAAGGCCTGCGCCTCCGATCTCCCCGACGCCGCCTGAGGCCGGCCGCGCCCGTCGTGGACTTCCGGCTCCAATTGCCGTTAGCCTAGGCGCGTCGCGGTCGCCAGACTTCGCCAACGCCTCCCTATTTGCTGAGGATCGATTCTATGAGAGCTCGTTCACTTTTCGCTGCCTCGCTCGCCACCCTGACGGGGCTCGCCCTCACGTTGCACGGGGGCGCGGCCTCCGCCCAGCAGGCGACGGGGTTCGCCGTCAGCAAGTTCGAGCCCTCCGAGCGCGGCAGCGAGTGGTTCGCGCAAGACTCGATGGACTACCGCGGGAAGGTGCGGCCGTCCCTCGGCATCGTCGGCGAGTACGTCTACCGACCGCTCGTCATCTACAACGCCGACGGGTCGGTCCAGAACTCGGTCGTCCGAAACCAGCTCCTCGCGCACCTCGGCGCCAGCGTGGTGCTCTTCGAGCGCCTGCGCCTCGGCCTGAACCTGCCCGTCGCGCTCTACAACGACGGCCACACGGGCACGTTCCGCGGCGCGCAGTTCGCGTCGCCACCGAAGGAGCAGGGCATCGGCGATCTCCGCCTCGCGCTCGATCTCAGGGTCGCGGGCGACCCGACCGGGCCGCTGCGGTTCGGGATCGGCAGCCGCTTCTGGCTCCCCACCGGCAGCCAGGAGAACTACCTCGGCGACGGCAGCGCCCGCGTCGCGCCGCACCTCAACGTCTCGGGCGACGTCGGGGTGATCGCCTACTCGGCGCGCGCCGGCGTCAACATTCGCCTGCGCGACCAGCCGTTCGCCGAGGCCGCGGTGGGCACCGAGCTCTTGCTCGGCGGCGCCGTCGGTCTCCACGTGCTCGACAAGAAGCTCATGGTCGGCCCCGAGGTGAACCTGGCTACGACGGTCACGAAGAACCCCGACGGCACGAGCGCCGCCTTCGGCAAGCGCACCACACCGGTGGAGGGCCTCTTCGGCGCGCACTACACGGCGGGCGCGGTGCGCTTCGGCGCGGGCGTCGGCACCGGCTTCACGCGCGGGTTCGGCTCGCCGCAAGCCCGCGTGCTGCTGAACGTCGAGTACCAGCCCGAGATCAAGATCGTCACCGACCGCGACGGCGACGGCATCCTCGACAAGGACGACGCCTGCCCCGACGTGAAGGGCGTCCCCAGCGACGACGTCTCGAAGCACGGCTGCCCGCCCGAGGCGCCGAAGGACTCCGACGGCGACGGCATCCTCGACAAGGACGACGCGTGCGTCGACGTACCGGGCGTGAAGACCGACGATCCGCGCACGAACGGCTGCCCCTCCGACAAGGACAAGGACGGCATCTACGACAAGGACGACGCGTGCGTCGACGTGCCCGGCGTGCGCCACCAGGACCCCGCGAAGAACGGCTGCCCGGCCGACTCGGACGGCGACGGCGTCATCGACGCGAACGACGCGTGCCCCGACAAGCCCGGCCTGAAGACGAGCGATCCCAAGACCAACGGGTGCCCCGACACCGACCGCGACAAGGACGGCGTGCTCAACGATCAGGATGCGTGCCCCGACGAGCCGGGCAAGCCCGACCCCGATCCCAAGCGCAACGGCTGCCCCAAGGCGTTCGTGCAGGCGGGTGTCATCAAGATCCTTGACCAAGTCAAGTTCAAGACGGCGAGCGCGCTCATCCTCCCTGGTCGCGAGAGCGAGGAGGTCCTCGAGGCGGTGCTCAAGGTCATGACCGATCACCCCGAGATCAAGGCGGTCAGCGTCGAAGGTCACACCGACTCGCAGGGCGTCGCGGCCAAGAACAAGCGCCTCAGCGCGGACCGCGCGGCGTCGGTCGTCAAGTGGCTCACGGCGCACGGCATCGACAAGGCGCGCCTCTCCAGCGTGGGCTTCGGCCAGGAGAAGCCCATCGACTCGAACGACACGCCGGCGGGGCGCCAGAACAACCGCCGCGTCGAGTTCCACATCGTCGACGAGAAGGCCGCGCCGCCGCCCGCCGCGACGCCCG